>MPMW01000056.1 GCA_002238705.1 Acidobacteria bacterium bin61 | reverse complement strand
CGTCGTGTCCGCCGGAAGCGGGCGCGCAACAGTAGCAGGCTGACTCCGCACCGAGGGTTCGCGCGCAACGGCTGAGGCCGAATCCCGTCCCGGCCGCCAGGATTCCTTCGGTTTGGGCCGAATTCGTCCGTTCGGGTTGGTAACCTCATGTAGGTGACACGCGTGTAGGACACGTGTCAAACGGGATCTTGGCGGCGGGCTCTTCCTCCGGAACGAGGTTCCGGAGGGAAAAGAGAGCCCAACAATGCACTTGACCGCAGCGGTCGCGACTTGCCTCTTCGGTCTCGTTGGCTGCGGCGGCGACGGCGCGCCCAGCGTTTCACCTCCGCCAGCTCCGACAGTGCCGCGCCCCCCCCCCCCCCGCCCCCGCCGCCCCCGCCCCCCCCCCCGCCGCCGCCGCCGCCAGCCCCCGCGCCGATGTGGCGCGGGCTGACGGTCGCACCCGAGGAACGCTGCGCTCCGTGCAACGTGGACGACTACCGCTCTCCGCAGTCCGTCGAGAACGACGTCGTGCGCGCTCCCTCACCTCCAGACCATCCTCTGGCGGACTCGGGGCAAAGATGGCGTCCCCGACGATGTGCTCCCCAGACCTCGCGCGCGTGCCTTCCCCGGTTTTCTGGCCCGTGAGCCTTCCCCGACATTGGGACAAATCAGGTTGATACTGGACAACCCCTTCCATGTCCTGGGCCTACCGGCCGACTGCACGACAAAGGAGCGGGCCCGCCGGAAAGCCCGGTCCGAGGCCTATCTGCGGATCGGGAAGCCTCTTGAGTTCGACGAGGATCTCTACATTTCGAGACGCTGTCACCGGAATTCGTCCACGCTCGGCCGGGCGATCAAACAGCTCCACGACGGCCGCGAACGGATGCAGCACGGTCTCTTCTGGTTCACCCGCGGCGGGCCGCTTGACGCCCACGCGCTCCGGCTGCTGGCGCACGGAAAGGCACGCGACGCCTACGAAGCCCTCGCCCGGATCGGGTCGCGTCCTGTGGACGCCGCGACCGCTCCGAGCTTGAACAACCTCGGTACCCTCTCCCTGTTGCTGGGTCTCGACCCCCCGAGCAGCGAGGCGGGACCTGGCGGAAGAGAACTCCGACGGGACCGGATCCTGTACGGGCTGCGCGCGAAAGCGCGGCTTGTGGGACAACTCCCGGAGCCGGACCTGGTGCGCTATTGCGCCTCCCTTGGAGACGAGCTGGCTGCGCGGGACTCCGGGGCCGTTGTCGAGGCTTTCGGGGAGGCCATCAAACGGGCGATTGAGGAAACCAAGCGTTACGGCGTGTCCGTCTCCGGCCAGGAATTGGCGGAAGCGCTCGATGCCGGGGGGCCGCGCCTCGCCCCACTCAAAGCCGAACTCGGCTCCGCCACCCGGGAGGAAATCGAGCGGGCGATCAAGGCCTGCGAGGCGTCCTGCCGGCGGAATCCCTCCGGCGCGAACAACGCTGCCCGGGAGTTGCAGGCGGTGCTCGAAGTCCAGCTTCCGGCGCTTGCCCGGGCGGTTTCAACCGACGACTACCTCTTTCGCTCCCTCGCGGACGCGGGCGCGGAAGCTCTGGTGAGCACGACCACGGTGTACTTCAACGACCGGGCCGAGGATGGTGAGGTTTCGCTGGAGGTCATTCTGGAAGTCCTTCCCATCAGTGAGTACGCCGCCGAAGTTGCGTGTGGCGAGGCCGCGCGTGAGCGGGCCCACAACGACGTGGCCGCGCTACGGCGCATGGAAGCCAACGAACGTAAACGGAAGCGGTTCGGCCCCGCGTTCACCGCGATGGGAGCGTGGTTCGCTATGTGCGATGCTCTGGGTGAGGATGGGGATGCGGCCCCGTCGAGGCTGGAGACCTTTGTGGTGGAGTCGTTGAATCCCGAAGGGCCCCCGACCTCGTCCGTCACCGTGACGCTCAGGACCCTCAACGCGGTCGACTCCCCGCTCGCTGAGCCGGGCGGAGGAGGGGATTCCGAGATGGTGGCGATGAACTCAAGTGTCTGCCATCGGCTGCTGTCTCTTGCAGTCGGGGCCCACAACGCGAGCGGCGGCCATTTCGGGGGAGAACGCATCCTCACACGGCTGTCCGCGGTTTTCTGTAGCGTCAGGGAACCAGGCGTCCGTCGTGGCAGATTCCCTGTGAATGACGACTGTGTACGGCGGCTGCGGGAGAACCTCCGGATCCTGCGTCACAACCGGGAGGTGGCGGGAAAGGCCGCCGAAGCGGCCGCGGCGTCGCGGTCGGGTTGCGCCGGAGTGTTCGCGGCACTGCTGTTGGTGTTGTTGGTCGGCCTCGTGCTGATTCCGGGCATCGCAGGCGCCAACGTGCAGCGCCCGACCGGGGGGACGCTGGCGAACGCGGTGCAGGAGGCGCAGGAGGAAAGCAGACGGCGACTCGAAGAGCTCGAGGCGGCCGCCACCGCGATGTCGGAGCGCGTCCGCGCGCTCGAGGCGGGCCGCGAACGCGACGCCGGCAGGATTCGGCAATTGGAAGCCGCTCTCGAAGAAGCGGAGGCCGCTCGGCGCGACCTCGCGGATCGCGCCGATGCTCACGACCGCGAACAGGCCGAGAGGGCCGCCGAGGTCGAGCGGGATCTCGCGTCGATCAGAAGCGCTGCCGATACTGGCCGGGCTCGGCTGGCGGCCGAAGTGAGGGAGCGATCGGCGGGGGACCGGCGCGCGGCGGGATACGCGCTGGGCGTGCTCGCGTTCGCGGGACTCGGGGTGGGCTTCCTGTGGCGATGGAGCCGCCGCCGGACGGACGGGCTCGGGAAACGCTTCGACCAGTCGTGGAGCGGGCTGCGGGAGTTCCTGGCCGAGTCGGGCGAACAGTCGGGGAAGACCCTCGCGGCGCTCGAGGAGTTGTTGTCGCGGGAGGCACCGTCCGCGGACGATGCCGAGGCGGACCACAAGTTGGTGCTCCTCATGTGCAACGAGATCAACCGGATGGAGAACAATCTCCGCCACATGGACACCGCGGCGCGTGGCCACAAGAAGCTTCTGGGCGTCGTCCGGCGGATGAAGGAGAACCTCGGAACTCGCGGCTACGAGATCACGGCGCTGCACGGTCAGCGATATGACCCGGGGCTGGACGTCATCCCCGACGATTGGATCACCGACGAAAGCCTCGCGCCGAGGCGCGAGGTGATCTCGTGGGTCAAGACGCCGGAGGTGCGGTTCCGGGGGGAGATCGTCCAATCAGCCAGTGTCCAGATTGCGCGGAACGAGTAGGAGTTCAGCCCCATCCTGACGGACGACGAGGGAGTCACCCATGTCCAGCCACCACATCCACTACGGAATTGACCTCGGGACCACGAACTCCGCCATCGCGCTCGTGGACCGGGGAACGGTGACGATTCTGAAGAATGACTTCCAACACGACACTACACCGAGCGCCATCCACTACACGAGCCGGGGCATCCGAGTCGGCCAGCGGGCTCGCAACCAGTGGTTCCGGGAACGCTTCCGGAACTCCGGGGCCAACGATCAGGAGCAGAACGCTTTCCTCGAGTTCAAAAGGACCATGGGAACGGACCACCGTTACCGCCCCTCTTCCCGCCCGGACATTGCGGTTTCGTCCGAGGAGCTTTCCGCTGAGGTGCTGAAGGGCCTGCTGCGCTTCGCCCGGCTCCGCGGAGGCGCGGGCGCGGAGGCAGCAGTGGTCACCATTCCGGCCGCCTTCCGGATTCCACAGCAGCAGGCCACGCAGAAGGCCGCAACGCTCGCCGGTATCGAGCAATGCCACCTGCTGCAGGAGCCGGTGGCCGCCGCGATGGCATTCGGGCTGGAGGCGGAACCGGGCGCCTCTGCGAAGTGGCTGGTCTTCGACTTCGGCGGCGGCACGTTCGACGCCGCGCTCGTCCTCGCCGAGGAAGGCCAGATCACGGTCAAGGACACCGAGGGCGACAACCGGCTCGGCGGCAAGGATCTGGACCTCGCTGTCGTGGTGCGGCTCCTCTGGCCTGAGATCGCCAAGCAGGTGTCCGTGGAGGACCTGTCCGAGGCTGGCAACGAGCACCTCCGCCAGGGGCTCCGGCAGTTCGCCGAAGGAGCCCTCATCGCACTCAGTACCCAGGATCCCTATTTCATAGAGTCCGACATGGGGATTCGGCTCGGCGACAGTCAGGAGATAGACCTCGACCTCCAGGTGTCCCATGACGAGATTCGTCCTATCGTGGCGCCCTACTTCCAGCGCGCCATCGACAAGTCGAACCTGCTCCTGCAGCGGAACGGGCTCCGGGGAGCGGACCTCGACGAGCTGGTGCTGGTGGGCGGCCCCACGTACTTGCCGATCCTGCGGAACATGGTCGCCGACCAATTGCGGCCACCGAACAGTTCCGTGGACCCGATGACGGCCGTCGCCCGGGGTGCGGCGCTCTACGCCTCCACCGTCCCTCTCGACGGCAGGATCGTGGCCCGTTCGCTGGAACAGGCAGGGCCCAACGTGCTGGCGCTCGTGGTGGAGCACGAAACCACCACGATCAACGAAGAGGAGTTCGTGACCGTCCGTTTGCGGGATCCCGGGGTGCCGACCGGTTCGGACCGGTCGAGATCGAGCTCCGGCGGGAAGGGTGGTCCAGCGAATGGCTGGCGCTCGAGCCAGCCGGAACCCTCTTCGAGGTGTTGCTGCAGACCGGCCGCGCCAACACCTTCGCGCTGACCGCCCGAACGGCTCGGGGAATCCCGGTTCCCACGAATCCCTCGGAGTTCACCATCGTGCAGGGGGTGCAACTCACGGGTTCTCCGCTGACGGCGGACCTCGGCGTCGCTGCCTGGAACGAGGATCGCACCCGGCGGGTGTTCCGGATGCTGGAAGGCGCCGAGAAGGCGTGTCCCCTCCCCGTGACGGGGGTCGTCACCCTGCGCACGACCACCCAGCTCCGCCCCGGGGCCGAAGACCGCCTTCGCATCCGGATTCTCGAAGGGGGGAGTGGCGCCGACGGAGAACGGGTCGCCTACTGCGGCGACGAAGTCATGACCCTCGCACTGCGGGGAGACGAGGTGGAGCAGGTGGTGCCCGACGGCACACCTTTCCGGTTGGCCGTCCGGACCCAGGATTCGAGCGGCGTACCCGTACGCGTCACGGTTTTCTTCGAGACGCTCGACGAGGAGTACGAACTCGACATCCCGGACATGCGCACCTCGTCGGACCCGCCGCGAGAGTGGGTGGAACAAGAGGTTGACGAGGCCCGTACCCACCTCAGGGAGTTGCGGGGAAGCCGCGGCGCGGCGCTGCCCGAACTGCGCCGCATCGAGACAAATCTGCGCGACGCTACAGAGCAATTCCGCGAGCGCGCGGGCCGGGGCGACACCGGCGGCTGGTCGCAGGCTGTGGACCGGCTCAAGGAAGCCCTGAAGGATCTCTACGGAATCCTGGACAACACCACCTGGCAGCGGCTCGAGGAGGATCTGGACGAGGTCTGGGACGACCTGACTGTCGATCAGGACGCCGACGGGGGGTCCACCGACCCGCAGCTTCGCGAAATCAGCGCGGCCTTCAAGGCGGTGAGAGAGCGACAGGACCCGCGCCTTGGGCGGGAACTGCTGGACCGGATGCGAACACTCCGGTACGAGCGCAACAAGAGCGACATCAACCGTTCCTTCATCATGTGGGCGCAACACGGTTACGCCCGAATCCAGTGGACGGACCCGGCGCAGGCCCGCCACGCCGTCGACGCCGCGGTGCAGGTCGTCCTTTCCGGTGGCTCCGACGACGAAGTCCATCGCCATGCCGATCGGGTTTGGCTGCTCTGGGCCGACCGGCCGGGGCAGGAGCTCGATCCGAGGGATCTACCTCAGGTCTAATCCATGTACCGCAAAGGCGACGAGCCCCTCCCGGGTTGGCGCGTCCGCTTCGTGGCCGGGAGCGATTCCGGAGGCGCAACGGAGGCATACCGCGTCCGGCGGGTGAACGGCGCTCGCGGGTTCCTCAAGGTCTTCGCCCCTGCCCGGACCGGGGTCGGCGCCCCGGAGCGCGACGGACAGCTCCCCGAGATCAAGATTCTGGAGTCGCTCGACCACCCCGGGATCCCGCGGGTGCTGGAGACAGGCGCGATTGGTGAGGACAGCCGACCGTATGTGCTGATGGAGCTCGTGCCGGGGGAGACACTCGAGGCGCTCCTTGCGCGCAACATCGCTCTCTCCCCCGGGCACGCCCGAGAACTGATGCGCGGGTTGATCGCGAACGTGGCCCGGCTGCACCTGCGCGGCGACCCGGTTCTTCACAATCGGCTCACGCCCGCCCATGTGGTCCTCGATGCCGGAACCGAGTACGTCGGCCGCGCGGTCCTGGTTGGCTTCGGCGGCGCCCGCCGGGTGAGCGACGGTGCAGCGTCACCCGCACCGGGCGCCGACCCGCGCTACCTCCCCAACGAGTACCTCGACGCTCCGGTTCTGTCGCCCTCCGTGGACGTGTTTTCGCTGGGCGCCGTGTGGTTCCACGTGCTGTTCGGTACTCCGCCGTGGACCGACGCCGCGACGTCAAGTGGTCGGGAGCCGGCCCATACCAGCGACTTGGCCACCCGGCGCCGCGAGGGACCGCCACCGCTGCCGGCGCAGCAAATCTATGGGGCGCCACCGGACGCGGACCTGAGACTCCTCCTGCGGGCGTTGGCACTGGACCCCAGAAAACGCTTCGAGGACGCCGGCGCGTTTCGGGACGCCATCGGCGAACGCCCGCGCGACGAAGACGCCGCGGAGCATTCGCGCGCGGTCCGAAGAGCTTCCCAGAGGGAGGACAGTTCAGGGCCTCGCGGTCTGGATCGGATCGCCGGGATGAAAGGACTCAAGGACACGCTCGTCGCCGATGTTGTGAAGCCGCTCCGCACCCCGGAGCGGTACCGTCAATTCGGCGTCGGAATCCCGAATGGGATCCTTCTCTTCGGCCCACCGGGCTGCGGCAAGACCTTCTTCGCCGAGTGTCTCGGGCAGGAGATCGGGTTCGGCTTCGAGGCGATTCGTCCCTCCGACGTTGGCAGCACCTACATCTTCGGCTCGCAACTCAGGATTGCGGAGTTGTTCAAGCGGGCTCGGAAGCAGGCGCCGTGCGTGCTGTTCGTGGACGAGGTGGATGCCCTGGTTCCGACGCGAGCGGCGGAACTCGATTCCCACCGCGCTGCGACAGTTAACGAGTGGTTGACGCAGTTGAACCGGGCCGCGGATGACGGAGTGTTCGTGATCGCCGCCACCAACCAACCGGATCGGCTGGACCCGGCGGTGCTTCGGACCGGTCGCCTCGACAAGACCTTCTACGTCGGTCCTCCGGATCGGGAAGCGCGGGAATCGATGTTCGGTCTCCACCTGCAAGAACGGCCGCTCGACGGCAAAGTTGATCTGGGCCGGCTGGCCGACCGGACCGAGGGGCGGATCGCCAGCGACATCCGGTTCCTGGTGGATGAAGCGGCGCGGATCGCCCTCGCCGAGGATGCTCGCGGAATCTCGGAGAAGAACCTGATGGATGCGATCCGACGCAATCCTCCTTCGCTGAGCCGTGAGCAGATCGCCCGTTACCAACGGATGCACGACGGGTTTGACCGGAGCGGCGAGCGAGACGACGGGACGCCCCCTCGCCGCATCGGGTTCGGAAAGCCCTCGAAAGGGGCATCGAATTGAGCGCATACGAATTCCTCAACCAGTACCTTGTGATTGCCTTCGGCTGCATGGCCTGTGACGGCGAGATCGCCGACGCCGAAGTGGACTGCGTCCGCTCGATCGCCATTCAACTGGGCCATTCGGCCGAAGCGGTGGACCCGGCGCTGTCGGAAGTCGGAGCGGAGTTCGCCGCCGACCCCTCGGGCACCGTGCGAAACGCGACCGCCGAACTCGCGAGCGCCGGGCTCGGCCCCGACGATGCGGCCCTGTTGATGCGAATCCTTGTGGAGATAGCCGAGGCAGACGGCACGGTCCACCCCAACGAGCGCCGGTTCATCCAGGAAACGGTCGGCCACCTGGGTCTCGACCGCGTCAGTCTCGAGGCGAGCCATCCGGAGTGGGCCCTGTATCTGGCGCCGACACTGCGCGTTGGGGACGCCACCGGCGAGGAACCGCACTGGTTGAAGAAAGCGGTTGAGGAGATCCCCGACGTTTCTGAAGCGATGCGGTCAAGGGGATGACTCGTCAACGTTGCGCTATGTCTGACCCGCTGGTATAAGCGCCATGCGGGTAGTGATTCTCAGGAAAATCTGGGCTCAAGACCGGGGGCGCGGCATCCCCGCCCCCTAGATGTCGATTCCTCCCCCGCCAGAGCTAGAGGGTCGCGTGAACATCAACTGGTGGCGCATCGGTCGCGGTTCGCTCGGCCTGGCTGCGGTCGCCATGGCGTACCCGCTCACACGGAACGTGCTGCTCTTGCTGCGGCAGATCGACGCGACGAATGAGGGAAACATCTTGGGTGTGATGCTCGGCTCTGGGGGTGGAGGGACACCGGGACTAGAGCACAGTTCATCGGCCGTGCTCGATCTCGTAGCCTCAGGCTGCCTACTCGCGGCTGTGATTGGGCTTCTCTGTGTTCTGGAACGACTACAGGCACATCGTCCGACCAGACCCGCCAACCGGGGCGAAAAAGCCTCCGATGTTGAGCCAGCAGTTCACCTTGCTCGGAGAGAACGGTGGGATCGGGCCTGGTCGGTGATTCGCAAGACGGCAGGCCATGGCTTCACGGCTTTTGCGGCCCTCATGAGCCTCGCGGTCGGCTTGTTCTGGGTTCTTTTCATAGGAAGCTGCGTGGTCGGTCCCTTCATCGAGTGACAGGATGACGCGGATCGGGGGCGCGCATTGCGCGCGGCAGGGGTTGCCCGCCGCTGTGGCCGTTCCCTTTCTGCTTGGAGTCCCTCGTCTTCCCTTCGGAGTCCGACAGCGCCACGCCACGACCGCCGGCTCACTCGTGGTGGGTCTTCAGCCGGGATGCATCGCCGGTCGAATGCCGTAGGATTTGCGGGACACCGCACTAGGACTACAGAACGCTCGCCGCGACGTTGCGCGGGCGCTGGACCTGATGCGCCGCCGCAGCTGGCAGCGGCGACAAAGAGCGGGCATGCGCTGGTGCGCGGCGACAAGGCCGCGTCATCGCCACGGGCCCCATCTCGACCGCTGCGCCTTGACAGGCAACCCAGGGTCACTCACGCGGGAAATCGGGGTGTGGGAACACGCACCCCAGAGCATCAATGTCCTGCCGGAACACGGAATCGGCGTCAGGATACAGCGTCCAGCGCAGCGGATAGCTCATCGGAACACCGATACCTCGGGACAGCATCTCGACATCCTCCGGGTGTGTGAAACCGAGTACGTGGAAAATCTCATGGAAAGTCACGCCGTCCACGAAAGCGTCGTAGCCGGTCCTCGCACCGGGGTTCACCAGCCCCCCGTTGGTCACCGCCGCCGGGTGATACCGGAATGCCACGCACGGTAGCCATGCTGACCCGTCGGTACCACCTACCGAGCGATCCACGTAGAGCCCTTGAATCTGCCCCGGCTCACGCGGCGGGCACCGCCACTCGGAGAGCTGCCGTTCGGTGGGAGGCCACCCTGGGGGCGGCGGAAGGACCTCACCTCCCTCCAGAATCCGGTAACCGAGCTGGTCCTCGATCCGGTCCGCCAAGTCCTCCACGGGCTCCAGCAGACGCTCCGCGATGCGCGGCATCGCCTCATCCGGGAAGGTGTCCACCATATCCACCCGGAACGGCGTGCCGTCCCACTCATGCACCAACAAGCGGCTGAAATTCCCCGCCCGCTCCCGCTCATCGGAACAGATCAACACCTCGGCCCGCAGCGTATAGACGGCGTGAGCGCGCCGGTGCGCCAGCAGCGCGGACTGGTTCGACCACGGCCCTTCCACACGCCCGGTGGCAGTCTCGGCAACGGCTCTGACGATCACGGCCATACCAGTGTCCGGGGGCAGTCCTTCCACCCGGACTGATGTCGTCTCGCTAAAGACTGCTTCGCCACGCTTGCCGGGGCCCGGGTCTTCGTAGAAGGGGAAGGTGGACACCTCGTAACCGGTCGCGAAGTTGACGGCGTTCCACTCCCACACGATGAAGGTCTCGCCCACCTCGACAGCCCATATCCGGGTCGGTGGTTCCAACTGGGGCGGTGGCGGAGGAGCGGGGGTTGCTGGCACGGGAGCGTCCGGGGTTGTGGACACAGGAGCGTCCCCGTCGCCCCCACAACTCGCCAAGAGCCCCAAGGCGAGAACTGGCCCTCCACTCCTGAAGCTCATTCTAGGAGCCTGTCCCGTAGGACGATTTCCGAACGTCATGGTGGAAAAACACCGTCGTGTTCACCCGCAAACGAACCTCTCAGTGGTTGACTATTGCCTTCATGGTGAGTTTTTCCGCATCTGGGTGGAACTTTTGTCCTCCTATTTTTTCTACGGGACAGACTCCTAGGCCAACCATTCTACGGTTGAGCATCCCAACACATCCCGCACAATCCTCCCTTGCTCGGAAACGTCTTCGCTTTACTGTGTCCGGTGCCGCCTACCTCTGCTCATCCATAGAGTCGGACCACCTTGCCTTGGGTCGCCGTCAGGAACGTTGACCACTGGTCCATAAGCACGCGGCGTCGTGCGAACAGATCGCTTCGGAAGTAAGCCCCCTCCACTCCCCTGAGAGCTATGGCCGAAAGTGGGTGACAGCGGAGAAGGGGGTGGCGTATCGTGCGGGTTGCTCAACTTCCACATCTCCCA
This sequence comes from Acidobacteria bacterium bin61, assembly GCA_002238705.1. Lineage (GTDB taxonomy): Bacteria > Acidobacteriota > Vicinamibacteria > Marinacidobacterales > Marinacidobacteraceae > Marinacidobacterium. Next base: position 6,018 of record MPMW01000056.1, on the reverse strand, counting down.
GGAGGAGTGATACGCCATGACGGAGAGTACCGTTGTCTACCTTCCCTCACCAGAGGGAGTTGAGGATCCGCTGGCGGAGGTCTTGCGGGTGGGAGCCCGGAGACTTCTGCGGCATGCGCGCGAGGCGGAGGTGGCTGCGGAGCTGGCGGCCTATACGGATGAGCGGAAGGAATGCGGTCATCGGCGTCTGGTGCGCCATGGGCATGGTCCGGCGCGGCGATTCTGACGGGGATCGGGCCGGTCGAGGTGCGGCGTCCGAAGGTTCGGGACCGCGGGAGCAGCGGGGGAGGACCGGATCCGGTTTTCGTCGCGGACCCTGCCTCGGTTCGCGCGGCGGACGCGTTCGCTGGATGCGGCACTGGCGACGCTGTATTGGCTGGGGGTATCGAGCGGGGACTTCGGGGAGGCGCTGTCGGAGCTGGTGGGGCCCGGGGCGTCGGCGCTGACACCGGGAGTGATCGGTCGTTTGAAGGCGGAGTGGGAGGCGGAGCACGAGCGCTGGCGGCGCCGGGATCTCTCGGGTCGGCGGTACGTCTACGTCTGGGCGGACGGGATCTACCTCCAGAGGCGGCTGGAAGACGAGAAGCAGTGCGTTTTGGTTCTCATCGGGGCGACGGCCGAGGGCAAGAAGGAACTGCTGGGGTTCCAGACGGGTTCCGGGAGAGCGCCCAGAATTGGCGGAAGCTGCTCCTGGACCTGAAGGGGCGTGGCCTCGCGGTTCCTCCGGAGCTGGCCACCGGGGACGGGGCGCTCGGCTTCTGGAAGGCGCTGGACGAGGTCTTCCCGAAGACCCGCCGCCAGGGCTGCTGGGTCCACAAGACCGCGAACGTCCTCAACGCGTTGCCCAGGTCCCGGCAGCGGAACGCGAAGCAGGACCTCCATCAGATCTGGATGGCGGCGAACCGGAAGGAAGCGGAGGCGGCGTTGGACACATTCGCGGCCAAATACCAGGCCAAGTACTCGAAGGCGGCCACCTGCCTGACGAAGGACCGGAAAGCGCTGCTGGCGTTCTATGACTTCCCGGCCGAGCACTGGCAGCACATCCGGACCACCAACCCCATCGAGAGCGTCTTCGCCACCGTCCGGCATCGCACCGTTCGCAGCGAGGGATGTCTCTCGCACAAGACGGCGCTGGCGATGGTCTTCAAGCTGGTCATCGCCGCCAGTAAGACCTGGAGCCGTCTCAACGGCTACGAGAAACTGCCCCGGGTCATCGAGGGCGTCCCGTTCACCGACGGCATCAAAGCCGACGAAACACAAACCTGCGCCGCCGCCTGATCATGCCGTCACCCACTTTCGGCCATAGCTCCCGGCCCCGGCGGCGGAGGGGGAGGGATTCGAACCCCCGGACCCTGTCGGGTCAGTGGTTTTCAAGACCACCGCCTTAAGCCGCTCGGCCACCCCTCCAGTCAGAAACCGCCGGTAGCGAAACCCAGGCGACCCAACTCTCCCGGTGGGGGCTCGCCCGGCGATCCATTCCGCCTGGCTCCACCCGGGAGAACCGGGGAGCGGCGCCCTGCTCTATTCCGGCTTCGGAAGGGCGTCCAGCATCGCCTGTGCCTGCGCGGCAGCGGCGCTCTCCGGTTCCACCTCGATCGCCATCTCGAACTGTTCGGCGGCCGCCGGGAAGTCGCCCATGTTCAGATAGACGATCCCGATCTGCACGAACGGCTCGGCCCAATCCGCGCGCCGGTCGGCGGCGATCAGGTAGTACTCGATCGCCTTGTCCGTTTCCCCGTTCTGGAAGGAGATCTGCGCCACGTTGTAGGGGATGACCTCGTCCTGGGTGGAATCGACCGCCTGCTCCCAGTACGCGAGCGCCCCGTTCATGTCCGAGTCGGCCATCGCCATCTCGCCCAGTGACACGAGCGCTGCCGCGTTGCCGGGTTCCTGATCCAGCACGATCTGATAGGCGGCCTTTGCTTCATCCGGCCGGCCCAGCTCCCGGAGCACGGCGGCCCGGTTCAGGTTGATCTGGTACACCGTCGGATCGGCCGCGAGCACCTCATCGTACATCCCGAGGGCCTCGTCATACCTTCCTGCCTGGTGCAGTTCCTGAGCCTCCGCGAGCAGACCTCCACCGGTTCCCGCCGACCGGCCCATCTGGGCCCGCTCCAGAATGAGATCCATGTCGGGGTTCTTCCCCGCCTGCCTCATCGGCGCCTGATAGTTGTAGGGCATGAAGCCCGGCGCCTGGACCGAGAAGTCGTAGGCGCGCGACCGGAAGCCGAGAATGGCCCAGCGGCCGCGGCCGTCGGTGGTGGCTTCGAGGGCTCGCCCCGAGTCACCCGCCTGCGCGGTTACGGTGGCTCCCTCGATGGGATTGCCGTCCTGATCCTTCACCGTTCCGGCGACCCGGCCGGTACCCATCTGGGCCATGGCCGTTTGCGCAACAAACAGCAGGCCGACCGCCACGAGTGCGGCGTTCGAAGTCATGTGTTTTCTCATCGGAATCTCCTTCGCCTTTGGGCTCGGGGCCTCCTGTTGGGCCAGCGCCCCTTGCGTCCCCACCCGGCTGGCTGGGAAGCAGGGACTCGAACCCCGATTCCACGGTCCAGAGCCGTGTGTCCTGCCATTGGACGACTTCCCAGTATCGCGGGAACGCATGAGGATAGCAGGATTCAGCGCCGTCCGCCGCTGCGACACGGGCGCTCCCCGGACCGGTGTACCATCCCTGTCCCGGCGGTGAAACCTTCGTCTGAGGCGGGCGCTGGAGAGGTGCTGGAGTGGCTGAACAGGGCTGCCTGCTAAGCAGTTGCGCGGGATACCGCGCCGAGGGTTCGAATCCCTCCCTCTCCGCCACGCCGCCGGCCCGTGGCCGCTTTCTCGCGGCGGCTCTTCTGAGCGCGTTTGTCGCCGCCCTTCCCGCGCCCGGGACCGCACAACCGACCGGCGGCGTGGACGGCGTCGTGCTGGACGCCACCGGCGGGGTCCTGCCGGGCGCACGGGTGTCCCTGATGCTTCCGGGGCGCGGAATCCGGCGTGAACAGGCCGCCGGACCTTCCGGGCGGTTCGGCTTCGCCGGACTTGAGCCCGGCATCTGGAACATCACGGCAATGCATCCCGGATTCGAGGACTCGCCGCCTGCCGATGTCGTGGTGGACGCGGGGTCGGTTGTCGAAGTCCGGCTGCAACTGGCCGTCGCCGGAATCACCGAGAGCGTCGCGGCAGTCTCCCGCCGCCTCCTCGACCTTCGTGGCAGCGGAGTCCGGGAAACCGTCGACCGGCCCATGCTCGAGGATCTGCCGAATACGCGCGACATCTGGACGGTGCTGGAACAGACCCCCGGAATCATGATGTCCAAGATCAACGTGGGAGGGGCCGAGAGCGGCCAGCAGTCCCTGTTTTCGGCGGCGGGCTCGGCGTGGACGCAGAACCAGTATTACCTGAACGGCGTGAACGTGACGGACCCCGCCGCGATGGGAGCAAGCATCGCCTATTACTCCTTCGACAGCTTCGAGGAAATCGAGGTCTCGACCGCGGGACACCGGGCGGAGATCCAGACCCCGGGCGTCTTCCTGAACATCGTCACCCGGCGCGGCACCAACCAGTTCGCCGGCAGCGGCAGCTTCTTCTACGAACACGAGCGCTTCCAGGCCGAAAACCTCGACGACGCTCTCCGCGCCCGGGGGGTCGGACAGGCGAATCGTCTCAAGTCGCTCTTCGACGGAAGCGCGGAACTCGGCGGCCCCCTGCGCCGCGACCGCGCCTGGTTCTATTTCAATGTCTCCAGGTTCCGGGTCGAACCGTTCCTGCCAGGGTTCTTCTTCGAAGGCGGCGAACCGGGCGTGGACCTCACCGAACTGAACAACGTGTTGGCCCGCGGCAGCCTGCGCGTGGCCGAGGGGCACGAGATCGGTCTCTTCTTCTATCGGAACGACAAATTTCGCCCCTACCGCGGGGCAAGCCTGTTCCGCCCCCGTCCGGAAAACACTTTCCATCAGGATTCGTCGACCACAGTGGGACAACTGTCCTGGTCCGGCGTCTTTGGCGAGTCCGTTCTCGCGGAGGCGCGCCTCAGCCGCCTGGACCTCTACTTCCCCTACGGGCAGCAACCCGACCGGGAACCCGGGCTCTCACGCTGGGAGTTGAACACGGGCGTCTGGTACGGAGGCTCGGGAACCAACACCATCTACGAACGCGACCGCTGGCAAGCGAGTGCGACCGCCACGCTGTTTCGGGATGGTCTCTTCGGCGGAACGAACGAGTTCAAGGTGGGCCTCGAAACCACCTGGAACCCGGTGCGGACCACGCATGACCTGTACGGCGGGATCGTCTACATCCACGACCGGGTGTTCCCCATCGAGGTCACGCTGTACAACGATCCGGTCGCAGTCCGGAACCACACCCGAAACCTCGGCTTCTTTGTGCAGGACACGCTGGTGCGGGGGCGCCTGGTCCTGGAGGCCGGACTACGGGCAGACTGGTGGGGCGGTGGATATCCCGATCAGGAGAACGAACCCGGCGCCTGGAGCGAGGCTTTCGCAAACTTCGGGATTCCGGGGACGACCGCCGGAGAGTCCGGACTCGTCTCGTGGCTGGGAGTAGCCCCGCGGCTTGGCATCAATTACCAGCTCACCGAAGACGGGCGGACCCAGATCCGACTGAGCGCGGGGCGTTATCTGCATCAAATGGGGGTAACGGTTCCCGGCTACGCGAATCCGAATGCGCGCGCGTCGGCAAGATTCCGGTTCGACGACCGGAACTTCAACTCGCTGGTGGACGAGGGCGAAGTGGATTTCACCTCGCCCCTCAGCGTCTTCATTCCGGTGCTGAATGAGGTGGACCCCGATCTGAAGCAGCCCAGCACCGACGAATTGACGGTCGGAATCCATCGGGAAGTCCCGTTCGGGATCACCATTGGTCTGACCGGGATTCTCCGCCGGGAGTCCAACCTGATCGAGGACACCGATGTCGGGGTGCCGGAGAACGCCTGGAGTCCCGTTCATCACCTCGATCCCGGGCGGGACTTCGTGCGCGGGAGCGCGGACGACGTTCCCCTCACGCTCTGGCTCCAGGATCCCGCCACCCTCGGACAAAGCCGTTTCCGGTTGTACAACCCGGGAATCGGCTCCACCTACCAGGGGCTCATCCTGGAAGCGCGAAAGCGGTACGCGGCGGGCTGGCAACTTCTCGCCTCCGTGACCGTCAGCCGCTCGATCGGCTGGCTCCCGGGTCCGGGCGACCAGATCGACGAGGCCACCGGATTTCCGGGTCCCCTGCTGAACAACCCGAACCACGGAGACCTGCACGAAGGCCCGACGTTCTGGGATCGCCCCTTCATCGCCCGGGTGTCGGGGAGTTACCGGCTTCCCTGGGGGTTCTCGGCGGCGGGCTCCTTCCGGGCGCACTCCGGCTGGCCCAACTACCGGTCCGTCATCTTCACCCAGACCCTGGACGGCGAGCCGCTTCCCCAGGGCAGTACCGAGGTCATCGTGGAACCGCCGGGCGCGGCCCGGTCACCGGCCGTGCCGCTCCTCGACCTCCGGCTCGACCACCGGCTGGAACTCCCGGGCGACGCCGAGTTCTCGACCTACCTGGACGTCTTCAACGCGCTGAACCTGAACAGCGTGGTGGGCGAGGGCTCGCGGGACGATTCCTTCGGGGCGGTGGTGGGTATCCTGCCGCCGCGCGTCGCGCGGGTGGGGGTGCGACTGCGGTTTTGAGGTTGGTGGGGGTTCCGGGCCGGGTTGGGATGTAAAGGAGGGTGGGGATTTCCCGTTCCGCGGGCCTCCCGGCCCGCGGGTGCCGGCCTGGAGGCCGGCGTTCCAAGCCGCTTCGGCCGTGGAGGACGAGTGGGGTGATCCGGTTTCGACCGCCTCTCGGCGGTCGATGCCGGCCGGAGGCCGGCGCTCCGAACTCTCGGCCCGCGGGTGCCGGCCTGGTGGAGGCTGGCGTTCCAAGCCGGGTGGGCTGTGAGAGAGGGTGGGGAGGTGCGGTTTCGACCGCCTCTCGGCGGTCGATGCCGACCGGAGGTCTGGCGTTCCCGTACCGGGGGGGCTGTCGAGGAGGGATGGG
>MPMW01000055.1 GCA_002238705.1 Acidobacteria bacterium bin61 | reverse complement strand
CGCCAACAGAACCTGGGGCTTCACGGACACCGCGACGTCCCGGACGGACTCCTCTTCGCCACTGAGGCCGACAAGACCCAGGCGCTCGGAGTCCGGGAGGAGCCGCACCGCTACGCGAGCGGCGTCTGCCTCGTCGAGTCGAAGCGCTGGGGTCTCGACCTCGACCGCGCCTCCGGCGCGCATCGAATCGCCCCCGCCACCCAGATGCTCCGCTATCTCTCGGAGGCGCGCGTGGTCACCGGCGGCCGGCTCCGCTGGGGGATCCTGACGAACGGCGCCCGCTGGCGGCTCTACCACACGGACGCCCGGTCGGTCGCGGACGAGTTCTTCGAGGTGGACCTGGAGGCGGCGCTCGCCGGGACGCCGACCCTCTTCGCGCCGACCCCGGAACAGGCCACGGACGCCCTCACGTTCTTCGCGCTGTTCTTCCGCCGGGACGCCTTCCACCGGCGCGACGCCGACTGGAAGAACGTCCTCGACCGCGCGGTCGAAGGCGGCCGTTTCCTCGAAGAGCGGGTCGCCGCCGACCTGTCGGAGGTGGTCTTCCGTGAGGTGTTCCCGTCGCTCGTCCGAGCCATCGCCGCCCAAGCCGGCGACGCCCCGCTCGGTGAGGTGCGGGACGCGGCGCTGGTCCTGCTCTACCGAATGTTGTTCATCCTCTATGCCGAGGACCGCGGCCTGCTCCCAGTGGACGACGAGAAGTACCGGGCGATCGGCCTCCGCCAACGAGTGCGGAGCGACATCGCGGCGCGTCTCGACCGGGGGGAGGCGTTCTCGGCGAAGGCGACGAGCTACTGGCACGCGGTCGCAGACCTCTGCCGCGTCATTGACGAGGGCGATCCGGCGTTCGGCCTGCCGCCCTACAACGGCGGCCTCTTCGATCCGGCGCGGGCGCCGCTCCTGGACCGCATCGCCCTCGGGAACGCGGCGCTCGCCCCCATCGTGGACGCGATGACGTTTCGCGGGACATCGGAGGGACGGCGCTATATCAGCTACCGGGACCTCTCCGTCCAGCAGCTCGGCTCGATCTATGAGCGGCTGCTGGAGCATGAAGTCGCGCGGGAGGGGGCGGGCGTGGTCGTCCGGCCCAACGCGCTGGCCCGGAAGGATTCCGGCAGCTACTACACCCCGGAAAGCCTCGTCCGGCTCATCATCCGGGAGACCGTCGGCCCGAAGGTCGAAGACGCGCGCGCCGCTTTCCGCCGGGCCGCCCGGGAGCTCGCCCAAAGCAGCGGGGAACCGGACGCGGCGGACCTAGGAGTCTGTCCCGTAGAAAAAATAGGGGGACAAAAGTTCCACCCAGATGCGGAACCACTCACCATGAAGGCAACAATCGACCACCGAGAGGTTCTCTTGCGGGTGAACACGACTGTGTTTTCCCACCATGACGTTCGGAAATCGTCCTACGGGACAGGCTCCTAGCGGAAGTGGACGCCGCTTCCCGGCTGCTCGATCTGCGGGTCTGCGATCCGGCGATGGGCTCCGGGCACTTCCTGGTGAGCCTCGTGGACTACCTGACGGACCGGGTGATCGAGGCGCTGGCGGAGGCGCACGAGATCGCGCCCGGCTACGAATCCCCGGTCGCAGCCCGCATCGAAGGGATCCGCGAAACGATTCGCCGGAACGCGGCTTCCGGCGGCTGGACAGTCGAAGCGTCGCAACTCGACGACCGCCACTTGGTCCGGCGGATGGTGCTGAAGCGCTGCGTGTACGGCGTGGACAAGAACCCGATGGCGGTGGAGCTCGCCAAGGTGTCACTCTGGCTGCATTCGTTCACCGTGGGTGCACCGCTCGGCTTCCTCGACCACCACCTCCGCGCCGGCGACAGCCTGTTCGGGGCGTGGGTGCGGCCGGCGACGGCGCGGGCGATGCGGGAGGGCGGGCCGCTTTTTGTGAGCGGACCGCTGCGGAAGGCGGCGGGGGCCGCGCGTCCGATGGAAGCCATTGAGGCGCTGACCGACGCCGAGATCGCGGAAGCCGCCGAGTCGGAGCGCCTGTTCCGGGGGGTGCAGGAGCGGACCCGGCCATTCGAGGCGTTCCTGTCGGTCCTCCACGCGTTGGACTGGCGGGAGGACCGTTCCGCCGAGGCGCGGGCGGCGGTACGCGCCTGGCTGTCCGGGAAGTTCGGCGATCCGGTGGTGATCGCCGCCGGCGAGGCGGAGGTTCCGCCCGACCAGGAGCAAGCCGCGAAGTTCGGGGAACTGCTGGCCGAGGCGCGGGAGCGGACCGCGGAGGAGGGATTCCTCCACTGGGAGTTGGCGTTTCCCGGAGTGTGGCCGGATTGGGAGGCGGAAGGCGACCGGCAGGGCGGTTTCGACGCGGTGATCGGGAATCCACCGTGGGACCGGTTGAAGCTGCAACAGGTCGAGTGGTTCGCGTTCCGCCGCCCAGATATTGCGAACGTCCAGCGCGCCTCGGATCGGAAGGTCTTGATCTCCGCGCTTCAAAAGAGCGGCGACCCGCTGGCGGACGACTTCCGGCGGGCGGACGCACGGGCGAGGCGCGCTGCCGATGTGGCGCGGAAGGGCGGCGACTACCCGCTGCTGTCGAGCGGGGACATCAACATCTACTCGCTGTTCGTGGAGCGGGGGATGTCGCTGGTGAAGCCGGACGGCGCGGTTGGGCTGCTCGTCCCGTCGGGGATCGCATCCGACAAGAACGCAGCGCGGTTCTTCCGGTCTGTGGCGACGGCGGGGCGGTTGCGGGCCCTCTAACGACTTCGAGAACAAGAAGGTGTTCTTCCCGGCCGTTCACGCCTCGTTCAAGTTCTGCGTGTTCGTGGCCGCGAGGTCAGGCGTGGACGGTCCGGCCCGCTGTTCGTTCTACCTTCACAACCTCTCCGAGCTGGAGGATCCGGACCGGCGTCTCGAACTGACTCCGGACGACTTCCACCGGGTCAATCCCAACACCGGCACCGCCCCGATCTTCCGCAGCCGCCGCGACCAGGAGATCACGACCGCGATCTAGCGGCGGCTTCCGGTCCTGGTGGACCGATCCTCGGGCGAACCGGTGAGCGCCTGGCCGGTGCGCTACGAGCGGATGTTCGACATGACGAACGACTCCCATCGGTTTCGTACCCGGAGGGAACTGGAGGAGAAGGAAGGCGCGTGGCACATCGGCGGCAACCTCTACGACAGCCCCGCCGGCCGCTTCGTCCCGCTCTACGAGGGGAAGATGGTCCAGGCGTTCGACCACCGCGCCGCCAGCGTGGTGGTGAACCCGGACAACGTGCACCGGCCCGGCCAGCCGGTCGCGGCGAGCGACGCGCAGCACGGAAACCCCGACTGGGTTCCCGACCCCCAGTTCTGGGTCCCGGAGTCCGATGTCGAGGAGGCGCGTGACTACGCGCTCGCCTTCAAGGACGTGACCGCGACCACGAACGTCCGGACCATGATCGCGGCGCTGATCCCCCGGTCCGGCGCCGGGAACACCCTCCCGCTCATCCTGCCCGGCGCGGGCGGGACGCCGCCCGCCGCGTTCTGGGCGCTCGCCGTCGCCAACCTGAACGCGCTTGTCTTCGACTTCATCGCCCGCCAGAAGTTCCAGTCGCAGCACCTCAACTGGTTCATCGTCGAACAGCTCCCCGTCGTTCCGCCCGACCTTTACGACGCCGTTTCGTTCGGTCCCAAGACCGCTGCCGACATCCTGTGGGAAGTCGTCCTCGAATTGATGTACACCGCCAGCGACATGGCCTCGTTCGCCAAGGCACTCGGCCAGGTGGACGAAGCCGGGAACGTGCTACCTCCCTTCCCCTGGGACGAAGACCGCCGCCTTCGCCTCTGCGCCAAACTCGACGCCCTCTTCTTTCATCTCTATGGCGTGACTGACCGCGACGACGTCCGCCACATCTACTCAACCTTCCCCATCGTTGAGCGCCAGGAGAAGAAGGCGTTCGGAACGTACCGCTCTCGCGACCTGAGCCTCGCTTACCTCAACGCCCTCACCGCCGGCCACCCCGACGCCGAACCTATCGTCTGAACCAAACGCGCCCCACCAGGGAGCGCCGGCCAGTCCTCTCGGTGGGGGACTTCATTCAGACGTACACCGCCGCCGTTCGGGCGGCGAGTGCATAGTCGATACAACGTACAGCGAAACGGTGCTCTCTTGACCCAGACTGGCGCTTTCGATCTGTAGAACTCGCCCGATGGTCGTTCGTGCGCAACACTACAACTCGGTTGGTGGGGTGCGCCTTCGTCCTAAACGCGGCCTCATCAAGAGCAAGAGAATCAAAGGGATCACAATGGCAAACGCAACGGCATTGGCGAGCATCTGGAACGCTGCGTCTCCGCCAGGGCGGGGCAGTTCTAGCCAGTGCCACGCTGGCTCCACGACTTGTCCGGCAAGCGATGGAATCGCTACCAAGCCGAAGAGGACCGTGAGTAGGTTGCCGACACGTGTTGTCGTCCGCGCCTCAAATGCGCTTGTCTCCTCTTGACGCAAGCGGAGTGCATCGTTAATTTGTTCGCGTAGCTGGGGGACCTTGAGTTGTGTCCACCCGTAGTTCAGTAGCTCCATGATCTCCCCGGATTGACTTGCAAGCGTCATGGACCGGCTCAGTCGGTTGAGCGCACGACGGGCTGCAAATACTTGGTCCTGGTTGCCATGGTCATGGGCCCGGCCCAAGAGCCACCGGTGAAGCATGCACCCGTACTCCAGAAGCTCGATCACGGCCTGATGCTCGTAGATCAGATGGCCTCGGTTCGCGTCCGCCCATTTTCTGTGGCGGTCAACTCCACGCGTGGACCATGCACAGAGCGTTGCGGCAGAAGTAATGTAGGCGTTGTAGTCGTCGAACAACCGACAGTCTCTTGGCAGGGGACGCCGTTCGATGGAAGCGTCCGATACAGGGATTCGCAGGAGGATTCTTCGAAATTCAGCCTCGTGTTGGCGCGCATTTCCAGAGGCAGTGTCGCACTGACCATCGAATCGTACGAGGTAGATGTGCGGTCGCCCGGACCAGAAATCTCCCAAATCCGCTATGTGTCGCTGTCCACGCAAGAGGAATGACACTCCGGAGCGAGGTCGACTGATCGCGAATGCCGTCGTATGGAAGATCGTCAGGGCAAGAGTCTTCAAGGTCTCACTGGGTTTTACGTCCCTGCCCGAACTCATTGGAGCGAACTCAAAGTGGAACGGTCCTGTTTTGCGGCGCCGCGTACGCTGACGGACGCTTTCCTCGTGGCCTCTTTGGAGCCAAATGAGGCCACCACGAGACACAAACGACCGAGCACCGGTGGAGTGCTCATAGGCCTGCGCAGCGAGATTCACGAGACCTGGGGACGCCTCGATTCGCTGGAATGGAAATTGGAAGAGATTTACGCCGCTAGCAATGAACTCGCTGAGGAGAACAGGAGACTTGGGAGAAATGGACCGCAGTTCAAGAACCATTACACCTGATTCATAGATTATGAGAGTCGGATACAGATCGACCTCGTATTGTGTTCTTGTCGAGGAAACCAGCCTGCACTGTCCGAGGAATGCTCGCAAGTATGGCGGCGGCAAGCTGCTATCTGCACCGAAAACGCGGTCTTCTGCATAGCGGAATCGCGCAGCCTGATACCATGCCTCCTTGGCGAATCCACGCATGTTGTCATCAGGTTTGTCATCGTATTCAATGCTGAATCTGCAGGTCCCAGCAAGGCCATCCGGCTCAAGAGTTGTCTGCCCACTACAGACCCTTCGTTCGGAAGTCCAATACGTCCGACCGTCTTGCAACATCGCGTATGGTGCGATTCCCGCTTCGACAAGCTTCCGTGCGACTGCGTCTAGATCGATCTTGGTCACGTGGAGATACGTTGCGTAGGTGTGCCAGATTTCCCATTCCCGGACGGTCATCTCGCACGGAGCGGGCGGCGTTGCAGCAGTAAAATGTGACGACGGCCTCGAAGACGCGGTCCGTGGCCGAGGGTCGCACTTAGCTTCAGGCGTTTTTTTCATCGTCAATTGGGAGCCGGGTCTGGATGGGGTTTGCAGACATCCCCCTGCGGGATTGCGCAGAAATGGGTGGCGATAGGCACCGCTCGACTACCCAGGCCTGCCCGCGATCTGGCACGGCTTCCATTTCCGGGTCCAGTGTTCGTCGGTCTGCACATGCTCGGGCCGAACGCTCTTGCACACCACCTCCGGGAACTCCGATGCTGGGAACGCGTGGTCGAGACGCAGCACAACCCCTTCCCGCTGCCCGCCGAGTGCGGACGGTTTGGCATGCGCGTCAGTTAGGAATTGGCGGACCTCGGCAAGAGACCGGAAGGTGCCCCTGAAAAGGACCGGAACGACGGGAATCTGCCGGCTCTTCGCGTAGTGCTCTAGGTCGCCGAAGGCAGCGAAGTCTCCTGTGCGGTCCCGTAATGCGAAGGCGTAAAAGGTCCTGTCTTCGGTCACTGGGTCGTAGGCGATGGAATGGACGCCGTAGATGTCCTCGCCGTAGAGCCATACATCGGTCTCGGTCACTTTCCAGGCGTGGTGCTTCTTCACCATCGCCATCCATTTGGCCTCCGACGGCGCCGAAACGCTCCTCGCGTACACCCGGCCGGCGTGGAGGAGCGTGCAGCCACCGTCCAGCTTTTCGGTCGCCACGACCGGTTGACCGACGAACCGCTCGGGGCACCGAATCACCGAGTCCCCTCGGCCGATCGCCGGAGACCAGGGCCAATACGGAGTGCTCGGGTACTTGGGATGTGCCGGGTCCGGGCCGCCTCCGATCTCCGGGGGCGGAACTATTTGGTCGCGTGCCGGGGACAAAGCTGACGAACCTCGACCTCCAACTCGTCCATCAACGCCTGCTGCTCAGCCCAGTCGCTGTCTGTCGCGTTCAGAACGACGGCGCGAGCGGCTACCGCCACCGCGAGGAATTTTCGGTCCGAGCGGTCGAGCGTGTTTGGCGGTAGCTCGTCGAAAACTCGCCGGTGATCCTCTGAAGGGTTCAACGGAACCCGTCGTACCCGGGTGGGGTCGTACTGGGAGTTGAACACATGCTTGAAGAAGAGGTCACCAGCGCCGGGTTGTCCCGACCAGCGCACGTACTTCAGGTATTCGTTCAGGATGGAACCCGCGTCGTCAATCGCGACGACCTCGCCGTCCGCAACAGCCTTCAGTTTTCGGACACACTCGAGTTGACACCGTTCATCGGCGCGGGTTTCTCGACCGTTTGCCGAGATTGGCACGTTCGTATCCACGACGAACGCGGTCATTGGGTCGTGGCCAGTTTTCTCTTGAGAGACGCTTCGGTGATCGCTGCGATCTCACCCATCTCGTCGCCGAAGAAGTGGTCGGGCCAGTTCTCGATTTCCCCCCACTCATTCAGGGCCAGTTCGGCGAGATCTGCCTTGCCATCACTCCCGGAAACGAAATACAAACGGATGTCGTCCGCCGCCGCGCTTCCTTCCGCAACACGGCGCTGCAGGCGTCGCAGGAGGTGTTCGCTGTGGCTCTCCACGATGATCTGGACATCCCGCGTTTGGGCGACCTTCAGCAAGCCGTCCGCCAAGCCGCTTTGCACCGCCGGATGAAGGTGGATTTCCGGCTGTTCCAGCAAAACCGTCGAGCCCTTCGGGACGTAGTAGAGCAGGACCAGAACGGGAAGGACCTGGGACACTCCGAAACCGACATCCGTCAGCGCCGTAGGAGCGCCAGAGGAGAGGGTCCGGACAGTCGTACGGTAGAGGCGCGTTCCAGGTGCGACTTCGTCGATAACGAAGCTGTGAATCAGCTCCAACTTACGAAGCCAATCGGAGATCATTTCCTGAAATGGCTTCCGGGGAATTCCGCGCCCGAGACTTATCTTCGTGCCGCGCGCCGTCGCCGCAAGGATCGCATCAATCGTTCGCTCTCCCCGCTGCCCCACGTCCTCCGGCCTAGAGCCGGCCCAGTGGTATTCCCGTTTGGGGTGCTCACGCAGGGGCCCGAGGTAATACAGCGAATCCATGAGCCTCTCGTACCGCAACTCGAAGTCGCCGAGGAAAGAGGAGTTCTGAAAGAAAGTCTTGGCCGCTCCGGGAAACAGATGTGTCTTGATTGGTTTGGGTAGCGGCCACGCACGACCGCGGATGCGCTTGAACCGAAAGTTGCGGCGGCTCGTCGTAAGCTCGTAGTTCCCGCGCGATCCTTCCTTCGCGTGGAGGCGGAAGTCAGTGCTGTCGAACCGGTACGCCAGTTCCGGAACCCACAACTGGCTGTCGCGGAGGCCAGCTTCGCACCGCGTCTGAAGACTACTGCCTCCAAACAGCGTGACACCTGGATTGAGAGGATCCTTGATGGTCAGCGTCTTGGGCAGAGTCCACTCCAGGAGCCATCGGATTCTCCGGCTTTCGTCGTGATGGTGGACCACGTCGGCAAAGGTTCCGAGGTTGACCATGTCCGCCGGACCGCCGAATTCCAGGACGATGCCGCGGTCCGTTGCGTTACGGGTCTGTTTCAACAGCAGCAGGAGGTCGAGAATGCTGCTCTTGCCGGCGCTGTTGGCGCCGAAGAGGCCCGTTACCTTGCCAAAGGTCAGGTCCGCCCTTTCCCACGCCTTGAAGTTCTCAAGTTTCAGGCGGTTGAGCATGGTCTGTGCTCCTCTGGGATGCCTCGATGTGTGGGGACCGTCCGGGGCTCATGCGACCGCCGACGGCCTGAATCCTATCGGGGTTCCGCGCGATTGGGCGCGCGGTTCGCTCGTTGGCAGCGGGCAGCAACATTGCTGTTGGTTTGCGGCTCCCGCGGTGGGGGACTGAAGGCCGCTACCGCGAGAACCGGCCGGCGGTCTCGGGTCCTCATCCCGCCTGTACCCGCCCGACAATCCCCCCCGAATTTCCCCCCTTCTCAGCCCAGCCGGTCCGTGCTAGAATATGCGACCTAATTAGTCGGATTTAGGCTGTCTGCTGGCCCTACGGTTGATTCTCCCGGCTTGCCAACGTTTGGCGTGTCCCCCTGAGACGACGTTCGGGCTAGCAGGTCACCGATCCGACACCCCAGCCTCATCATGATCCGACTCTCCAAGAGCACCGACTACGCCCTCATGGCGCTGGCCGATCTCGCCCTCCTCCCCGACGGGGAGACGGTGAGCGCGCGGCGGGTCGCCGAAAGCCACAACCTGCCTCCCGAGCTTGCCGCGAAGGTGCTCCAGGGACTCAAGAAGAGCGAGATCGTGGAGACCCGGAAGGGGATCCGGGGCGGCTATCGCCTCGCCCGCGCGCCCGAGGAGATCCGGATCACCGACGTGATCGAGTCGGTGGAGGGGCCGCTGGCTCTCGTCGAGTGCATGCTCGACGACAACACCTGCAACCTCACCTCCACCTGCTCGGTGCGCACTCCGCTCACCCGCGTCCACGAGCGGGTCCTCGCCACCCTCGCCGATCTGACCCTCGCACAGATCGTCGCCGACGCGGGTCTTCCCGGGCCGCGCGCCAGCGGACCCGAACTTCCGGTGCTCCAGTAGTCCCATGCCCGAACAGCAACGAACCCTTGGCGCCGCCGAGGTCGAACAACTCGTCGAACGCGAGTACGCCTACGGTTTCGTCACCGACATCGAGACCGAACGCGTTCCGCCGGGGCTCTCCGAGGACGTCATCCGGCTGATCTCGGAGAAGAAGGAAGAGCCGCAGTGGCTCCTCGACTGGCGGCTCAAGGCCTACGAGCTCTGGCAGGGGATGACCGAGCCGGACTGGGCGAAGGTCTCCTATCCGAAGATCAACTACGACGAGATCAGCTACTACGCGGCGCCCAAGAGCGCCGTCAAGGACGGTCCCCAGAGCCTCGACGACATCGACCCCGAACTCCGGCGGACCTACGAAAAGCTCGGCATCCCGCTCGTCGAGCAGCAGCGTCTCGCCGGGATCGCGGTGGACGCGGTCTTCGACAGCGTCTCCGTCGCGACCACCTTCAAGGAGAAGCTCGCCGAACTCGGCGTCATCTTCTGCAGTTTCTCGGAGGCGGTGAAGGAGCATCCCGAACTCGTCCGCAAGTACCTGGGCACGGTGGTTCCGCACACCGACAACTTCTTCGCGAGCCTCAACTCGGCGGTCTTCTCGGACGGCTCCTTCGTCTACGTGCCGAAGGGCGTCCGCTGCCCGATGGAACTCTCGACCTATTTCCGGATCAACGCGTCGGAGACCGGGCAGTTCGAACGGACCCTGATCATTGCCGACGAGGGCAGCTACGTCAGCTACCTCGAGGGTTGCACCGCGCCGATGCGCGACGAGAACCAGCTCCACGCCGCGGTCGTGGAACTCGTCGCCCTCGAGGACGCCCGCATCAAGTATTCGACGGTCCAGAACTGGTACCCGGGTGACAAGAACGGCGTCGGCGGCATCTACAACTTCGTGACCAAGCGCGGCAAGTGCGCCGGCGCCCGCTCGCACATCTCCTGGACCCAGGTCGAGACCGGCTCGGCGATCACCTGGAAGTACCCGAGCTGCATCCTGCTCGGCGACGACTCGATCGGCGAGTTCTATTCGGTGGCGCTCACCGCGAACCGCCAGCAGGCCGACACCGGGACCAAGATGATCCACATCGGCAAGAACACCAAGAGCACGATCATCTCGAAGGGCATCTCGGCCGGCCACGGTCAGAACACCTACCGCGGGCAGGTGAAGATCCTCCCCGGCGCCTGGAACGCCCGGAACTTCTCGCAGTGCGACTCGCTGCTCATCGGGCCGGACTCGGGGGCGCACACGGTTCCCTACATCGACGTGGCGAACCCCGAGGCCCAGCTCGAACACGAGGCGTCCACCTCGCGGATCGGCGAGGACCAGCTCTTTTACTGCCGCCAGCGCGGCATCGACCCGGAGGAAGCCGTGTCGCTGATCGTGAACGGGTTCGCCCGCGACGTGCTCTCCGAACTCCCGATGGAGTTCGCGGTAGAGGCCCAGAAACTGCTCGGCGTGAGCCTCGAAGGAGCCGTGGGATGACGCCTCTCCTCGAAATCTGCGGCCTGCACGTCGAGGTCGAGGGCCGCGAGATCCTGCGCGGTCTCGATCTGGAGATTCCGCTGGGCGAGACCCACGCGGTGATGGGGCCGAACGGCTCCGGAAAGAGCACCCTCGCCCACGTGATCGCGGGCCGCGAGGGCTACGAGATCACCGGGGGCATCATCCGCTACCAGGGCGAGGACATCGCCGAGATGGAACCCGAGGAGCGGGCCCGCAAGGGCGTCTTCCTGGCCTTCCAGTATCCGGTCGAGATCCCCGGGGTGAACAACACCTACTTCCTGAAGGCGGCGGTCAACGAAATCAGGAAGCACCGGGACCAGCCCGAACTCGACGCGGTGGACTTCCTGAGCCTGATGAAGGAACGGGTGAAGCTCCTCGACTTCGACGTGGACCTCATCAAGCGGCCGGTCAACGAGGGCTTCTCCGGCGGCGAGAAGAAGCGCAACGAGATCCTCCAGATGACGGTCCTCGAACCGACCCTCGGGGTTCTCGACGAGACCGACTCGGGGCTCGACATCGACGCCCTCCGGATCGTCGCCGAGGGCGTGAACCGGATGCGCTCCCCCGAGCGGTCCTTCCTGGTGATCACCCACTACCAGCGCCTCCTGGACCACATCGTTCCCGACCGGGTGCACGTGCTCCAGGACGGCCGCATCGTGGAGTCCGGAGGACGCGACCTCGCGCACCGGCTCGAGGCGGAGGGCTACACCAGGCCGGCCGCGGTTCCCGCCTGACTGCCAGGGCAATGGTTGAACCGGCAGCGGTCGAGACGCACTACCTCGACGAGATTCCGCTCCGGGAAGGCGACCGTTACGCCGTTCGGCGGACGGAAGCGGTCCGGCAGTTCTTCCGGTCGGGAGGTTTTCCGACCGCGACTCTCGAGGACTGGCGGTTCTCCGATCTGGACGGGCTGGGCCGGACCGGCTATCGCCGGTATTCCGATTCTCCGGCGCTCGTGCCGCTGCAGGACGAGGAACTGCCCGGGTGGGTTTCCGGCTTCGGGCGCCGCGTCCTGTTGTCGGAAGGAAGGCCCCTGAACGCCGCCGAGTTCCAGCCCGGGAACGGCCTTGACGTCCGGGATTTGCCGCCCGTTCCAACAGCGGAAGAAGAGCGCGACTGGGGATTCGTCGCCCCGGGCGCTCCCCCCGAAGGAACCGAGGCGGACCTCGACGCCCCGCTCCGCAATCCCCTCGAGATGCTGAACGCCGGGCTCTTCGACTGCGGGTTCCGGGTTCGCGTCGGGCAAAGGGCGGACGCCGGGCCGATCCTCCTCTATTCGCTTCGGCGCGATGTCGGCCACCCGGCCATGCTCCACCCGCGGTCGGTGATCGAACTCGCTCCGGGCAGCCGCCTGACCGTCATCGAGGCGCACGACGGTGATTCCGCTACCGCCGGCTGGACGAACCCGAGCACCTTCTGCCACCTGGGCGAGGACGCCGAACTCCGGTACGTCCGGGTCGAACTCGAGACCGGGAACATCGCGCACACCGGCCGGGTCACCTTCCACCTCGCCCGGAACGCGCGTGTCCGTTCGACGGTCCTTTCCCTGTCCGGCGGGAGGTCCCGCACCGACACGACCGCCATCCTCACCGCCGAGGGGGCCGAGGTCGACCTCGACGGCCTCTTCCTCGGGGTCGAGCAGGCCAAGGCCGACCAGCACACCCTCGCCATCCACGCCGCCCGGCACACCACGAGCCGCCAGCTCTTCAAGAACGTGCTGTCCGACGAGGCGAGCGCCGTGTTCGACGGCACGGTGGTGGTGGCGCCGGGCGCGATCGGCACCGACGCCACCCAGGCGAACCGCAACCTGCTGCTCTCGCGAAAGGCGGTGGTCCATACCCGGCCCCGTCTCGAAATCAACGCCGACGACGTGAAGTGCGCCCACGGCGCCGCGATCGGCAGGCTCGACGAGGACGCGCTCTTCTACCTGCGCTCCCGCGGGCTCGGGCGGATGGATTCCCACGAGATCCTGGTTCGCGGGTTCGCCGGCGAGGTGGTCGAGAAGGTCCCGGTCGAGTCGGTTCGCGCCCTGGCCGCGGCCGGGCTGCAGCGCGTCCGGGAGAGCCGGAGTTTCGCCGCATGATTTCCGCCCCCGCCTACGACCTCGAAAAGGTCCGCGCCGACTTCCCCATCCTGTCCGAGGAGGTCCGCGGCCAGCCGATCGCCTACCTCGACAACGCCGCGAGCTCCCAGAAGCCGCGCTCGGTCCTCGACGCCGTGGACCACGTCTACGAGACCGGCTACGCGAACATCCACCGCGGCGTCCACGTCCTCTCCGAGCGGGCCACCGAGCACTACGAGCGCTCCCGGCGCCGGATGGCGAAGTTCATCGGGGCGCAGTCCGCCGACGAGGTGATCTTCCTCCGGGGGACCACCGAGGGTTTGAACCTCGTGGCCTCTTCGCTCGGGCGCTACGCCCTCCGGGAAGGGGATGAGGTGCTCCTCACCGGAATGGAGCACCACTCGAACATCGTGCCCTGGCAGATGGTGGCCGAGCTGACCGGAGCGAAGGTGGTGGCGGCGCCGGTCACCGACCGGGGCGAGCTGGACATGGACGCTTTCGCGGCCCTCGTGAACGACCGGACCCGGATCGTGTCGGTGGTCCACGTCTCGAACGCGCTCGGGACCGTGAATCCCGTCGACGAGATCGCCCGGCTGGCGAGGGAGCGCGGGGCCTACCTGGTGCTCGACGGCGCCCAGGCGGCGCCCCATCTCACGCTCGACGTGCAAGAACTCGGGTGCGATTTCTACTGCCTCTCCGGCCACAAGATGTACGGCCCTTCGGGAATCGGCCTCCTCTGGGGGAAGAAGCGTCTGCTGGAGGCGATCCCCCCCTACCAGGGCGGCGGCGAGATGATCCGGACGGTCAGCTTCGAGCGCACCACCTACGCCGAGCCGCCGGCCAAGTTCGAGGCCGGGACCCCCAACATCGCGGGCCCGGTGGGGCTCGCGGCGGCCGCCGACTACCTGGAGGCCCTCGGCATTCCCGAGGTGGCCGGCCACGAGGCCCGGGTCCGCGAGTACGCGGAGTCCCGGCTTTCAGAGATCCCCGGCCTGCGGGTCGTGGGAACGGCCCGGGAAAAAGCCGCGGTGGTCTCCTTCGTGGTGGACGGGGTCCATCCGCACGATCTCGGCACCGTGCTCGACCAGGAAGGCGTCGCGGTGCGCACCGGCCACCATTGCACCCAGCCGCTGATGGCGCGCTTTGGGGTGCCGGCGACGGCGCGCGCGTCGTTCGGCCTCTACAACACCGAAGCCGAAGTGGACCGGCTGGCCGCCGGGCTCCGCACGGCGCTGGAAGTGTTCCGCCCGTGAACGACGCGCTGCGCGACCTCTACCGCGAGGTCATCCTCGATCACAGCCGCCGGCCCCGGAACTTCGGGGCGATGGACGCTGCGAACCGGCAGTCCGACGGCTTCAATCCTCTCTGCGGCGACCGCCTGCGGCTGTTCCTGCTCGTTGAGGACGGCGCGGTACGGCAGGCGTCCTTCGTGGGGGACGGCTGCGCGATCTCCACGGCGTCAGCCTCGCTGCTCACGGAAGCGATGCACGGGCGTCCCGAGGACGAGGCGCTCCAACTCGTCGAGAGGTTCCGGAGCATGGTCTCCGGGGAGAGCGAGCCCGACGAGGAGGCGCTCGGCAAACTGACCGTGTTCGCCGGGGTACGGGACTACCCGACGCGCGTCAAGTGTGCGACGCTCGCCTGGCACACGCTGCGGGCGGCGATCAAACGGAGCCAGGAAACCGTCAAGACCGAGTAGCCGCCGCGGGCGGGAAGGGAAGACATGACCGAAGAAGCCACGAACGGGACCGAACTCCGCGACCAGGTCGTGGACGTGCTGAAGACCTGCTACGACCCCGAGATCCCGGTGGACATCTACGAGCTCGGCCTCATCTACAAGATCGACGTGGAAGACGGCGGCAAGGTGGCGGTGGACATGACACTGACGTCACCGGCCTGCCCGGTGGCCGGCAGCCTCCCCCCCGAGGTGGAGGCGAAGATCAGCCGCGTCGAGGGCGTCTCGAACGTGCGCGTGGACCTCGTCTGGGATCCTCCCTGGAACCCGGACCGCATGTCCGAAGCCGCCAAGCTCAAACTCGGCTTCCTCTAGGAATTCGCCCGCGCCCGAATGGCGCGTCACAGCGGACCCGCATAGCCGTTTCCCCGCACGGCGCATCGGTCGCGAACGCCGGTCTTGGCCGAGCTTCAGTCGGCACGGTCCGCCACCGCCGGGCGGTGGCGCATCGCCTGTTCGGTCATTTATCCACGTAAATCGAATGTCTAATATATGATTTACATGTAATGATGATCCCCAGGAGGGCCACCGTCGAGATTGAGGCCGGCCTCCGCATCGAAGCGGCCGTGGGGCTGCTGGGTCCACGGCAGGCGGGGAAGACCACCCTGGCGCGGCAAATCGCGTCCTCCCGGCGGTCCGTCTATCTCGACCTGGAGCGCCGGGAGGATCGGGCGGCTCTCAGGCACCCGCGGCAATTCGTCGAGGCGAACGAAGAGCGACTGGTGGTTCTCGACGAGGTGCATCGGGTCCCCGAACTGTTTCCTGAACTGCGTGGGTTCATTGACGAAGGGCGGCGGCGTGGCCGTGGCGTGGGGCGGTTCCTGATCCTCGGTTCGGCGTCCGTCCCCCTCCTCCGGCAATCCGAGAGTCTGGCCGGCCGGATTCTCTATGTGCCCCTGGGGCCATTGGACCTGCTCGAGGTGGCCGGGACCGCCTCGCTCGAGCGGCTCTGGCTGCGGGGCGGGCTGCCTCGCAGCCTGTTGGCCGCTGCCGACGCCGACAGTCTGCGGATTCGCCGCGGCCTGATCGAAACCTATCTGGCCCGCGACATTCCCTACTTTGCGCCGCGGCTCGCCGTCGAGACCATGGACCGGCTCTGGACGATGCTCGCCCACAGTCACGGCGCTCTCCTCGACCGGGCCCGGCTGGCCGCGGGACTCGAATTGAGCGCCCCCACCGTTGGCCGCTACCTCGACCTGTTGGTGGACCTGTTGCTCGTCCGGCGGCTGCGCCCGTTCCACGCCAACGTGCGGAAGCGTCTGGTCAAGGCGCCCAGGATCTACCTCCGCGACAGCGGTCTCCTGCACGCGCTGCTCGGCATCAGCGATTTCAACGCACTGCTCAGGAGCCCGACGCTGGGAGCCAGTTGGGAGGGATTCGCGATCGAGACGCTTCTCTCGGTCGCGCCGTGGAACACGCTCGCAACCTTTTACCGGACCGTCCAGGGTGCGGAGGTGGATCTCGTCCTCGAAATCCCGGGACGGAGCCGTCCCTGGGCGGTCGAGATCAAGTACGGGAGTCCGCCGCGCCTCACCCGGGGATTTCACGTCGCCTGCGACGACCTGCAGCCGGAGCACGCGTTCGTCGTCCACTCCGGCGATCTGCGCTATCCCGTCCGCGAGGGAGTCACCGCGATCAGCCTCCCGGAGTTGGCAGCGTTGCTGGCGAGCGGAGGCGACCCGCCGGAGTCGGTCTGATCGCCGACAACGGCCGTGGCGATGGGGCGGTCGGAGGAGGTCAGCGAAGCCGGCGACCGGACGCCCGCGGACGGAACGCAGTCCTCCAGCAACGCGCCGACCGCGGCCGTGGTCTCGTGGAGCGCCCGCCGCACGGTCTCGAGCCGGGCCGCGAGCAGCGCCGCATCCCGGGCTTCGCTCGCATCGGGTGGCCCCGCAATGTGAAGCGCGAGCCGCAGTTCCCGGAGCAACTCTCCGAGATCGGCGACGGCGGCGCCGCAGGCGACGAAACTCAGCGACGCGGCCGAGACGGCGTCGGCCAACCGGCCTTGTGGACACTCCTCCGGCGGACTCAGGCCTTCAGGCGCGCGGGTGGCAAGTGCTTGTTGATGGGGCATGGCGTCTCTCCCTGGATGACACATCCGAGGAGGGCCGAAGCCCCGTGGGTCCGCTTGGTTGCCATGCGGCCACATCCCCGTGATCGGGCGCCACCTTGCCCGGACCGGGCAGGTTGGCGGGGGTACGCGCGTGCGCAGCCCCCTCTGGATGCTGACCGGCAGCCTAGCCCGGAGTTCTCATACTCCGCGTCACCCTGGCGTTCGCAAGGTGGACGCTCTTGAACGTGATTGGCGTGATCCGTTCCACGGCCCTCTCGGGCCGCGGGTGCCGACTGAAGTCGGCGTTCCAAGCCGTTTTGGCGGTGAA
>MPMW01000054.1 GCA_002238705.1 Acidobacteria bacterium bin61 | reverse complement strand
GTCGAGATCGGGCCCGAAAAGACGGTGCAGCGGGGTGACGTCGCCACCTATTTCGACTGGCGGGAGGGTTCGCGGCCCGAGGACGCGAGCGCGGCTTCCGGCGCCTCCGTCTACGACCTCGTCATGCACCTCAATCCCACGCTTCCGCGCCGGGTCGTCTCCTGAGCGCATCTCCCCCGGAAGCGCGACCGCGGCCGGTGGGATTTCCCGCCGTCCATCGGATCGCGCCGCCGTCGGTTCCGGCGATGGCGGCTCCGGCGATGGCGGCTCCGGCGATGGCCGGCTACGCCGTGATCAGGCCCGCCACCTGGGACGGCGCGCACACGGTGACGTCGAATCCGCCGAGCCGCCTTGGGATCGGCTCGTCCACGAACGGACAGCAGAGCAGGTTCGAGCCCCCGGGATAGGCCTGTCGAAATCTCGCGAGCGCCTTCGCATTGAATCCTTCCGGAGAGATCTTCGCCTCCACCGCAGCCACCCGGTCTCTTCCCGCAACGATGGCGAAATCCACTTCGTGCCCCGCCCCGTCGCGCCAGTAGTGGATCCGGCTCTGGGGAATGGCCGTCAGGAGTTCGTCCAGCACCAGGTTCTCCCAGAGCGGGCCGCGATCCGCCGGGCGGAGGTCCGTCCAGCCGCGCAGGTGGCAGACGAGGCCGGTGTCCACCGCGTAGACCCGGGGGCGGCGGACCAACTCTCTGCGGCCTCCGCCGTGGAAGGGCGGCACGCGCACGGTGAGGTGGCACCCATCGAGGATGTCCAGATAGTGAACCGCGGTCGGCCGGCTCACGCCGGCGTCCCGAGCCACGGACGAAATGTCCAGCAGCTCCGCATTCCGGACGAAGACCGAGGCAACGACGCGCAGGAAGCCGCCCCGGCCGCGGATGTCGAAGAGCGGCAGGATGTCCCGCGCGAAAAAGCTGTCCATCCACTCCTCGAACCAGAGCGGGTCGGGCGCCGGGAGCAGCAGTTGGTCCGGAAATCCCCCGTTCAGGAGGCGGCGCTCGAGGTCGGCGGCGCCGGTCCAGTCCGCGGTCTCGCGCCACAGCACCGGCGCGAAACGGATCGGCCACTTGCGCCCCACGAGCGAATCGCGGAACCGCCGGCTCGCGTAGAGGGTGGAGGAACCGGTGGCCAGCACGCGGATGTCGGGCCAGGCGTCCGCCGCGACCTTGAGCAGCCCGGCCGGGTCCTCGGCGCGATGCACCTCGTCCAGAACGATCCGCGAACGGGGCGGAAGAGATCCGAAGAAGGACTCGGGATCCGTCAAACGATCCCGTACCGACGGCAAGTCGCCGTTGAAGTAGCGCCCGTCCGAAACCTGCCGGCTCAGGACGGTCTTCCCGAGACGCCGCGCCCCGGAAAGCCAGACAATGCTGCGGGAGTTCCAGGCTCGCTCGACCCGATCCACCCAGAAAGCGCGTGAAATCGGAGTGAACATAGGGATATTTTACAAAATACCGCGTGGAATACTAACTACCATTACCGAAGCGTCCCGTCAACAGACACTGCCAATGCGATGATCCCCTCACCTGAGGAAAGACGATGAAAATCATGAGAAACGAATCGGCGACCCGGCCCCACGGAACGCGGTCCCTCTTGGCAATCGGCGGCCTCCTCGCGCTGGTCGCGGGTTCCTGCACCGCCCCACCGCCGGAGACCGCCTTGCCGGGACTGGATCCGGAACGGCTGGCCCGGCTTGACGCGGCTCTCCAGGCCTACGTCGATGCCGGGACCCTGCCCGGCGCGGTGGCGCTCGTGGCGAGCCGCGGCGAGACCGCGTACCTCAAGGCCTTCGGACACCGTGACCGGGAGGCCGGCGACCCGCTCGAGACCGATGACATCTTCCGGATCGCGTCCCAGTCCAAGGCCGTCGTGAGCGTGGCCATCATGATGTTGCAGGAAGAAGGACGGCTGCTGATCTCGGATCCGGTGGGCCGCCACCTCCCGGAATACCTCGAGACCACGGTGGCCCGCGCCAACGACGACGGGACGTACGACGTCGTGGCGGCGCGGCAGCCGATCACCATCCGGCACCTGCTCACGCACACCGCGGGGATCACCTACGGCGGGGGGACCGCCGCGCGCGAATGGGTCGAAGCGGACATCACGGGTTGGTACTTCGCCCACCGCGACGAGCCGATCCGGGAAACGGTGCGGCGCATGGCGGCGCTCCCCTTCGAGGCCGATCCCGGCGAGTACTGGGTCTACGGCTACGCGACCGACATCCTGGGGGCCGTCGTCGAGGTCGCCTCGGGGACGGCGCTCGACGAGTTCCTGCGGACGCGCATCTTCGAGCCCCTGGGAATGCCGGACACCCATTTCTACCTGCCGCCCGAGAAGCGCGACCGCCTGACCGTCGTGTATTCAGCGGGCCAAGATGGCCTCGCCCGCGCTCCCGATCCGGGCGGCATGGTGGGGCAGGGGGCCTACGTGGATGGGCCGCGGATGAGTTTCTCGGGGGGCGCCGGACTCCTTTCGACGGCCCCCGACTACGCGCGGTTTCTCCAGATGCTGCTGAACGGCGGCAAGCTCGGCGACGCCCGCATCCTGTCACCGAAGAGCGTGGAGCTCATGACCGTGGACCACCTCGGCGGTCTGCTGGTCCGGGACCTGAACGACGCCAGCGCCGTCTTCGGAGCGGAGCGGGGCGTCGGCTTCGGGCTCGGCTTCCGGGTGGTGGAGGACGTGGGCGCGCACGGCGTTCCCGGCTCGGAGGGCATCTACGGGTGGGGCGGCGCCTATCACTCGAGCTACTGGGTCGATCCCGAGGAGGAACTGGTCGTCGTGTACCTCGCGCAACTGATTCCCGCGGGAAACCTGGACGACCACGCCAAGTTCCGGGCGCTGGTCTACCAGGCGATCGACGCCAACTGAGCGGACAGCTTCGCCACCGACGGAACCATCACCGGGCCGGCGACGTTTGGTGTTCCATAGCGAGCGCCGTTTGTTCCACATGAACACTTCGTTACCCGCCGCCCGAGAGCCCTCCACAACGACGAAATGGCAAGCCTGACCGACTACCGGGTCCTGACCTTCGACTGCTACGGGACCCTGATCGACTGGGAGTCGGGGATCTGGGAGGCGCTGCAGCCGGTGGTTCGGTCGAACGGCGCCGTGGCACTCACCCGCGAGGAGGCTCTCCGCGCCTTCGCGCGTTTCGAGGGACAGCACGAGCACGCCACTCCCGACCTTGCCTACCCGCAACTCCTCGCCCGCGTGCACCGGGATCTGGCCGGAAGCTTCGGACTGCGGACGGACCCGGAGCTCGACGCGGATTTCGGGAACTCCGTACCCCGCTGGCCCGCGTTCCCCGACAGCGCGGCGGCCCTCAAGGTCCTGAAAAGGCATTTCCGCCTCGTCATCCTCTCGAACGTGCACCGGGAGGGCATCGCCGCCTCGGCCCGCCGGCTCGGCGTGGAGTTCGACGCCCTCTACACCGCCGAGGACATCGGTGCCTACAAGCCTTCGGACACGAATTTCCGATACCTGATCGACCACCTGAAATCGGACTTCGGACTGGAGCGGGGCGACATCCTCCACACCGCCCAGAGCCTCCACCACGACCACCTGCCGGCGAACCGGTTCGGCCTCGCGAGCGCCTGGATCGACCGCCAGCGGCTCTCGGAGGGCGGGACCTGGGGCGCCACCGCGAGAGTCCCCACCATGCCGCGGCTCGACTTCATCTTCTTCACGCTCGGCGAGATGGCGGACGCGGTCACCGCGGAAACGGCTTGAGGAGCGCCGGTCAGCCCAGCACCACCCGGTCCAGCATCAGCACCGCGATCAGCGCCGGCACGTAGGCGATGGACGCCTTCAGCACGCGGCGGGCGTCGGGCTTCCCCCGGCTCCACCGGAACTCCGCGGCCGCGGTCATGAACCAGATCGCGAGCGCGGCGGCGCCGAGGAAGTAGATCCATCCCGCCAGCGACAGCGCGACGGGCCAGAGACTCAGGGCGGCGAGCAGTACCGCGAAGAGGAGGGTCTGCCGCACGGTCGAGCGTCCCGAGGGATCCACCGCCGGGAGCATCACGAAGCCGCCCTGCCCGTAGTCCTCGCGGTACATCCAGGCGAGCGGCAGGAAATGCGCCATCTGCCAGGCGACGAGGATCGAGAACATCGCGACTCCGCCCCAGCCGATGGACCCCGTGGCCGCGGTCCAGCCGCAGAGCGCCGGCAGGGCGCCCGGGACCGTACCCGCGAGAGTGTTCCAATGCGTCCGGCGTTTCAGCGGCGTGTAGACAAGGACGTAGAGGAGGACGGTCAGCAGCGTCAGGCCCCCGGTCAGCGGGTTGATGAAAAGCCCGAGCAACCCGGTTCCCACCGCCGCGAGCCCGATCCCGCTGCCGAGCGCCGCCGCCGGGGCGAGGCGTCCCGACGGCAGCGGACGCCCCTTCGTCCGGCGCATCCCGGCGTCCGCTTCCCGCTCGATCCAGTGGTTCAGCGCGCCGGCGCCCCCGCTCGCGAGCGTGACGGCGAGGAGCAGCACGACGAGCCAGCCCCAGCCGAAGAACTCCGCGGGCGCGAGCACGAACGCCCCCGCCGACGACAGGGCGACGACCAGCGCGATCTCGGGCTTGGTAAGTTCGAGGTAGGGAGTGAGATTCGGTCGCACGGGTCAGCCGGGGGTGACCGGACCCCGGCCCCAGCCGTGGGTGGCGAGCGCGGCCAGCACCGAACCGGTCATCAGGAGCGCGCCGATCACCGCGTGCGAGGTGTTCACCACCACCTGCACGTTGCTCGGCTGCAGCATCCCGGCGTCATCGAGGGTGACGAACCAGGCCGTGAGCCCGAGGATCAGTTGCACGTCCACGAGTCCGGCCAGGACCCACGACCCGCGGTAGAGCAGACGGGTGTCCCGATGTTCCTTCCAGACCCGGAGCAGAAAGGCCGCGACCACCGCTGCCACCAGGACCGCCCCGCCGATGTGCAAGCCCACGAGCACGGGATGGATGCCGGTGCCCGGATGGCGGAGCAACGCGCCCAGGATGATCTGGAGCCACACGGCGGCGGGGACCGCGAGCGAGAGTCTCCAGAGGCGGTTGTCGCGCGGACGGTCCGCCGCCGCGTCTTCGGCCAGCCACGGCTTCGAGGTGAAGACCGCCAGCGCCACGATCAGCCCGAGGAAGAGTTGCGCCGTCGCGGCGTGGACCACGGCCAGATCGAGCGACAGCCACACCACCCGCAGCCCGCCCAGCAGGCCCTGGAAGGACACGAGGGCCAGCGCGCCGACCGCCAGCCAGCGGAGCCAGCGCCGCGACTCGGCGAACCAGGTCCAGACCGCAAGCACCGTGGTCAGCAGTCCCACCAGCATCCCGAGAAGCCGGTGCCCGTGCTCGGCCAGCAGCGGCGTGACCCGCCACCACCCCGGCCAGGGGTTGAAGGGGTCGTAGGAGTCGTAGGACGACGGCCAGTCCGGGACGGCGAGGCCCGCCTCGATGCTGGTCACGAACGCGCCCCAGCCCATGAGGACAAGCGTGGACAGCGCGGTCAGGACCGTGAACCGGTGCCGCCGCCGCATCCCCGCCGCGCCTGAATCTCTCCTCATGCCGAACCGGCGAAACGATAGCGGGACGCCCCTTGGACCGGAGGTTTCGTCCTTGTTTTGGTCACTGATAACATGAGGTTAGGTCGGATTGGAACCGACCACCCGCCACTGGTACGGGAACCTTGAGTCTTGGCAGTTCGATGAATCCTGATGGGTTCGCTGGGCAGGAATCGCCCGGAGGGAATGTCAACAGCCCGTGGGAGAGTCGCGCGGCGTTCGAGCGGCGATGCATCCCGGCTGAACCGCTCCGCTCATCGTTGCGCTTCGGTCGAAAGACACCCGGTATTCCTCCCTCGCGCGCCTTGTCAGCCGGGCGCCTCACCACTCTCGGCGCTCACGCGACTCTCCCACAGGCTGTTAAGAAGAAAGACTGGATCCCGTTCGTCTCGCTCGGGATCGCGCAAGCCGCACTGATGCTCGGCATCGCCGCGTTCGGGTTCGCCCACCTGGACGCCCGGATGGATCGTCTCGAGGCGCGCATGGACCGCATCGAGGAAAGGCTGGACGATCTCGACCGCCGGGTCTCCCGGATCGAGGGAGTGCTGATGCTCCGCGCGGATCAGGACCTGAGCGCGAGTGCCGGGGAACCCGGCTGACGGCCGGGGAATCAGCCGATCCCCGCTGGAATCCGCAGACCTTCCCGCTCGGCGGCCAACGCCAGCCGCCGGTCGAAACACATGAAAGACAGTGGACCGGGAATCTGCTCCTGAATCAGGATCGCCGCCGCGAGTTGGCCGGCGTCGGCGGCCCGCAGGGGATGCCGCGCCAGCAGTCGTAGCGCGCGGGAACGCACCGCCAGGATGTCCCCGACCTCGTCCCAATCGACGGCCAGCCGGTCGAATTCTTCCAGACTGCTGCGGCGCTCGCGGCGATCGATCAGACCCTCGCGCGCCAACCGTTCGATCGCGCTGACGATCTCGGTTCGCGTCCACACCCAGGTCACGATGGATTCGTCCGCGGCCAGCCAACCGCGAGCCAGCTCGCTTTCCGGTTGGGAGACGACCAGCGGAACGAGCGCCGAGGCGTCCCAGTACCTCACAGACGGTCGTCCCGGTCCCGGTCCAGCGCTTCCGAGAGGCTCGCCCGCATCTCCAGCAGCGGCCTGCGCAACACGGCCGACGCACCGCCCCGCCCCGGCCTGAGAATGCCGCTCGCGATCAGTCTCTCGCGATCGCCACCCTCGTCCACCGCCTGCGGAACGAGCCTCGCCACCGGCGTGCCGCGATCGAGCACCTGGACTTCGTTCCCCCGTCGAACCTCGCGGAGGTAGCGGGACAGGTTGGCTTTCAGATCGGAAACGGACACGGTCGTCATAATGACTATTTTAGTCGCTTACACCTGACCTATGAAGTCCGATCAAGGGCAACATGCGGCCGCCGGCTGCTCTCGCGAGGCCCATCATCCCCGCTCCCGGTAGAACGTGATCAGGTCCTGACTCGCCGGCGGCTCGGCCCCGAGCTGCCGCAGCATGGTCGTCACCTGGCCGCGGTGGTAGCTCGCGTGGTTCACCACGTGCTGCGCCATCTCCCAGAAGACCGAGCGAACCGAGCCGCCCTCGAGCGGGGCGTATTCGCTTTCACGGCCGATTCCATCCGGACCCAGCCCGCGGACGAACTCCCGGACGCGCCCCCCCTCTTCTTCCCAGCGAACGCGGATGTCTTCGACCGTCCCGAAGTCCTCGGGGGCCAGGTGTGTGCTCGGCCCCTGGCCCTCCCAGCGCGAGCACCAGATCCATTCCGCCGAGACGAGGTGCACGAGGGTGCCGCGGATGGATCCGAAACTGTTGCCGAGGTCCCGGTGGAACTCGTGAGGAGAGATCCGTGCGACGGCGTCGAGCATCCGGTCCCGGGCCCAGTAGTGGTAGTCGAGGAGGGCGAGGAGAGCTTCGTAGGACATCCCGCGAGCCTACCGCCGCCTCCCGACACCCAGCCCATGGCGATACCGTAGGGCGCCATGACGCTGGCCCAGCTTCTCGCCTTCAACCTCGCCCTGCTGGTCGCCATGTTCAGCCCCGGCCCGGCCCTCTTCGTCGCCGTTCAGACCAACCTGAGTGCGGGTCGGAGATCCGGGATCACGGTGGGTGCCGGCCTCGGGCTGGTGGCCGCGACCTGGACGCTGCTGGCGCTGGCCGGTTTCGCGGCCGTCTTCGAGCTGTTCCCGGCGGCCTACGTGACCGCCCGGATCGCCGGCGCGGCCTACCTGCTCTTCATCGCCTACCGGATGTGGCGGAACGCCTCCAAACCGGTCGGAGAGCTGCCGGAGCCGGCCCGCCGGGCCTTCCGCCAGGGACTCTTCATCAACGTGTTCAATCCGAAGGCGGTCCTCTTCGCGGCAGCCGTCCTCATCGCGATCTTTCCCGGCGGACTGGGCGCCGTGAACAGCGTCGTGATCGCCGTCAACCACCTTCTGATCGAACTGTCCTTCTACACGGTGCTCGCGCTGGTCCTGAATACCGGGGCGGTCGCCGGCCGTTATCTGCGGGCGAAGACGTGGATCGATCGCGGCGCGGCGGCGGTGCTCGGCGCGCTGGGGCTCAGGATCCTGCTCAGCCGCTGACGCCGGACCAGCAATGCGCTCCTTCCCGGACCGCTACGGAAAATGGGCGGTGGTTGCGGGCGCCTCCGAGGGGCTCGGGGAGGCATTTGCCGCGGCGCTCGCCGAACGCGGCATGAACGTGGTGATGGTGGCGCGCCGCGGCCGCCTCCTGGAAGCGATCGGAGGGCGGCTCGCCGCGGAACACGGGGTCGAGATCCGCTGCCTGGAACTGGACCTCACCCATCCGGGGTTCCCGAAGGACCTGAAGGCCGCCACCCGTGGCCTCGACCTCGGGGTGCTCGTCTACAACGCGGCGTTCGTGCCGATGGGCCCGTTCCTCGACCATGACGAAGCCGCCATCGAGCAGGCGGTGGACGTCAACGTCCGCGGACCGCTGCGGCTGGTGCAGGCGCTGGCGCCGGCGCTGAAGGAACGCGGCCGAGGTGCGGTGGTGCTCATGTCGTCGCTCTCCGGACTGCAGGGATCGCCCCACATCGCCACCTACGCAGCCACCAAGGCGTTCAACACGATCTTCGCCGAGGGGCTCTGGTACGAACTTCTCCCCCACGGCGTCGACGTCGCCGCCTGTGTCTCCGGCGCGGTGCCCACCCCGGGCTACCTGGAACGGTTCAAGCGCGACGCGCCCGGCATGCTGTCGGCCGACGAGGCGGTTCGCCAGACGCTCGACCGGCTCGGACGCGGGCCGCGCATCGTCCCGGGAGGATTCAACCGGTTCGCACACCAGCTCGTGAGGCGTCTCCTGCCCCGCCGGACGGCCATCCGGCTCATCGCGAAGAGCACCGGGCACCTGTGATGACCGACCCGCTGGCGGGGTTCTTCGCGCCCTGGGGGGTGTTCGCCGGGATCCTCGTGCTGCACCTCGTCCTTCCCGCCCGCCGCGTGACGGGCTACGCGCGGGACGAACGAAGCGGCGACGTGCTGCGCTATCGCCTGAACGGCCCGCGGGTGTTCCTGTTCACCGTGGGGCTGTGGTTTGCCGCCGGAACCAGCGGTGTCATGCCCTGGGACTGGCTCTGGCAGCACCGCTGGTCCGGCGCCGTGGGCGCCCTGACCCTGGGCCTCGTGGTTTCGGCGGCGGTGGTGGTGACGGCGCCCGCGACCGGGAAGGGCCTGCTTCGGGACCTCTACCTCGGACGCCGGGTGAATCCGCAGCCGTTCGGCGGCCACGCGGACGCCAAGATGTTCCTCTACCTGGCGGGCGCTCTCCTGCTGGAGCTCAACCTGCTCTCCTTCGCCGCCCACCACCTGCTCACCTGGCCGGACGACCCGTCACCCGGCATCGTGCTCTACGTCGTCCTCTTCACGTGGTTCGTGTGCGACTACCTCGTCTTCGAGCGCGTCCACCTCTACACCTACGACTTCGTAGCCGAACGCCTGGGGTTCAAGCTCGTCTGGGGTTGTCTGTGCTGGTATCCGTATTTCTACGGGGTGGGCCTCTGGTCGGTAGCCGATCTTCCCAACCCGCAGACCCCGGGCTGGCTCCTGGTTCTCGCCGCCGCCCTCTTCTTCGCCGGCTGGACGCTGTCCCGTGGCTCGAACCTCCAGAAGTTCGCTTTCAAACGAAATCCGGAACGGGCATTCCTTGGACTCCGGCCACGGACTCTCGGGGACGGCGAACGCCGTCTGCTC
This sequence comes from Acidobacteria bacterium bin61, assembly GCA_002238705.1. Taxonomy (GTDB): domain Bacteria; phylum Acidobacteriota; class Vicinamibacteria; order Marinacidobacterales; family Marinacidobacteraceae; genus Marinacidobacterium. The sequence goes on along the minus strand of MPMW01000054.1, from coordinate 7,589 downwards.
GTCAGCGGCTTCTGGGGTTTGTCGCGCCACGTCAACTACCTGGGCGAAATCCTCATGGCCACGGGTCTGGCGCTCGCCCTGGGATGGCCCTGGATGCTCGGGCCGTGGCTGTATCCGCTCTACTACGTGGCGCTCCTCCTCCCGCGCGAGCGCGACGACGACCGCCGCTGCGCGGCCAAGTACGGCCCGCTGTGGGAGGAGTACCGCGAGCGGGTGCGCTGGCGCATCGTCCCGTGGGTGTATTAGCAACCCGTGCTCTAAGCACCCGCGGCCAGTAGAGGAACGCCATGAGAAGGCTCGTTGTCGGACTGCTGGGGCTCTTCCGGCGCGTTTCGCTGGCGCTGCTCAGGCTTCGGGGAAAGACGCCCGCCGACGCCTCCGCCGCGCGGGTGGTCAGCGGCCGGGCGTGGGACGAGTTCTGCGACACGCTGAAGGCCGCCGGGGCCGCGCTCCACTATCCGGGCGCACCCCGGAACGCGTTCGATCAGGCGGAGGGGTATCGCTACCTGAGCCGCCTGGCCCGCGCCGGGCTGATGGCCTTCGTGGAACACGCCGATCCACGAGCGCCGGTACTCCACCGGGTGGCCCACGAGACGGTCAAGCTGGGAAGCGACAACCCCGACAACCACTACCAGACGGCCGCCATCCACGGCGATTGGGATTACCGGATCTCGGGCCGGCGGAACACGGTCCGGTATCTGGGCTTCGGCACCCAGGCGGGCCACTACGGACAGGGCGGAGGGCTGCCGCCCACGGGGTACGTCGAGGCCGGGGAACTCGAGATCGCCGGGGACGGCCGCTTCGACCTCATCGTCAGCAGCCGGCCCCATGAAGGGAACTGGCTCCCCATGACGGCCGAAACCCGGACCCTGATCGTGCGCCAGACGTTCGGGGACCGCGACACGGAGACTGCCGCGGAACTGCACATCGAGCGGATTGGGGTCTCGGACGACGAGAAACGTCCGGGACCGCTGACTCCCGCAGCGATGGACGAGGGCCTCAAGTCAGCGGGCACGCTGGTGGCGGGCGCGTCGCTGCTCTTCGCCAGGTGGGCCCGAGGGTTCCAGAAGCACTCGAACTCCCTTCCCCGGTTCGATCCGGAGGTCTCCCTCGCGGCCGGCGGCGACCCGAACATTGCCTACTTCCACAGCCACTGGGCCCTGGCTCCCGACGAGGCCCTGATGATCGAGACGACGCCGCCCGAGTGCGAGCACTGGAACTTCCAGGTGAACAACTACTGGATGGAATCGCTCGACTATCGCCACCACCACATCCACACGAACAAGCACCTCGCGCACTACGAGGGAGACGGCTCGGTGCGGATCGTCGTGGCCCACGAGGATCCCGGGTTGCCGAACTGGCTGGAGACCGCCGGCCATACGTCCGGCACCATGTGCTTTCGCTGGATCGGAGCGGCGGAGCACCCCCAGCCGCGGACGCGGCTGGTGAAGCTCTCCGCACTGCGCGCCGGGAGCGGCCAGTAGTGCGGCTCGGAGCGCCGGCCTCCGGCCGGCATCGACCGCCGAGAGGCGGTCGAAACAGCAAACGCTGTCCTCCTTCACCGCGGAACCGGCCTGGACCCTCACCCGGCGTGATCTCCCGCTGAGCCCGTCAGTCAAGTGAAACGGCGAGAAACCTCGACCGACTACACCCGCCCCTACCGGCCCCGGCCGGTCGCGTTCTTCAATCGGGCAGGCCATCTGGCGCGGCGCCTCGGCCTCGACGACCGCCTGCGCGTCGACCGGCTGATCACCGCGGCGCAACAGAAAACCGGGTTCGCCGACTTCGGCGACAACTGGTTCCTCGAGCCGCTTCGCGTTCTCGTCGAATCCATCAACGAGGAAGCCCGGCTCACTCCCCTGGGCATCCGGATGCAGCGGTCGCGGCTGGTGTCCGCCCTGGCGATCCGGCTCCGCGCCGAAGCGTTGTTGCGGGAACACCCGGAGATCCGGAACCTGGACCTCGGCGAGGTCATCGTGATCGCCGGTCTCCAACGCACCGGCACGACCTTGCTCCACCGGCTGATCGCCACGAACCCCGGGGTCCGCGCCCTCAGGTCCTGGGAAGCCCTGGACCCGGTGCCGCTCCGGAGTGAAAGGCCGGGCGACCCCCGGGGACGCATCCGGAGGGCGAAGCTCGCGGCCCGGGCGGTCCGGTTCCTGGCGCCCGACTTTCTGGCCGTCCATCCGATCGAGCACGACGCCCCGGAGGAGGACGTGCTGCTACTCGATGCCTCCTTCATGAGCCAGGCGCCGGAAGCGATGATGCGCGTACCGAGCTATTCCCGCTGGCTCGAAGGACAGAACCACACGAGGCCCTACGAGTACCTGGGCACCCTGCTCAAGATCCTGCAGTGGCAACGTCCGGGACGCAGTTGGGTGCTGAAGACGCCCCACCACCTGGAGCATCTCGACGTGGTTCTGGATGTCTTTCCCAACGTGTGCGTCGTCCAGACGCATCGCGATCCGAAGAAATCCGTCCCGTCGTTCTGGAGTATGGTCGCCCACGCCAGAGGGATGCTGAGCGACCAGGTCGATCCGGATGAGATCGGCGCCCACTGCCTGCGCAAGACGGAGCGGATGCTCGAGCGATCCATGAACGTGCGGAAGGCGCGGACCGGCGCCGTGTTCCTGGATGTGCCCTACCGCGACCTGGTTCGGGACCCGCTCGGCGAACTGCGCCGGGTGTACGAGTCCGCGGGAGTGGCATTCACCGAGGCGGCCGAAGACGCCGCGACGGCCGCCCTGACGCGAAACCCGAAGCACCGCTACGGCCGGCACGTCTACTCGCCGAAGGACTTCGGCTGCGACAACCGGGCCCTGGACGAAGCCTTCGGCTTCTACCGGCGGGCGTATGGGATCCCCGACGAGAGCGCGGCTCGAGAGGATCGCTCGTAGCGATGCGCAGGATCATCAAGGCGGTGTCCGGCGCGATCGGCGACCGCTACTCACAGCAGCCAACGCTGGACCCGGTCCCGGAGAACGTCCGTATCGACAACAAGACGTGCCTGGTCACCGGGGCCAACAGCGGGCTGGGCAAGGCGGTGGCGGTGGACCTGGCAAGGCGCGGCGGCCGCGTCCTCATGGCCTGCCGCGGTGGCCATCCGGATGCGGGCGAGGACGTCCGGCGGCTCTCCGGCTCCGGCGCGGTCGAGATGCTCAAGGTCGACCTCGCCGACTTCAAATCCGTGCACGCTCTCTGCGATCAGCTCCGGAGCGACCCCGGCCGGGTGGACATCGCCGTGCTGAACGCCGGGGCGATGCCGCGCACGGCCCGCCGATCGGCCCAGGGCTACGAACTGATGTTCGCGGTGCACTTCCTGGCCAACCGGCTCCTGATCGGCCGGTTGTTCGCGGACGGCACGATCCGGCCGTCCGGCGAACCCGGCCAGACGCCCCGGATCGTGTTCGTGGCGTCCGAACAGCATCGATCCGCCCGCCCGATCGACTTCGACGCATTCGGCGCGTTCACCGACTACGGGCTGAAGGACGGCCTTTACTACTACGGATTGAGCAAGCTCCACCTCGTCACCTACGCCAGGGAGCTGTCGCGCAGGCTGAATCCGGGCCCCGGGGTCCGGGTGGCGGTGCATTCGCTTTGCCCGGGGGCAGTCAACTCCAACCTCGCCCGAGACGCGCCGGCGTTCCTGAAGCCGGTGCTGTTCCCGGTGATGCGCCTGGCTTTTGCGTCGCCCGAGAAGGCGGCGGCGCCCGTCATCTACGCGTGCTGCGCGGAGGACACCGGCCGGCGGAGCGGCGCCTACCTGCATCTCATGCAGGAGAAGGACCCGTCCCCGCACGCGATGGACGAGGCCGCCGGCGCCCGGCTCTGGGAGGCCAGCGCGGCGCTGCTCGCGAAACACGCGCCGGCCGGGAAGTGAACGTGTTCGAGTTCCTGGTCGCTTCCGACCCCCTAGAGATCGAAGCGCCGGCTGAACGGGTGTGGGACATCCTTGTGGACTTCGAGCGCTACGGGGAATGGAACCCGTTCACCACCCGCGTCGAGGCGAACCTCGAAATCGGCTCGCCCGTCATGCTGCACGTCAGGCTCGGGTGGCTGAACCGGAAACAGCCCGAGCGGATCGAAACCGTGGAACCGCCGCATTTGCTGGCCTGGGGCACGACGATGGGACATCCCGTCCTGCTCTCCGCGCTCCGGGAACAAAGGCTGGAGACGCTGAGCGAAACGCGCTGTCGCTACCTGACGACAGACGCGACGAGCGGGTTGCTGACGCCCCTGGTCGCGCTGCTCTTCGGCAGGCTCATCCGCCAGGGTTTCAACGACATGGCGGCGGCCCTGAAGACCCGCGCGGAAGCCCGGTAGCGAAGGCCGACGCCCGGTCGGCACGCCGGGCGCAGCCCGGCAACCGCACCACCTCACCTACCCTCACGGCAGAGGTGCCTCGCACCCCCACCGGACGAAGCAGCCGGCACCGCTCTACGGTGGCACAGCGAACGGCGTCCCGCCATCCCGGTAAGAACGCCAATCGGTTTGTGGCTCCGGCCCAAGTTCCCCTGCTCACCGGTCGTGCATGCCCTTTCCTTCGAGGATGCGGGCAGCGTGCTTCTCGATCCGCGCCGCCCGCGTCTTCGACTGTTTCGCCGCACTGAAGAAGAGGTTGTATCCCCGCTGCCGCCCCGGCGTCAGCGCCTCGAAAGCCGCCTTGAAATCGGGGTCCGCCTCCATCTTCGCCAGGAGCTCGTCCGCAAACACCAACTCGCTCTTTTCCCGGAAGTCCACCTTCAGGCCGGCCCTCTCCACCTCGATGGCGTTTTGAAGCGTGGCCCGGATGATGGGTTCCTTCTCCTCGATCTCCTGGACGCTCGTGAACCGCAACTGACGGGACGCCTGTGAGTGGGGCCCCGGCGGAATGAGCAGACCGTGCGGATTGTCGAGCAGGGAGCCCTTGAAGAAGCCGAGGTCACAGGTCTGTTTGAACGCGCCGAGGATGACCACGTTCGCCCCCTGAAACGTGTAGCAGGGCTGCCGCCACTTCAGCTCTTCGGTGAGCGGGAAGTCCAGCAGGATCGCCCGCAGTCGCTGCTTCTCCGCCCGCCAGGTCTTGGTGTATCGGAAATAGCGGTCAAGCCTGGAATCCATCGCCAATCACGAATCCCGCAGCAGCGCCGCCATCTCCGGGAGGCTGATCGCCTCCACGCCGTCCCCCATTGAGTACCGGTGCGTGCCGCCGTGCACGACGAAAGCCCGCTCGGCATTGAGATCATCGCAAGCGATGGAGAACCCGCGGGAGACCTTCGGAGCGGCGCCGCGCTTGATCTCGATGGCCCAAGGGCGGCGGCGGCCGGCCAGGTCGAGGACCAGGTCCACCTCCGCGCCGTTCGAGGTCCGGTAGTAGGACGGCAACGTCATCCAGGGCGCCGCGGCCAACAGCGTCTCGATAACGAACCCCTCCCAACTCGGCCCGACGGCCGGATGGGCCACCAGTGAGTGGAAGTCGCCAAGCCCGAGCAGGGCGTGCGTCAGGCCGCTGTCGCGGATGTAGACCTTCGGGGCGCGCACAAGCCGCTTCTTCACGTTTGCGTGCCGTGGGCGAAGCCGCCGCGCTAACAACATCCCCTCGAGGAGGTCGAGGTGGGTATTGACCGTCCTCGCGCTCAGCATCAGGCTGCCCGCCAACCGGGCCAGATTCAACATGCCCCCCTGACCGTGGGCGAGCATGGTCCACAGACGCTCCAGCAGCAGGGCCGGCGCCCGCGGCCGAAACTGGAGGAAATCGCGCTCGAGATAGGCGCGGATCAGGTCCCGCCGGAACCGCAGGCTTTCTTCCGCGCTCTCTGCGAGGAAACTGGGAGGCAACCCGCCCCGCACCCAGAGCCGTGTCACCGAGTCCGCATCGGACTCGATCTCGAGCACGTCGAACGGACCGAGATCGAGATAGGCAATCCGTCCGGCGAGGCTCTCCGACTGCCGCAGCAGGGCGGCGGATGCCGAACCCAGCACCAGGAACCGCCCGGTCCCCTTCCCTTGCCGCCGCCCCTCGTCAATGTGCCCCCGCAGCTCGGGAAACAGGTCGGGCGCCCGATGGATCTCGTCGAGCACCACCAGCCGATCCTCGTTGGCGCGAACGAAACCGGCCACGTCCTCCAGGCGCCGGCGGTCCTCGGATAGCTCCAGGTCCAGGTAGACGGCGTCGCGACTCCCGGCGATCCGCCGCGCGAGGGTCGTCTTGCCGGATTGGCGCGGCCCCAGCAACGCCACCGCCGCCTGCCGGCGAAGCGCCGCCTCGATCTCATCAGTCAGCCGGCGCGGCACATAATCCATGCAAACAGTATATCTAAACTCCCGATATGCATGGTTGAACCTCGAGAGGCAGCGGTCGCATGTTCACCAGCATTCGGCTGGTGATACCGACGAGAGGTCAGCGGTCCCTCATCGAGCCGCCGCCGCTAGTTCGCGAACTGGGCTCGGCGCGCGGCCTTGATCGGCCGGGGCCGGAAGAGCGATAGCCGGACCCCGTCGGTGAAGTCCTCCTCGAAGCGCTGGACTTCCCAGTCGCTCTCGTACATGAGCTTCACCACTGACATCAGGTAACGGAACTGTCCCCTGGCGGCGATCTTGTCCATCCACTCCGGACCGGCGGTCTCATCGGGCATGTCGCAGCCGAGATCGAGCACGGTGATCTGCGGATGGCGCTCGATGAACATCCTGCCGTTCGGGTCCGGCCGCTTCCACATGGAGCTCACGTAGATCTCGTCGCTGAACGAACCGCCCTCCTGGAACGAGTAGGAGTGGTTGAAGAGGATGTTCATCCCTTCGTAGATCTCCAGCCGGAACGGATCGGGCTGGTAACGCCGGGCGTACTTCTCGAAGCGGTGCACGAGCCGCTCGTTGGCGGCGCGGATGTCGGCGACGCCCTGGACTTCCTCAATGATCCGCTCCCGGAGCTCGGCGCCCACCGGCTTGTGGTCGGGGTAGTTCGGGTCGTCGATGTGGTGCAGGTTGATGTGGTAGCCCCGCGGAATCCAGAAGGCCAGGAACCAGGGCACCTTGTACCCGGCGAACTGGTGGACCCACTCGTGGCTCGGGTAGCCGTGCGGATTCATGTAGACGTCCGGCAGCCAGCGGTAGTAGATCTGCCGCCGGACCAGCGCCTCGGGCAGTAGCGGATCGTCATCCCAGATGTAGGCGCCCACGTCGCGCGCCACCGAGCTCCAGTACCCCCCGTGCAGGATGTAGGTCGGCCGGAGCTTGTGGAACTCGAAGTGGTTCGCCGCGCCGTCCGGGTTCTCTATCGGGTGGTAGACGATGTTCATCCGCTCGAGGTACTTCCGGTAGTCCGGGTCGGTCGCCACCAGTTCCATGAACCGCAGAGCCCCACTGGTCGCCGACACCTCGTTCGAGTGCTGGCGGGTGGTGATGAAGAGGACGGGCTTCAACGCGCTGGCCTTTGCCTGCGAAAAGAGCTGCGCCTCGTGCGGCAGCATCACGTCCATCGCCCATACGTTCCGGCCGCGATAGGTGCGTCCGGCTACGTAGGCGTTGAACTCGGGGAACGTCTGGAGCCGCGGGATCAACTCCTCCTCCAGTTCGTCCGGGCCGATCACGTGGTCCCAGGTGACGAACTGCTC
>MPMW01000053.1 GCA_002238705.1 Acidobacteria bacterium bin61 | reverse complement strand
TGCTACGGCTGCCTGCGTAGCTACCGCAACCAGTTCGCTCACCCTCACCTTGACCGCACGGTGGCGCTCAAGGTTCTCGACAGCGCGCTGCAACGAGGCTGAGTCCGACCGGGATTGATCCCAGGATCGCGCCGAGCGCAGGGCGGGGGACCCGCGCGTCCGAAAAGGCGGCGGCGAGCGAGGCGCGGGAAGCGGCTTGCTCCTCGTTGACCGGGAGTGCCGTTCAGACTACTATCAGACTAGTTCTGGGAGAGAGCGATAGCATGGAAATCGGCGCCTACGAGGCCAAGACACATCTTCCCAAGCTACTCGCACGGGTCCAGCAGGGACAGCGTTTTGTCATTACCCGACACGGTCGGCCAGTAGCGGAACTGCGCCCGGTCGGTTCGCGCTCTCGTGAAGAGATTCAGGCCGCGATCGCATGGCTTGCTGACTTTCAGGCCAACCACGTTTCCAGCGGTCCGGGCGTTCGCGAACTGATCCGAGAAGCGCGGAAAGGCCGCAAGGGCTGATGTCGTTCGTTCTGGATTGCTCGATGACGATGGCCTGGATTCTTCCGGACGAGAGTACGCCCCGGACGGTTCAACTGCGGGATTCCCTGATCGAGCGGACCGGCGTCGTTCCGGGCTTGTGGCCGGTCGAGGTCGCCAGCGTGCTGCTGGTGGCCACTCGCCGGGGACGGATCGAGGAACGGATGTGGTCCCCATTGGTTCGACAGATCGGGAGTTTGCCCATTGAAACTGACTCCGAGACGGGGCGCCGCGCATTGACGGATGCACTCCTGTTGGCCCACGAACACGTCCTCTCGGTATACGACGCGACGTATCTGGAACTGGCGATTCGTCGGCGACTGCCTCTCGCTACTCTCGATGGTGAGCTAACGGCGGCGGCCCGCCGAGCGGGTGTCGAAGTGCTGGGGTGAACGGGAGCCGCGGGCCGGTGGGACTGATTCCGGGTCGTGGCGGCCCGTGATCGGCCGTGGCGAATCCTCCTCGGCGCCCGCAATGTCTCTCGATGCGGCTATGAGCATCAAGACGGCCCGCAAGGCCCGGCTGACCGGCCGCGGGTTCCGGATTCGCTGGATCCTCGCCAGCGCGGCCGGAATGGCGGTGGCTGCCGCGGCGGCGCGGCCGCTTTCCTATGTGGTGGGAGAGGGGGTGGGAGGCCTCCTGGGTGAGGTCCCGGCCGAGGCCGCCATCGGCGCGGTGGCCGGGGGAGGAGTACTCGGCGGGATCGCGCTGGCGCAGTGGCTGTTGCTGCGGCGAATGGTGCCGTGGGCCGGCCGCTGGCCGGTGGCTGGTGCGCTCGCCGGGGCGAATGCCGCGGCCGCCGGTTTCGTCGCGTTCAAGGCGCTCTCCCCGGCCGGGTACGAAGCCGCGGGAGCGGTTGCCGCGATCCTCTGCGGGCTCGCCGCTTTTCTCGCCGCGCACTGGCTCGTCCTGCGCCTCCACGTCTCGCGCGCCGGGTGGTTGGCGGCCTCCAGCGCCGGCGGCTTTCTGCTGGCCGCGGTGGTGACGACTGCCGCGGCGTCCGTGGCCGGAGTCGAGGGTGGGGGAGCGCTGTTCGCAACGCTCTTCGGCGCCCTTTACGGCGCGGTCACGGTGGTGGCGCTGGAGCGGCTGTCGGTCATCGAGGCGTAACCGTTTCCCTTCGATACGGCCCTACGGCGCAAAGGGCGCCGGATTCACGGTTGGGGGTTCCCGATCCAGGAGTTGTTGGACGAGGCGGCCCGTGCCGAGCGAAAGGGTGAAGCCCAGCATGCCGTGGCCGGCGGCGACCAGCAGGCCTTCGCGCCCGCGGGGCCGCCCGACGAAGGGCAGGCTGGTCGGGGTCAGGGGCCGGAAGCCGGACCAAGCGACTTCGCCGTCGAGCGGGATCTCGGTCGCGAGTCCTTCCTGACCTCCGGCGATCACGGCCCGGTAGCGCCGCTCGTTGAGGCTCGCGTCGTACCCCGCGAGCTCGAGCGTGCCCGCGAAGCGCACCTGGTCCTGGAGGGGAGTGATGATGACCTTGCGTTCCGCCACGGTCACGGGAATCGTGGGGACCCCCTCGAACGTCCGCACGGTGGCGCTGTATCCCTTTGCCGGCTGGATGGGGAGCCGCACTCCGGCCGTACGGGTGAGCAACGGAGTGAAGGCCCCGAGCGCCACCACGGTCTCGTCCGCAGTTCGCTCCTCCCGGGTTCCGGCGCCGGTCAGGATCTCGGCGCCGCGGACGCGGCCCCCCTCGCGCAGCAGGCTGAGCGCGCGGACCCCGGTCTCCAGCCGGACTCCCTGACGCTTCAGGGAGGCGGCGAGCGACTCCGCGAATCCCAGGCTTGACCCGTGGGCGTCTCCGGGAAGGAGCACCGCGGCTCGAACCGCCTCGGAGAGGGCGGGTTCCCGTTCCCGGGCGGCGTCCCCCGCCAGGAATTCGACAGGAAAGCCGTTGCGCCGTAGTTCGTCGGCTTCCTTCCGGGCATGCGCCACTCCCCCCTCGGTCACGAAGGCCCAATAGCCCCCGCGCCGTTCGAAGTAGAAGTCGGCGTCGCCGCTTTCGAGCACCTCCTCGAAGAGCCGGAGGCTCAGGGTGGCGAGCGCGCAGATCGCCTCGAATCCCGCCCGGGATCGGGCAAGCGTGCACGCCCGGGCGAAACCCAGCAGCCAACCGGGGAGCGCCGGGTCGAGGCGGAACCGGATGTGGAAGGGACTGTCCTCCCTGAGCATCCAGCGAAGCGCCCTGGCGAGCACGCCGGGGCCGGGAAGCGGCTGGGAATGGGCGGGGCAGAGCAGTCCCGCGGTGCCCCGGGAGCAGCCGTGGCCGGGCTCGCCCTGATCGACGACGGTGACCTTCCAGCCCGCACGCCGCAGGAAATAGGCGCAGGACAGGCCGATGACCCCCGCGCCCAGGACGAGTGCGGATCGCTCAGCCGCCACTCTTTCGGATCGCACCTGACAAGGAGCGCAATACGTCCGGTGCGGGCCTCCCGGCGGGGGTTGGCGCGAGGGTCAGTTCGCGGGTCGAGCCAGGCTCCCGTGATGCGCCTCGATCGCTGCCTCCACCGCCGACATGCGCCCTTCGAGCGCGTCGAAACGCGCGGAGACTTCCGCCCGGAAACCGTCCAGATCTTCCTGGAGGTCAGCGATGTCCTGCTGCGTGTCAGCGATGTCCTGCTGCGTGTCAGCGATGTCCTGCTGCGTGTCAGCGATGTCCCGCTGCACCTCTACCAGGGATACCTTGACGTCGGTGATTGCGTCCTTCATGTCGAGGATGGCGCCGCCGACGAAGAACAGGCCGGCAACGCATCCCGCCAGCACGGCGACGAAGACCGAGACGACGACTTTCTCGCCGTCAGTAAGTCGGTTGCCCATCGAAAACCTCCAGGGGAGCAGCAACAGCCTTTTCAAGGTCTTCGCGGACACTTGCCGCGTAGCCCGGAGTATATGCCGGGCGACGCTCCCGGCGGGCGCCGGACGCCGCCCCCGGATCAGTTGTCCTGGTCGTCGGCGGAGGGACCGTAGGGGCCCGGCACCGGGATGCCGAGGAGGCGGTAGTAGACGCTGAGCTGGCCGCGATGGTGGATCAGGTGGCTCAGGATGAAGTTCCTGACCGCGGCGTCGCGGACCGTGTCTTCCAGCACCTGTCCGTTCAGCAGGAGTTGCCAGGGAGCGCGCATGGACTCGTCGGACCGTCCGTCCAGAAGCTCCACGAACCGGGCCGCGATCCGGGCGTGGTTGTCGAGGAGTTCGGCGCGCGTCTTCCAGTGCGGCTGCTGGTAGTCGGCGGTCCCGAAGTCGAACCGGTCGCTGTCCAGAATGGTGGCCGCCCAATCGGGCGCCTCCACGAGGTGGCTGGCCAGCCGCGAGAGGGACATGGACTTTTCGTGGGGCTGCCAGTCCGCGTGGCTGTCGTCGAACCGCTCCAGGAACTTGCGGGTGGAGGCGGCTTCCGACGCGAATTCGGCGGCGAAGCCTTCGGCGATGTTCATGGGGAAACTCCTCTTGTTGTCTGTCTGGGGTGTCTCAGGCGGGCCGCAGCCAATTCTCGATCCGCAGGTCCGGCACCCGCCCGAATTCGCGTTCGTTGTTCGTCACCAGCGTAGCCTCCCGGCTGCGGGCGTGCGCCGCGATCAGGAGGTCGAGCGGGCCGATCAACGCGCCGCGGCGACTGAGTTCCTGACGGATCTCGCCGTAGTGGCGCGCGGCTGCGGCGTCAAAAGGAACAACGCTCAGATCGTTTCGAAACTCCTCGACGAGCCGTTCGTTCTCGGCGACGCGTGTTGAATGTGCTACTCCGAAACGGAGTTCCGCGTACGTGATTGCCGAAATGCACGTGTGTATCGCGTGCTGCCGGAATCGCTCGCGGATCCCTTTCTTCCGATTGATGAGGTAAATGCAGGTGTCGGTGTCGAGGAAGAACCTCACAGGACGATGTCCCGATCATCCCAAGGGGGCTGGTCCCGGTCGGGAAGCGAGCCGCGCCCCGGTGCATCGAAAAAGGCGTCCCAGTCCTTGCCGCGTGGCCGCAGAATGACCTCCGACCCACGTTTCAGCACCTCCACCTCCGACCCTTCGAAACGGCACGGTTTGGGCAGGCGCACCGCCTGGCTGCGGCCGTTCCAGAAGACCTTGGCGACCCCTCGATAGACAACTTCCTCTGACATCGATCTCTCCCGTGCGGACTGTGCAGTATATCCCGATATATACCATTCGAGACCGAGCCCGCGCCGGACGCCCTCGCGCTGTAGCATCCGCCGCCATGCGGCTCCTCCTCCTCGGCTTTGTCCTCAGCCTCCTGCCGGTTCCGGCGGCCTCCGCGGCCGACGGACGCATCGTGCCCCGGACCACCGAACTGGACGGCCGGAGCTACACCTGGCAGGTCTTCGTGCCCGCGGCCGTGTTGTCCGGCGAGGAATCCAGTCCCGCGGTGATCCTATTCCTGCACGGCGCGGGACAAACGGGAACCGACGGCGTGCGGCAGACCGAGATCGGACTGCCCGCGGTGCTTCGCGAGCGGCCCGATTTCCCCGCCCTGGTGGTCATGCCCCAAACCCCGCGAGGCGCCTGGTGGGGGACCCCCGAGATCGAACGGATGGCGCTCGCGGCGCTCGACGCCACGAGTGCCGAGTTCGGCGGTGACCCGGAGCGGACCTATCTCACCGGGCTGTCGCTCGGCGGCTACGGGACCTGGGCCCTCGCCTACCGTCATCCGGAGCGGTTTGCGGCGCTGGTTCCGGTCTGCGGCGGAATCACCACCAGGCGGACGAGGATGCCGGTCCCCGACTGGCATCCGGCCGCCACGCATCCGGAAGATCCCTGGGCGGAAACGGCGCGCGTGGTCGCTGGCATTCCGGTATGGCTGTTCCACGGGGGCGAGGATCGGCGGGTTCCCAGCGAGGAGTCCCGCCGCATGGTCGCGGCGCTGGAGGCCGCCGGGGCGCAACCGAAGTACACCGAGTACCCCGGGGTGGGGCACGACTCCTGGGTCCCGGCCTACCGCGAGGAGGGGCTCTACGAGTGGCTCTTCAGCCAGCGCCGGAGCGATCCCGCCCGCTGAGAGGACTCCCGACCAAGATTTGCGGCCATGGGCCGAAGCCATGTACGGACGCGCCGGGACGCGGATCCCGGTGGGTACGGATTCGACCTGGAGACGCTGGAACGGCCGGTCGATCCCCGGCGTCTCTTCGCAGGGGCTCCCGGCGATGCGCCCGTCGAGGTAGAGATCGGCTCGGGGAAGGGGTCGTTCCTCGTTGCGGAGTCGGAGTTGCGCCCGGACACCCTTTTCCTGGGTGTCGAGCGGGCTCGCCGCTACTGGTTGTACGCCGCCGACCGGCTGCGGCGGCGGGAGAGGCCCAATGCCCGGATCGTCCGGGGCGACGCCCGGGAAGCGCTCGAGGCAATGCCGGAAGGATCCGTGGCCGGCCTCCACATGTATTTCCCGGACCCCTGGCCGAAACGGCGGCACGCGCACCGCCGTTTGCTGATACAGCCGGAGTTCCTTGCCGCCTGCGAGCGGGTGCTGGCCGCCGGGGCTCCGCTTCGGGTGGTGACCGACGACCCCGGCTATTTCGATCAGATCGAAGCAGCGCTGGCGTCCCGGGAGAGGTTGGTCCGCCGTCCCTACGAACCGCCGGCTTCCGCGCGCGAGGGAGAACTCGCGGGTTCCAATTTCGAGCGCAAGTACCGGCTCGAAGGCCGCCGGATCCAGGCGGCGGCGGCCGTGCTTTCAGCGGACGAAGACGACGCTCTCGCGAACGAACAGGGCTGAGGCGAAGCGGAGCAGCGCCGCTGCGGCGCCCAGCGCGATCAGCCCCGCGAGCGCCAGCTCCCAGGTGGCGACCGGTTCGCCGCCGACCACGCTGAGAATCATCAGGTGTTGCCCGAGGACGGGGATGAACGAGGTCCAGGCGCCCTGCTCCACCAGATTGAAGGTGACGGCGAAGAAAGGAATCATCGGCAGAAAGGCCACGTAGCCGAAGTACGTCTGCGCTTCCTTGTAGGACTTTGCGTAGGTGGACACGACCACCTGGAGCGCCGAGCAGAACAGCGCCAGCGGGATTGCCGCGAACGCCACCAGCGCCCAGTCGGTGACGCTCGGCGTGACGTTCAGGGTGCCGGGCATGAACCGCAGCACGAGCACGCAGGTGCCGATGCCGAGCAGGGTCATGAAGACCGCGAACGTACCCGCCGCCGCCCACTTGCCGAGCACGAGGAGGCGCGCCGGAACGGCGTTCACGAGCAGCGCCTCGATGGAACCCCGCTCCCGCTCGCCGGCGATGGCGTCGGCCGCGATCTGCATCCCGCCGAAGAACGCGTTCATCAGCAGGAACATGGGGATGAACCCGAGTGCCGAGAAGGCGGCGCGCCGCCGCGAACTGAACACCTCCTCGCGATCCACGGCGAGCGGACGGACGAGCAGCGGGCTGACTCCGCGGCTGACGAGGCGCATGGCGGCGATCTCCTGTCCGTATGCCTCTAGGAGATTCGTTACCCGGCCCGCTTTCGCCGACGTGGCGGCGCGCGAACTGTCGGCGATCACTTTCAGTTCCGCCGGCCGTCCTTCGGCGAACCGTTCTCCGTAGTTCTCCGGGATCCGGAGCACGAGGTCCACTTCCCGGTCCCGCACGGCCGCCTCCGGATCTTCCGGCGCCTCCGTGAGGTTCAGCCCGGGCCGTTGCGCGAGCCAGGCGGAGAGTTCGGGAGCGTGCTCGGCCCCCTGCACCGGAAGATCCATCTCGCGGACCTCGTCGCGGATCCCTTCGCTGAAGCGGCCGATGAACATCATCAGCACCGGAAAGATGCTGATGGAGATGAGCACCGCGATGAAGGCTCTCCGGTCCCGGATCCCCTCCAGGAGTTCCTTCCGGAATACGACGATGCCGCTCTGCATCAGCCGGCTTCTCCCGGTGGACCCGTGAGACTCACGAAGGCGTCTTCGAGGTCCTCGCAGCCGGCGGTATCGCGGATCGCGTCGGGTGACCCCGCGGCGACGACCCGGCCGGAGGCAATGATCACGATCCGGTCGCAGAGGAGGGAGACCTCCTGCATGATGTGGCTTGAGAAGAGCACCGTGCGTCCCCGGTCCCTGAGTTCGCGGATGACGTCGCGCATGCGCCGCGTGCTCATCACGTCCAACCCGTTCGTCGGCTCGTCGAGGAGGACGTTTCGGGGGTCGTGGATCAAGGCCCGGGCGAGGAGGACCCGCGAGCGCTCGCCGTGGGAGTAGCCCTTGGCGCGCCGGTCCACGAAGTCGCCCATCTCCAGCAGGCGGACGTACTCGTCGGTCCGGGCTTCGGTTTCATCGCGCGGGATCTGGCGCAGCCGCGCGAAGTAGCGGATGTTCTCGCGTCCCGTCAGCCGGGGATACAGGGAATGGGAGTCCGGGAGCGCACCGAGCCGCTCCTGGGCGGCCATGGTCTTCTGGCGGACGTCGAGGTCGTCCACGGTGACCTCGCCGGCGTCCGGCGCCATGAGCCCGTAGAGCATCCGCAGCGTCGTGGACTTGCCGGCGCCGTTCGGGCCGAGGAGCCCGGTGATCTGCCCGTCCGCCGCGCTGAAGCTCACGTCGTCCACGGCGACCACGTCGCCGAAGGTCTTCCGGAGACCGGATACCTGGATCACTGCCGGGGAATCGCGGCGCTGCCCGGCCCGGTCGCCGATCGCCAGAAGGGTGGCCGGGTCAGGCCGCCGAGGCACCCATCGTCCAGGGTGGAGGCATCGGCCGCCTCGAGGAACTGGCCGATCAGCTCGGGCACGCACCCGGCCCGGAGGGTTCCATGGCCCGTTCCCGGAGCCACGAGATGGCGTGCGTTGGGGAGGGTGGCGGCCGCATGTTCGCCCCAGCGCGGCGGAGTCACGGGATCCAGCTCTCCCGACAGGATCAGGACGGGCGCCTCCGACCGAACCGGCTCCCGGTACCCGTCGGGGATTTCCCCGCGCGGCCAGACAGAGCAAGCCTCCTGCATCTGTTCGGCCATCACCTCGTCGAGGAAGCTCTCTTCCGCGGCGGTGGCCGCTTCCTCCAGCGTGAGGAAGGGGACGTCCTCAGCGCACAGCACCGACAGGAACATTCCCATGGCGAGTTGCGGGCCCACCATGGGATCGGCGAGCGTCATGAGGGGCCCGAAGTCGCCTTCGAGGGCGCTCTCCACCATCAACGGCACGAGGGAAGCGGTTCCGGGGCTGTAGAGCACCGCCCGAAGGACACCGGCCACCATTTCGCGTCCGATGGGAACGTCCTGCCAGTCGCCGGTCCGGGGATGCCGCACCCGGAACCGGGACGGCGGGTCGTGGTCGAGGCTGGCGAGCAGCGTCTCGATGGACTGATCGAGGTCCGGGAATCGCTCGGCGCATTCCGGATCGGCGTTGCAGGCGTTCGTGAGCAGGTTCATGGCCCGCTGGCCGTCCTCCGCGAAGTGCAGCGGAATCCGCATGTCCACGGGAGCCACGCCGTCGAGGACCACCGAGCGGACGCTCTCCGGATGACGGCGAAGGAACACGGTGGCCGCCCGGGTGCCGTACGAACCGCCCCATAGATTGATCGGTCCGTAGCCAAGGGCGACCCGGACCGCCTCGAGGTCGTCCATGGCGACCGGGGTGGTGTAGTGCTCCGGATCCGCGTCGAGGGCATCGAGGCACCCCCGCCAGTCCTCTGCCGAGATTTCCTCGGGGACGCCGTCGAAGTATCCCGTGCGCTCCTCCAGGAAATCGCAGGTCAACGGGTTCGATTCCCCGGTGCCGCGCTGGTCCACGAAGACGAAATCGCGCTGCCGGAAGAGATCCGGCAGCAGTTGCCGTACCAGGGGCGCCAGCTCGGTGGCGGCCTGGCCGGGGCCCCCTGCCAGGATGAAGACCGGGTCCGGCTCACCGCCCTGTTCGCTCGCCGGCGCCACGAGGATTTTCAGCGCGATCTGCCGTCCATCCGGATTGGATCGATCCTCCGGCACCTCGAGCGTCCCGCACAGCGCACCCTCGAGTCCCTCACCGGGCGGGCAATCCGAGACGATGCTCCCGGACTCCGCTGTGTCCTCGGCTGGCTCCTCCGGATCGTCGTTCCCGGCCCGGAGAAGAGTCACGATCCCCGCAATCGCCAGGGCGGCGAGAAGACGCCAGCGGAGTGGGAATTTTGACAACTAGACGAATCCTGGCCCCAAGTTCATCGCGGACTTCTACGACGCTTCACCCCGGGAGTTCCGTCAAGCGGCGCCCCGGTCAGGCGAACCAGCTCCTCCGCGCCCGGGGATGTTCCGACCTCAGCGCCTGGACCACGTTCAGGCGGGCGGCGGTGGCGGCGGGCTGGAGCGAGGCCGCCAATACAACGAGGAAGAGAAGAAGCGGGACCAGCACGTAGACCGCGGGGTCGACGGGCGTGACTTCGAAGAGGAGCGGACTCAACTCGCTCCCGGCGACCCGGATCAGGACGAAGGCCAGCAGCAGCCCCGGCACGAGGCCGAGCGCCGCGATGCGCAGAGCGTCCCCCAGAACCAGGCGGCGGATGTCCGCGGGAGTGGCGCCGAAGGCCATCCGCACGCCGTGCGCCGGGATGCGGGCGTTCGCCTGAAAGCCGACCACCCCGAAGACACCCCACGCGGCGAGGAGCGCCGCCGCCAGGGCAAAGGCGCCCATCAACAGGGCGTAGAGCCGAGGCTGGGCGACGGACTCCCGGATCCGGTCTTCCAGCGTGCGGGGATTCAGCGCGGCCAGCTCGCCATCGACCTCCCGGAGCCGCGCCGCGGCGGCGTCCAGGACCGGGGCGCCCGGCGCGTGCCGGAGCACCACGCTCCTGCGGATGACGTCCCCGCCGCCGGGCATGAGGCCGTCTCCGTCCAGCCGATAGAGGATCGGCTCGGTCGGACTGTCCACCCCGTCTTCGTAGACGTCTCCCACGACCCCGACGATCTGGCCCATGCCCCGCAGTTCGAGTCCGACCGGCGGGTCCGACAGATACCGCTGGACGAGGCTTTCGTTGATGATCGATACCGCAGCCGGATTCGCCCGATCGCTCTCCTCGAACACCCGCCCGCCGCGGAGCGGGATGCCCATGGCCCGGAAGTACCCCGGCGAGACGCGGCGGAGCAGGGCTCGCGGCACCTGATTGGGATCGGTGATCGGCTCCTCGCCGATGCGCTGGAAGCCGATGATCGCCCGCTCCCCGCTCAGGGGAAGCGTGTCCACGATCCCCGCGTGGGTGACGCCGGGGATCGCCGCCAGCGACTCGCGGATCCGGTCGAAGAGCGCGGTCTGTCCCGCGGTGTCCGGATACCGGTCGGCGGCGATCTGCACCTCGAAGGCTGCGGCGTTTTGGGGCTCGTACCCGGGCGGCGCGCTCACGAGGGCCAGGAAGCTCCGGGTCAGCAGGCCCGCGCCGATCAGCAGTGGAAGCGCGAGGGCGAGCTGGAGGGAGGCAAAGAGGCCACGGTGTCCGATGCCGCGTGAACTCCCGCCGAGCGGGGTGGACTCGCCGCGAGCCGCGGGGCCGAGGGCGGCGGCGGGGGACGGCGCGGGGAGCCGGGGCGCCGAGGGCTGCGGCGGGGTTGCGGGAAGACGCCTTCAGCGCGGGGAGGGTCCCGAAGACGAGCGCCGCCAAGCCGGCGATTCCGAAGGTGAAGCCGACGACCCGCGGGTCCACGCTCGCGGCCGCCAGTTGGGGCAGGCCGAGGACCGTCAGGGAACGCACGACCCCGGCGCCGGCCACCGCGAGGAGCGTCCCGACCGCCCCGGCGACGGCGGCCAGCCACACGCTTTCGGCGAGCAGCCGGCGCAGGAGGCGCGACCGGCCCGCGCCGAGCGCGCTCCGCACCGCGAGTTCGCGCTCCCGCCAGGCGGCCCGGGTGAGGAGCAGGTTGGCCACGTTCCCGCAGACGATGAGGAGCACGAGCAGGGTGACCCCGAAGAGCGCGATGAGCGGTTGGCGGATGCGGCGCGTCGAACGCTCGGTGAACGAACCAAGGTGCACGCTCACCCCTTCGTTCAGCATCTGCTGGATCTCGCTCTCCTCGCTCAGCCGGGCGATGAGCGCCGCCGCTTCGTCCTCGGCCTGCTCGATGCCGACCCCGTCCCGCAACCGGCCCACCACGCTCACGAGTTCGAGCCGGATCTGTCCGGGCTGGAGGTCCTCGGGTGGCTCGGTCGGATACGGGACATAGATCTCGGTCGTCGGAATCGGAAACCCGAAGTCCGGGGGCATGACCCCGACGACCTCGAAACTCCGGTCGTTGAGGCTGAGGGCCTGCCCCAGAATCCCCGAATCGCCCCCGAACTCCCGGGTCCAGAAGGCGTGCGAGAGGATGACGACGGCGTCGCGGCCGGGGATCGCCTCCTCGGAACGGAAGGACCGGCCGATCACCGGTGGGACTCCCAGGATCTCGAAGAGTTCCGGCGACACCTGCTCCGCGGACAGGGGACGGGGCTCTCCGGGCGCCGCCGCAAGTCCACGGTAGGCGACCGGGCGGTCGCCGTACATCGCGAGGCCGTCGAACACCGTGTTGGCGTCCCGCCAGCGGCGGAAGTGGTCGGTCGAGAACGCCGCCACCTCGTCCGGCATCGGCAGGCGGGGACGGCGCTCCCAGACCTGCATCAACCGTCCGGGCTCGCGGTAGTCCGGCGCCTTGAGCAGGACGCCGTAGACCGCCGAGAACACCGTCGAGGTGGCGCCGATGCCGAGGGCGAGCGGGGCGACCACCAACAGGACGAATCCCGGCCGCTTGGCGAGGCTCTTCAGCGCTTCGGCGAATTCATGCAACATCGAGGTCCGGCAATTCTCCCCCATGCCGAAACGCTCCCCGGGCCGACCCGTTCCCGCCCCACCCAGGAGCACCCCGAACCCGCCCCCCCCCCCCCACCCCCACAGCCGAAACGGCTTGGAACGCCGGCTTCAGCCGGGACCCGCCGCGCGAGAGCGCAGCGGAACAGGACCGCCCCACCCACCCCCACGGCCCAAACGGCTTGGAACGCCGGCTTGCAGCCGGCACCCGCTGCGCGAGAGCGCAGCGGAACAGGATCTTCCCACTCACCCCCACAGCCCAAACGGCTTGGAACGCCGGCTTGCAGCCGGCACCCGCTGCGCGAGAGCGCAGCGGAACAGGACACCCCCACCCACCCCCACAGCAAAAACGGCTTGGGAAACCTCCCCCCACTAACTTGCAGGAGGCGGGCTAACGGTCCGGAAACCGTGTCGCCTCGGCAAGAACCCGGCGGACGCCGCGCGAAAGCGCCCGTCAGCGGTTCGCGCCGGCCGTCAGTGGACTCGGATAGCGGTCCAGGAGTCCGTCTTCCGCCATCAGGGCCTCGATGCCCTCGATGTCCATGGGAACGAAGTCCGAGATGTTCTCGGCGCCGTCCTCGGTGATCACGATCACGTCCTCGAGCCGGATGTAGATCCGGTCCTCCGGCACCCGGAACTGCGGTTCGATGGTGAACACCATTCCGGGAGTGAGCGTTCCGTCGGCATTCCCGACGTCGTGGACCGCCATCCCCACCCCGTGGCCCATCCCGTTCGGGCGTCCGGCGGCGCGGCGGCGGTAGGCGGCCACGAAGGCTTCCGCCGCGGGGCGGTAGTGGGGCTTCGTGAAGGGCCAGTCGCGCACGATCTCTTCCATGCGGGTGGCCGCTTCGCCCATCACCATCGCGACGTCTCCCGGGCGGATGGCGTCCAGAACTGCCCGGTAACAGGCGAGATAGAAGCCGTAGAGGTCGCGCTGCCACTCGTTGAACACGCCGTTCACCGGCCACATCCGGGTGACGTCGCTCGTGTAGTAGCCGATGTCGGGGGCGTAGTCCATGAGGATCAGTTCGCCGTCCTCGAGGCGGCTCGCCCCGCGGTGGTAGTGCGGGTACCAGGCGTTGGTCCCGGTTGCCACCAGGGAGTAGTAGGCGTCCGACTGGGCGCCGTCCCGGAAGAAGAGGAACTTCCCGACGGCGTCGAGTTCGTGCTCGTAGATGCCGGGGCGGGTCGAGCGCATCGCTTCCATGAGCGCGAGTCCGGAGAGCTTCGTGGCCTTCGTGATGAGCGCGATCTCGCGCTCGCTCTTCACGAGCCGGGCCCGGTCCAGCACCGGGGTCAGGTCCCGGATCTCCAGACGCGGGAAACGCCCTTCCAGACGGGACACGAACGTCGCTTCCCGCGAAGGGCGGGCATCCCAGGGGTCGTTCGCGATGTCCGAGTTGCCGCGGGTGGCGAGATCTCGGCTCATCGCCGCCAACTCGGCGGGCGCGAGGGGAGTGTGGACGACCGGGGGATTCGCGCTCCAGGCGAGGCGGGCGAGGTGGTCGCTCAGCTTCCAGCTCGGGTGGACTTCATCAACGCCGGTCTTTTCGATCGCCAGCTCCGCGTCGTCCGAGGTCAGGAGGCGCCCCTCCGACGACTCGCGGCGGACATCCCGGGGCGGCAGGTAGAGGGCCGAGGCGCCCGTCGCGCCGTTCAGCAGCAGGTAGGCGTGGGGCGTCTCCACCCCGGTCAGGTAGTAGAAGGAGTTGGTCTGGCGGAAACGGACGTAGCCGAGAGGCGAGGGGGCGCCCTGCAGGAGCGCGACCGCCCCCGGTCCGATGGCGTTCATGACCGTTTCGCGGCGCGCCTGGAACTCGGCGGCCGGGAAATCCTCGGTGAAGATCGGGACGTCCTGCGCTGCGGCGGACGCGGCCAAAAAGCACAGCAGTGCGGTCGTTGGGCGGAAACGGGGGGCTCTTGAGATCATGGTCGGCGGGTCTCCCGGGCGGTCTCGGACGCGCACTGCGGATATTAGGAGCCTGCGCGGGACATTCGAGCGGCGGGCCCTTTTCGGCGCGCTAGCGTTCCCATCGAAAGAGAGAGTGAATGTGACCTTGGAATCTGGAGACTCGAGTGTGCTGTCCCAGCCCGGAGTGCTGGCGGACATCCCTTCCCACGCGCGCTACCTCACCTTTCGGCGCTGCGCCTCGGCGCCGGGTCCGCGAGACGCGCTCGAGCGCCTCGCCGACCCGCACCCCGGGCTGCCGCTCGTCTTCGGCCTGGGCTCGTCGCTGGTTCGTGAGCTGGGGGCCGAGGTCCCCGGCCTGAGGGATTTCCCGGCTTCGAGCGGACCGGGGTTCAGTGTGCCCTCCACCCCGGCCGCGCTCTGGGTCTGGCTCCGTTCCGAGGAACGCGGCGAACTCATCCACGAGACCCGGCGGGTCGAGAAGACGCTCGCCGGTTCCTTCGCGCTGGACGGCCTGGTGGACGGCTTCCGCTACCGGACGGGCCTCGACCTCACCGGATACGAGGACGGCACGGAGAACCCGAAGGGCGCTGCCGCGGCGGAGGCGGCGATCGTTTCCGGACAGGGACCGGGGCTCGACGGGTCGTCCTTCGCCGCGGTGCAGCAGTGGGTCCACGACTTCGACCGCTTCGAGTCCTTTTCGTCCCGGACCCAGGACCACATCATCGGACGCCGAAAGAGCGACAATGTGGAACTCAAGGACGGGCCGGATGCGGCCCACGTACAACGCACGGAACAGGAAGCCCCCGACCCGCCCGCCTTTCTGCTCCGCCGCTCCATGCCCTGGGCGGACGCGCGGCGGGCGGGACTCGTGTTCGTCGCCTTCGGCGCCAGCCTGGACGCGTTCGAGTACCACCTGTCCCGGATGACGGGCGCCGCCGACCGGATCGCGGATCACCTGTTCCGGTTCACGCGGCCGGTGACCGGAGCGTACTTCTGGTGCCCTCCGCTGCGGGACGGACGCGCCGACCTGAGCCTTCTCGGCTGAGTTCCCGAACCGCCGCGGCGGGCTGAGGGATTACCGTACGCCGCGCGGTACCTCCATGCTCGCCCGTCGCCTCGTCGCCGAATTCCTCGGCACCGCCGGTCTGCTCGCGGTGATCATCGGCGCCGGCATCATGGCCGTCAACCTGTCGGCCGGCAACGACGGGGTCGCGCTCATCGGAACCACCGCGGCCATCGGCGCGGGCCTCGTGGTCCTCATCTGGCTCTTTGCTCCGGTTTCGGGCTGTCACATCAATCCTGCGGTGACGCTGGCGTTCCTGCTCCGGAAGGAGATCTCCGGACGCGACGCCGGGCTCTACGTGGTGGTGCAGGCCGCGGGCGGCCTGGCCGGCATGCTGGTGACGCACCTGATGTTCGACCTGCCGCTCCTGCAGACGGCTACGCAGGTCCGCGCGGGGCCGGGACAGTGGGTGTCCGAGGTGGTGGCCACCTTCGGCCTGATCCTCACCATCTTCGGCTGCATCAAGGTCCGCCCGCAGGCGGTGGCCGCCGCGGTGGGGATCTACATCTTCGCGGCCTGCTGGTTCACCGCTTCCACCTCGTTCGCGAATCCCGCGGTGACTCTCGCACGGAGCTTCACGGACACCTTCTGCGGGATTCGGCCAGCGGACGCCCCGATGTTCGTCCTGATGGAGATCGCCGGAGCGCTCATCGCGACCCCGTTCGCGGCCTGGTTGTACCGCGCGAAGGACTCCTCCGGGTCCTGATTTGACCGCCGACATCGCCAAGCCCGTGGAGGCCGGCGGGCGGATCGCCAGCCTGGATGTGCTGCGCGGTTTCGCGCTGCTCGGCATCCTGGTGATGAACATCCAGGTCTTCGCGATGCCGATCGCGGCGTACGGGAATCCGACGGCGTGGGGCGACCTCACCGGGGTCAACCTCGGGGTGTGGACCTTTGCTCATGTCTTCTTCAGCCAGAAGTTCGTGACGCTCTTCTCGCTTCTCTTCGGCGCGGGCGTCTGCCTCTTCGCCGATCGCATCGAGGCCCGGGGCGGCCGGCCCGCGAAGTGGCACTACCGCCGGATGGGATGGCTGTTGGCGTTCGGGCTGGCGCACGCCTATCTCCTCTGGGCCGGCGACATTCTGGTGCCCTATGCGATCTGCGGTTGCCTCGTGTACCTGCTGCGCCGCCGCGGTCCCGGGACCCTGGTGGCCGTCGGATGCGCGTCCCTCCTGGTGGCGAGCCTCTTCACGGTCCTGATCGGGGCCGCGTTGTCGATCCCCGAAGTCCCCCGGGAGGTGACCGCCGAGATCGAAGGGGAATGGAGGCCCGGCGTCTCCGAGCTTGACGGCGAGATCGCCGCCTACGGAGGCGGCTGGAGTGAACAGCAGCCCTTGCGGATGGAGCAGGCGTTCGCGATCCACCTGGGTATGCTGCCGTTCTTCGTGGTGTGGTTCTGCGGCGGGCTGATGCTCATCGGGATGGCGCTCTACAAGTGGGGCGTCCTGAGCGCGGCGAAAGACGACCGCTTCTATGGACGGCTGGCGGCGGCGGGGCTGCTCGCCGGCCTGCCCCTCGTCGCCCTCGGCGTCTGGTGGAACTTCGCGGGAGGCTGGGCGTGGCAGCGTTCCATGCTCTTCGGCACCCTCTTCAACTCATGGGGGTGCATCCCGGTGGCGCTCGGCTACCTGGGACTCGTGATGCTCGCCGTACGCCGCGGCTTCCTGCCGGGCCTCCAGGCGCGTCTGGCGGCCGTCGGAAGGATGGCCTTCACCAACTACCTCCTCCAGACCGTGCTCTGCACGACGATCTTCTACGGCCACGGTTTGGGTCTCTTCGCGAGCGTCGAGCGCTACCAGCAGCTCCTGATCGTCCTTGCGGTGTGGGCGCTCCAGCTCTGGCTGTCCCCGATCTGGTTGCGCCGATATTCCCACGGCCCGCTCGAGTGGCTCTGGCGAACACTGACTTATGCGCGACCGCCGGGCTGACGTTCCCTCGTTCACGAGACCGCATCGTCACGAACATCGGGAGCGAGACGCCAGCCAGGCCAAGCCGCCGCTGGCGCCTGAGGGCGCGCGCCACCGTGGCTCGGCTGGCGTCTCGCGCGCCGAGACCTGCTAGATTCTCGGGGAGACCACCCGCTGGAGAAGCGGGTAGTGAGCGCCTCTGGCTCCGTGGACAAAGCAACAGGCTACGAACCTGTAGGTTGGGGCTTCGAATCCCTCAGGGCGCGGCGCCCGGGCAGAGTGTCGGGAGCGGCGCCATGGATCCTCGCGTTGTTATCGCTCCTGCCCGGGTGCGGGATGATGGGCGCGGAGCGGGACGCTT
>MPMW01000052.1 GCA_002238705.1 Acidobacteria bacterium bin61 | reverse complement strand
CGCCTTGCGGCGCTCATCGTTGCGTTTCGGCCGAAATACACCGGGTATTCCGGCCTCACGCGCCTTGTCAGCCGGGCGCCTCGCCCGTCTCGGCGCTCACGCGGGTTTCACCACAGGCTGCTAAAGGGCTTCAAACGCGGATGCCGCTTTTCATGCCGGCGGGGTGCGCAGGAGGACACGCGCATGGGTGTTTCTCCCGGTGGGGGGGCGGTTCAGCCGGGATGAATCGCCCGTCGAACGCCGTGCGGGTTTTGCCACAGGCTGCTAGAGCCGCGTCTTGGCCGGGAAATGGTTCAGCCCGAGCCGCGCTGCCGTCCGGTCCGTCTGGTCCACGATCGCGGCGGCATTGATGCCGATCGCGATGACGATGGCTTCGCTGACCTCTTCCTTGGTCGCTCCCAGCTTGAGGGCCTTTTTGACATGGCCGTCGAGGCACCCCTCGCACTTGGCGATGAGCGAACAGGCGAGGGCGATCAGTTCCTGGACCTTGGGGTCGAGATGCTTGTTCTCGGAGAAGTAGGTTTCCTTGTAGAACTGGCCGTAGATGGCCTTCATCCGGGGCTCGAGCATCGAATACGAAGCAGGGGCCGCGCCGTTCGGCTTCTTTCCGGCGCTTTCCTTTCCGCGCTGGCCCGGCTCGTGGTCGATTCCGGGAATCCGGGCCTCGGGGGCCGCTACGTTGTCCGCCATGCCGGAAGTTGCCTTGTGCCCGCCGCTCTTGGCCGGGACTTGGTCTCGGGCGACGGCGGGTGGGACGGCCACATGCCTGGCGCCGCCCGCTCAGCGCGTCGAAAGAGGAGTAACCGGTGAAGGTTAGCATCAGGAAGGAATGCAGGTCTTTCGATGTTCCGTCACCTTGGCGGCTCCGCTGACGACCGTCTTTTCGTTCTTTTCGAATGCCAGGAACCTGGAGTTGCTCACTCCACCCTGGCTCCGCTTCAAGGTCCTGACCGAAGGCGAGATCCCGATGTCGCGCGGCAGGCAAATCGACTATCGGCTGCGGCTTCGTGGCCTGCCGCTCCGTTGGCGCAGCGAGATCACGGCCTGGGAACCGCCGCATCGCTTTGTGGATGAACAGGTGATCGGGCCCTACCGCACCTGGATTCACGAGCACCGGTTTGAAGTCGAGGAACGCCCGGGCAGGGGACCCGTGGTTGTCGCATCCGATGAGGTGCACTACGAGGCGCCCGGCGGCGCACTGGTCAATCGGCTGCTGGTCGCCCCGGACCTAAAACGGATCTTCAGGTATCGCACGGCCCGGCTCAGGGAGCGGTTCGGTGCCTCGCGCACTTGAACCCCGTGCTGCCTAGCCCTAGCTAGCCGAGGGCTAGCCGCGACACGCGGCGACGCATTTCGGGGCAAGAGCACAATCCCACAGAAAAACGGGCTCGATGCCGGCAATTGCGCCAACCCCCCCGGGGAAGCCGTACTGGAGACGAGGCGCGACTTCAATAAGCTGTTGCTGTCAAACGCCGAGGAGGGCCAGAATGCAACGATTTGCCGTTGTTCGACGACAAGACCAGAAACAACAAATTGCGGATGCGGCCGTGAACGCCGCACACGTGCACTATGTCTTTGCCATGGATGGCGGATCCTATATCTCCTTCGAGGAGGAACATGAACCGGACTCGGATGGAGTAACTCCAATCGGCGTGCGGTCACCGGATCCGGTCGATGTCGTCATCAAGCGCTTGAATCGGCCCTACTGGATCAGTGTGGCGCTTCGGGCCGCGGCACTCGCTGTTTCGCTAGTCGCCGTCCTTGTCGCCATAGTCTGGTCCGAATAGGTCTACCTTCTGGTCGTTCGAACTTTCTTCGCGCGACCGCTGTACCAGGATGCCGAATCCTTATCGAAAGTCGCTTCGGCGACTTCCGATAAGGATGATTATGTTAAGAACTGGTGTACGCGGCTCAGAACGGCGTTCGCGCCGGACGCTAGCCCTGGTCCCGAAACGTCGTCACGTCGCGATGAAACACGAACAGTGAATCCAGGTCTTCGGTCGGCGATTCGAAGTTGTAAGTGCGCCCACCCCGGACCTTCAGGCGCAGATTGTTGTTGAGATAGTCGATCTCGAACCGTTCCGCCTGTTCGAACCCCAACTGAAAGGCGTCCTTGTGATCCGTCTGGTAGTCGAAACCGTCCGCCGTGGCCACCAGGACCCCCTCACAAGAGCCGAAGCGGTGCTTGTGGCCGACCGCGACCCGGACGTCCAGAGCCGCCACCAGGTCACCGAACTCCACGCGAACAGGCACTGCCCGGCGTCCTACGTCAACCTTCCGCGAGATCACCTCGTGCCCCTCGGCCGCGATCGTCAGGTTGTACTGCCCGGGCTGCAGGTCTGCGATCGTCACCGGCGTATTGCCCTTGAAGTTCCGGTCGAGGAAGACATTCGCCCCGGCGATGTCGCTCTCGACGACGATCGAGCCGAGCATCTCCAACAGGTTTGCCGCCAACGAACGGGTGCGACCGCCACGGATGGTGATGCTGACCTCGAGGGTATGGAAGCCATCCTTCTCGACGCGAATCGGGTACTCCCCGGTTTCCAGGTCTTCCCAGGTTCCGGGGACCATTCCGAGCACGCGTTCACCCAGCCGCACACTGGCGCCCTCGGTGCCCTCCACTTGCAAGGATCCGGTGGTCGGAGGCGGCGGTGGCGGGGGCGTCGCGGGTCGCGCCGGTTCCGGTTCCGGGGCGGGGGGAGGCTCCTTGACCGGCGCCACTTCTTCTGTGGGGGGCGGGGCCTCGTCACCCCCGCCGCAGCTCGCGAGGCCGCCCAGTCCCAACACAAGCAGCAGGGCCGCCCCGGAGCGCCACCTCCAGCTAGCCTGACCCACCATTCACTGCGCCTCCCACATCGCGATACCCCCGGTCGTAGTAGAGGAGCGGCGCAGCATCCGGCCGCTCCACCCTGCCCTCCGTCACTCTTCCGATGAACAGCGTATGGTCACCCTCCGCGTAGGATCCGGCAGTGGCGCATTCGAGCCAGCCGATACAGCCGGGAATCCTGGGTGGCTCTTCGGTTCCAAGCGCCTCCACGGCTTCGGCGAACTGCCCCCCGAACTGAGCTTCGGAGTCGAGGCCCGGCATCGCAAAGTGTCCGGAAACATCGGTCTGATCGGACGCGAGCAGGTGCACGCGAAAGGCGCCCGCGGCAATCGCGGAGTGCGCCCGAGCCGAATTCATGATGGAGACGAGCACCAGCGGGGGGTCGAGGCTCACCGGGATGAACGAGCTGACGGTGATTCCCCGCGGCCCCTCCGGGCCGCCGGCAGTCACGACGGTCACCAGTTGCGGCGCCCGGCGCATCAGTGCGCGGACCGCCGACGCCGGCTCGCTCATCCAGCTACGTCCGCGTCGTCCAGTTCTTCAAAGTCAGCCGTATAGGTGATGTCCACGCCGTCCTTGAGGGTGTTGGCGAGCGGACAGCCACGTTCGTGGAAGCGAAGAGCGCGTTCTGCCTCTTCGCGTTTACCGGAAGGAAGCGCCACGCGATACCGGATTCGGATGGCGCGCAGCGCCATGACTCCGTTCTCGTCCACGATGTCGCCTTCGATGTCGGCCGAGAGCCGATCCGGTTGGCTCGGAATGCCGCGTACTTCGAGCGCCCGCCCGAACGTGCCCACCATTCAACCGCCGGTGGCCGCCACGACGTAGTCGAGGGTCGCCGGCAACTCTTCGGCCGGGGTCACCCCGTAGAAGGCAGCGATTCCGCTATGGACACCGAAACGGACCGGCTGGTCGAAGTCCTCCAGAAAAGCCTGGCGGACGGGACCGGCCTGCTTGACCACCCGGGCGTGGCAGGTGTGGACGACCTTCTTCTCCGGACTGGGGCTCATCGCGACTGCCCGAAAACCTCGGAATGGAGGTTCTTCACGGCTGCTCCCGCCTCCGCGGTCGGCAGGGACAACTCCAGCGTGGTGCTGGTCGGGGCGCTGCAGGCGTTGTCCGTGCAGAGTTGGTAGCGAACGAGCACTTCAGCATCGGCGGACCGGCCGCGCTCGAAGACGGACGTGACCGGAATCCGGATCGCCACCGTTCCCTCGTAGAGGTCGTACTCGCCAAGCCCCGAAAGGTCCCGGCGAATCGGTAGCGGATAGTCGGGTTCGCCGCCGCTGAAGGCTCCTCCCTCGACGAGTTCCACTACTGTCGCGGTCGGGAAGGCCTCTTCCGGGCCGTAGAGGTGGTAGCCCTCATCGAGTTCCGCAACGACGGCCACTTCGATGCGGTCACCGGGACGCACCGGGGACTGCGAAGCCACGAGTTCAAACTTCGCGGCGTTCTCCCAATCGGGAATCATTGGCGCCTGGAGCGCGAGGGCGGCGGCGAGGCCGGCGGAACCGGTCAGCAGCAGACCGGCCAGGAGAAGACGGCGTTTCATGGGAAGAAACTCCTTTGGAATCGTCGGAATCACGATCCAGCAAGGCGGGAGATCCGGGACAGGATCTCCTCGGGGGCCGTTCGGTCGCGGTAGTTCACCCAGACGTTCACGAACTGAACCACTCCGTCCGTGTCCACGATGATGGTTGCGGGATGGGGAATGCCCTCCCGGTCCGTGCCGTCGTGATCCGGATTGGGGATGCCGTATTCGCGGATGGCCGGGCCTCCGTCCACCAGGATCGGAAAGGTCCATTCATTCTTGGAGAGCCACATCAGCGTGTCCCCTACCCCGTACTTGGAGATTCCCAGTACGGTCGTATTCTGCGCGTCGAACCGATCCAGGGATTCTTGCAACTCGCCGAGTTGCGCAATGCAGAATGGTCACCAGCCTCCACTGCGGAAGAACTCCAGGACGACCGGCCCGCGCTTGACCAATTCGGAAAGACGGTAGGAAGCACCGTGCGCGTCCTTGAGCTCGAACTCGGGCGCCGGGTCGCCGACCTTCACGGTGGGCGTGTCGGTGTCCTGAGCGGACCCACTGGTGGCGGCGAAACCCGTGGTCAGACCGGCTACGAGGAGTGCGGAAGCGGAGAATCGGGACATGCGGGCCATTCTAGTGCGGTGTCCCGCAAATCCTCCGGATGCCCGAGCCACGAGGAATGGAGGTTGGCTGAAGCCAACCTCCGTCCCTCGCGCTCAAGGGGTCTGCGCGGGGCTATCGCCCCGCTCCGGAAGCGAGCTTGCGATTCATCCCGGCTGAACCGCTGCGCTCGGCGTTCCGAATCAGTCGGAATACACTCGGTATTCCTCCCGATTCGCGCCTTGTCAGCCGGGCGCCTCGCCGCTCTCGGTGACTCGCAGAATCTACGGGACACCACACTAGCCGCGGGCAGGAGCAGCTACGAGGCTGGCTCCGGGCAGCCGCCCATGCCGTCCGCGAGCGTGGGGAGCCTCCCCCGCCTCCCGCCGCAGCGAGGTTCAGCGCACGCCCCTCAGGCCGCGCTTTCCGAAGAGTCGATTCCCTCGTTAACCCGTTGATTCACTGTTGCTTGCGTCGGATGTCGGCACGTCGACATCGCCGCTCTGCTCTTCAAGCTGCCGCAGGAGGGTCCTGAGCGCTTCCACCACTTCCGTGTCTTCGACCTCGCTGCGGCGAAAAGTCAACTGGAGGCGGAAGGGACCTCCCTTCGGGGCGTACCGGAAGACGAAGGGTCGCGCTCGCTCTCCCCTTGACTTCCGGCGTTTGGGT
Source organism: Acidobacteria bacterium bin61 (assembly GCA_002238705.1). Lineage (GTDB taxonomy): Bacteria > Acidobacteriota > Vicinamibacteria > Marinacidobacterales > Marinacidobacteraceae > Marinacidobacterium. The sequence goes on along the minus strand of MPMW01000052.1, from coordinate 11,920 downwards.
GCGGGCTCGTCCAGCCCCTGGGCAAGCCGCTGGACGCAGGCCAGCATGGCTTCGGCATTCGGCTCGCGCGCCACGCGCAACAACTGGCGGCGCGACACGATTCCCGAGGCCTGACAGACCTCCCGGATCTCCTCCGGGATGTTCAACAAAGCGAGGGTCTCGGTAATCGAGGTGCGCGCCTTGCCGACGCGGCGCGCCAGCGAGTCATGCGTGTGTCCGTGTTCCCTGATAAGCCCCTCGTAGGCGGTGGCCTCCTCGAACGCGGAGAGGTCATCCCGGAGCAGGTTTTCCACGAGAGCCAACTCGAGCGCGTCCCCTTCCTCGGCGTCGCGCTCCACGCAGGGCAGCTCACGCAGCCCGGCCAGCACCGCCGCACGGTAACGCCGCTCGCCGGCGATGATCTGGTAGTCCTTGATGCCCAGGCGGCGCACCAGAATCGGCTGCAGGATTCCCTGGTCCCGAATCGAGGTCGCAAGGGGCTCGAGCGCTCCGATGCGCTGGCGCGGCTGATCGGGATTCGGATGAATCTGAGCCGTCGGGATCATCCGCTGGCGGGTCGCCGGGTCCTCCCGCGGGGGGGCCCCCGCCTCGCCGCGAGCCACCCCCGCCACATAGTGGCTGTCACGGGGCTTCAGAGTGACTTTTTCAGGAAGACCGGTTCGCTTGGACACGGGCAAGCACCTCCTGAGACAGGCGTCCGTAGTCCTCGGCGCCCCGGGAGTTGGGGGCGAACGCGAAGATGGACTCCCGGTACGCCGGGCTTTCTTCGAGTCGGACGTTGCGGCTGATCAGCGTCCGAAACACCGCTTTGCCGAAGTGCCCGCGGATCTTGCGTATCGCGTCCCGCGCGATCCTGGTGCGCTGATCGGCCATGGTGATCACCACCCCGAGGAGGGAAAGATCGGGATTGGGGCGGCGCCGCACCTGCTCCAGGGTGTCGAGAAGATCGTCGGCACCTTCGAGAGCGTAGTAGGTCGGCGGCAGTGGCAACAGCAGAGAGTCGCTGGCCACCATCGCATTCACGGTGATCAGCCCCAGGGTGGGCGGGGTGTCGATCACCACGTAGTCGAAATCGTCCCGAACGTACTGGAGGCGGTCTCGCAGCCGGTAGTGGGCGTCGATGTCGCCCAGAAGCTGCCGTTCCAGCTTCGCAAGCGAAATGCGTGCTTCCGCGACCGACAGGCCCTCGACAGTCGCCGGTCTGATGATGTCTGCGAATCGGACCTCTCCGGTAAGGGCCTCCAGCATCGAGGGCCGGGAGGGATCCGGTTCGATCACGCTGACCGAGGCGTTGGCCTGCGGATCTACATCGACGAGCAGGGTGCGGTGCCCGGCCCCGGCAAACGCAGCGGCGAGATTGACCGCGGTTGTGGTCTTGGCTACCCCGCCCTTCTGGTTCGCGACGGTGATGGTGGCTTGCATCGGAGGACGTCGCTCAGTGCGCGTCGCCGAGATCGTCCTCGTCGAGAGCTTCGAGCCAGTCGCCCAGCGCTTCGCTGTCCTCGGGCGGTTCGACATCCTCCGCCATGAGTTCCTCAGCGCGCCGCGCGCCTCGTTCGATGACGCGCGAATGGACGAAGATGGGCGCCCTCGTTCTCAGCGCCAGGGCGATCGCATCGCTCGGCCGCGCATCCACCGCCAACCGCTGCCGCTTGCGCTGGAGGTGGACATGCGCATAGAACGTGTTGTCCTGCACGTCATGGATCACCACCTTGGTGACCTTGGCGTCCAGTTCCCGGAGCAGCTCCCGGATCAGATCGTGCGTGAACGGCCGGGGCGGCTCATAGTTCTCGATCTGCAGGCCGATCGCGCGGACTTCCATCGGGCCGACCCAGATGGGCACTTCGCGGTCACCGGACTCTTCCTTGAGCATGACGACCGCGGCGCTGGTCCGCGGCACCATCAGGATTGCCTTGATGCTTACCTCAATCTCCACGGTCAGCTCCTTGCCGGATGCGTCATCCGGCCGCCCTCGCTTCCTGAACTCCGTCTGCCGCGGTCGCCTGGACCACCGGCAGAAGAATTTCAGATCCCGGGGCGCTCCACCTGGTGCTGGAAGCCGCGGACTCGCCGCCACTGCGGCGTGGTTTCGGTGAATGCAACAACTTCCCGAGCAGGCTGTTCGGGCCGAACCCGGTGATTTCGACCTCTCCAAAGCTCCCGGTGGCATCGGTCGGACCCTCAAAGTTGACAATCCGGTTGTCCGGACCCCGGCCTGCCAGTTGTCCCCCCTTGCGGCTTGGCCCTTCGACGAGGACTTCCACCCTGCGCCCGACCAGATCGCGATGCAGGGCCAACTGGATCTCTCGTTGCCGGGCCTGGAGCTCGATGAGCCGCTGGGTCTTCTCCGGATCCGGAACGTCGTCCGGCAACCGCTTCGACGCGAGCGTATGGGGACGCTCGGAGTACTTGAACGAATAGACCGAGGAAAACCGCACCTCGTCGAGAAGAGTCAGGGTGTCCTCGAACTCCCGCCGCGTCTCGCCGCAGAAGCCGACGATCAGGTCCGTGGAAAGGGCGAGTTCAGGGGCTTTTTCCCGCGCCCGCCGAACCAGTTGGAGGAATTTGTCCCGGCTGTAGCCGCGACGCATGCGTTCCAGCACGCTCGTCGAACCGGATTGAGCGGGGAGATGCATGTGCGGCATCAGTGGACCCCCGGCCGCGAAACGCTCCATGAGCGCTTCGCTGAAGTCCTTCGGATGAGGGCTCGTGAAGCGGATCCGGCGGATTCCCGCCACGGCTCCCACCGCATCGGTGAGTTCGGCGAATCCTCCTCCGCCTTCCGGGTCGCGGTACGAGTTCACGTTCTGGCCGAGAAGTTGGATCTCCCGAAAACCCGACGCTGCGAGCGACTCCGCTTCCCGGACAATCGACGAAACGGTCCGGCATCGCTCGCGCCCGCGGGTGAAGGGCACGACACAGAAGGAGCAGAAGTTGTCACAGCCTTCCATGATCGTGATGTACGCCTTGACTCCGGGAATCCGATCGATCTGTTCCGGTGGGATGTCGAGGTTGTCCGGGTGCCGCCCGATCTCGACGATTCTGGACTCCCCGGCCAGGAGCCGGCGTACGACATCCGGGAGGCAGACGAGACTCTGGGTGCCGAGGACGAAGTCCACCGCGGGCGCCCGGCCGAAGATGGCTTCCCCTTCCTGCTGAGCCACGCATCCCGCAACGCCGATCAACCGTGGGCGCTCCCGGCCTCGGCCGACAAGCTGCTCCACCCGGGCAAACACCTTTTCCTGTGCCTTCTCCCGAACGGAACAGGTGTTCAGGACCACGACTTCCGCGCTCTCCGCCTCCGCCGGACGGCAGCCCAGCGACCCGAGAGCGGCCGCCATCTTCTCCGAATCGTGGACGTTCATCTGGCAACCCCAGGTTTCGATCCGAAACCGGAGGTGCGGCGTACGCTCGGCGGTCCGTGCCGGACTCCCGTCGGCGAGCCCGATCAGGCCTGGCGGCGAGCCGGGCGCGCGGACCGTCATTCAGCGACCTGCCGGCGCCGACGAAGACCCGCTACTTTTGCCGGCGGGAGATTCGGAGTCCGCCCCGGCGAGCAGTTGGGATGCGTGGTTTCGGGCGCTGTCGGTAACCTCGGGACCAGCGAGCATACGGGCGATTTCCTCGACCCGGGCGTCACCACCGAGGGAGGAGACCCGAACCGCATCGGCGGATTCTAGTTTCTCGACGACCAGATGGGCCCGTCCGAGGGCTGCGACCTGGGGCAGATGGGTGACGGAAACGACCTGGCGCGCAGCGGCGAGGCGGCGGAGACGCCGCCCGACGGCGTCGGCAATGCGTCCGGAGGTTCCCGTGTCCGCCTCGTCGAAGACCAGGGTGGGCGCGCCCCCCTTCCCCGCCCCGGCTGCCTTGAGCGCGAGAAAGAAACGCGATGACTCTCCTCCTGATGCCACCTCTCCGATCGGAGCCGGCGCCATCTCGGAACTGGCGCTGAACAGGAACTCCACGCGGTCCAGGCCGTGTTCGGTGAAATGTCCCGTCGCGGCATCCGGTTCCGACCCTGCGCCCTCCCCGAGCGGTTCGATCCCGATCGAGAAACGGGCGCGCGGAATACCGAGGCCGATGAGTTCACCCTGAACCCGGCGCGCGAGTGTTTCCGCGGCTGCCCGGCGGGCAGTGCGGAGTGATCCCGCCAGTTCCCGGTAACGGGAGGCGGCGACCCTCGCGGCCCTCACCGCCCGGCGGCGCTCTTGCGCCTGATCCGTCAACCTGGCGAGCGTCTCCCGCATCTCTTCGACGCGCTGAAGCAGCGCGTCCGTCTCACCGGTCCCTGCGGCGTAGCGGCGGTCAAGGCCGCGCAACAGGACAAGACGATCTTCGATTTCCCGAAGCCGCTCCGGCGCCGCCCGGACGCTGTCGCGCCGGTCCCGCACCGCGGCCGCCAGGTCCTCCACTTCCACGAGCAGGTCGGGACGCCCGTCGAGCAGGCCTGCCGTGCGCCGGTCGATGGCGCTCGCCTCCTCGAGAGCCCGCAGCGCAACCGCCAATTGCGTTCCCGCCGCGGTGTCCGAGCCGTAAAGAGCCTGAAACGCACTCTCGAGCCGGCTGGCGAGCTGCTCCGCGTGACCGAGCGTCCGACGCTCTTCGAGTAGCGCCTCGATCTCGCCCGGACACGGCGCCGCCCGCCCGATCTCTTCGAGGGCCCGTTCCATTTCGGCGCGCCGCACCGCTGCCGCGCGCAGCCGAGCCTCAAGCGTGTCGCGTTCTTCCTCCGCGTTGCGGACCGCGTGGAACGCTGCCGACACCTCTCCCCTCAGGTCAGCGTGCCGCCCCACTTCGTCCACGGTTTCGCGCGCGGCTCCGGGCTGGAGCAGAGAGAGGTACTCCCCCTGGCTGTAGATCTCGGCGAGGATCCCACCCAGCGCGCGCAGCACCCCCACCGAGACCGCCGTTCCGTTCACGGTGATCCGATTGGACACCGAGCGCCGTCCGGATGCCACGCGCAGTTCCCTCCGGATCACGAGATCCTCGTCTTCGGTCGATACTCCCGGCTCATCGCCGAACGTCCTGAATCGCTCCCGGCCCGGCGATCCTTCTTCCGGCGGGGTGAAGCCGGCCTCGACGACGGCGCGGTCGGCCGCCGGCCCCACGAGCTGCGCACGGCCGCGGCCCCCGAGAATCAACCCCAGGGCCTCGAGCAGGATGCTCTTTCCGACTCCGGTCTCACCGGTGACGACATTCAGCCCCTCTCCGAATTCAAGCGAAACGTCCTTCAGAAGGGCGACGTTTTGCGCCCGCAGCCAGTGGAGCATCGTGGCCGGCAGTGAAACTGGAGGCGCCGAATTCCCGGCTAGGCGAGGATGCGGACGGAGGCCGCCCCGCAACGCGCGCCGCAACGGAGGGCCGAAAACGACGGACACCCCAACGGGTAGTGGTTGTGCATGGGTTAGGCTACTATATGTTGGGTATACGAGTTCCTCGCCGCATCGACGTGTTCGCCCCGTTCACGGCTTCGTGCAACGCTTTTCTCCGGGTCGGGGTTTCCCTTCTGTTGCCCTCGGCCGCATGGGCGGGCCAAGCGCCGCCCGAGCCGCAAGCCACCGCCGAGACAGTCGATGAGACGGTCACCGCGGTGGACATCGGCGCATCCCAGGGGTTCTTTGCCGAGGGCGGCTTCATGGCGCTCATCGTGGAGGCCGGGCCGGTCGCCTGGTTCGTCCTCGCCACGCTGCTCTTCTTCAGCCTTGTTTCCTGGGCGATCATCCTGCACAAGTCCAGCCGGTTGCGGCGAGTGGAGCGAAAATCCGCCCAGTTCCTGAACTATTTCCGATCCGCCAAACGATTCGCGGATGTGGTCGCCTGGGCTCGCAAGCACCCGGACAGTCCGCTTGCCAGGCTGTTCAACGCCGGCTACCAGGAGGTCCGCTACCAGTCCCGGAAGGACCCGGAAGACGAAGAACCGGTCCGCCTGAAGGTGTCGAACATGGAAGCCGTGGCTCGGTCGCTGTTGCGCGCGTCTTCCACCGAGACGGCGGCCCTCGAGCATCGGATGATTTTTCTGGCCACTACCGGCGGCGCCACCCCGTTCATCGGTCTCTTCGGAACGGTCTGGGGCATCATGAACTCGTTTCGGGACATCGCGCTCACCCAGGCCGCCAACATCAGCGTCGTCGCCCCCGGGGTCTCGGAGGCCCTGATCGCGACCGCCGCCGGTCTTGCGGCTGCAATCCCTGCGGTCATCGCCTACAACGCGTTCCTGGCCCGGATCCGGCGGATCACCAACACCATGGACGACTTCTCCATGGAGTACGTCGCCATGCTGGAACGGCACCTGGCCCGCTGACGGCATGGCGATGGGCACCGCCGGCGGTTCCGGCGGAGGTTCGGGCTCGGGCTCCGGCTCCGCCCTGGCCCAGCTCGGCGCCCGCCGGCGAGCGGCGGCCGGAAGCGCTCTTTCGGAGATCAACGTCACCCCCTTCGTGGACGTGGTACTCGTCTTGCTGATCATCTTCATGGTGACCGCCCCGCTCCTCGTCCGCTCCCTCGAAGTGAACCTCCCCACGGCGCGGATGCGGTCCGCGGAGGCGACCGAGCGCGTCATCGTCACGGTCGATGCCGAGGGCCGGACCTTCGTTGGGGAGCGGGCTGTGAACCCCCTGTTGCTGGAGGAGCGACTACGTGAAATTGTCGACCTGGAAGGGGCTCGCGAAGGCTATCTGCAGGGCGACGTCTCGCTAGAATACGGACAGGTCATCGAGGTTATCGACACGATGAAACGGGCGGGTTTCGACCGTGTGGGTCTCGTGTACGCCTACCCCGGCGAACAGCGGCGGAGGTAGCGTGCCGGAGCCACCCCGGAGTTCGCGAGCGCGGACCCCACCACTTTGGCGACGGCGGACCGCGTCCTCCCGAACCGGGCGAACCGAGGACACGTTTCGGCGCAATCTGATCTGGTCCGCGACGGCGCACCTCGTACTCCTGGGCGGCGCCGCCGCTGGCTTGGGGCTGGATACCGGCCGTGACCTGGCGCCGCCTTCCGCAGCCTTCATCGAGCTCGGGATGTCCGGGCCGAACCAGACACCCAATCTGGGGAGTGCCTCGGCGCCACCCCCAATCCCGGAGCCGGTCCCCGAACCAACCCCACCGCCGGAGCCCGAACCGGAGCCGCCGGCTCCCGAGCCTCCGGCGCCGGAGCCGGTCCCCGAGTCCCGTCCGGACGTGGTGCGGCCGACGGTGGAGAACCGCGATCGCATGCCGGTTCCCGAGGCCCGGGCTCGCCGCCGCGCTGCCCGTCCCGAGCGACCGGAGTCCGGTCTGCGGGGCCGGGACGCGGCGTGGGCCGACTCCGCGAGGCTCGAAACCCGGCGCCCCGTCGATACCAAGTCCCGGCCCAGCCGGAGGGCCGCCAATGCCCGTTCGAGCAGCCGGCAAGCGGAGGGCAACACCGGGATCGGTCTCGGAGGAACCCCGGGCGGCACCCGCTTCGACCAGGACTTCGAGTACGCCTTCTACCAGCGCCAGATGATCGCCCGGATCCAGGCGAATTGGCAGCAGATCCCCGTTCGCGGCCAGGCTACCGTCGTCATCGGATTCACGATCTTTCGAGACGGGGCCATCAGCGACGCCGAAGTGGAGACCTCGAGCGGCCAGTCGCTGCTCGACCGGGCGGCGCTCCGGGCGGTGGTTCTCGCCGAACCCCTTCCGCGGCTTCCCGACAGCTTTCCACGGGACCGCGTCGGGGTGCATCTCCTCTTCACCTACTCGCAGCAAGCGAATGGAAGTCCTGACGGACCGGCGCCCGAGGTTCCATGAAATCCCTTCGCCTGCATCGCCTGGGCCTGGCTCTTCTGGGCGCCGCGCTCGCCACCGGAGTCGCCGCGGGTTTCGTGCCCGGGACCGGCGGGGGCGTTTCGCTTGGCGCCGCTGGAGTCCTCCCCCGAACCACCGGTGGAACTCCGGTTGTGGAGGTAACGAGTCTGGGGGCGTCTCGTATCGAAACCGCTTCCCAGGAGGCCGGCGACTGGTACCTCGACATCACTCGTCCAGGCGCGCCGGTGCGGATCGCCATACCGGATTTCCAGTTGGCGCCGCGGGAGGTCCCCGCGAGCGAAACCGGTGGAGAGGGAGTTGAAGCCGGCTCGGCGCCGGCAGACCCGGGCGACGCGTCTTCGGTGGCCGAGGAAGCAGCGGGAGCGGCTTCGGTGGCCAGCACCGTGCTGTGGGATGACATCGAGTACGCCGGGGTCTACCGGATGCTTCCGAAGCGCTTCTACCGGATCGCTGAATCCGGATCACCGGAAGGCGTGCTCGACTACTACCAGTGGGAATCGATCGGAGCCGACATCCTGATCCGCGGAACTCTCCGGATCGAGGGTGAACTGCTGGTTGCCGAAGTGCGGATGCACGCCGTCCGGGCCCAGGAGAATGTCTTTGGCCGGCGCTATACGGCGGCGCGCGGAGCCGCCCGGACGCTGGCTCATCGGATCGCGGACGACATCCTGCAACACGCCGGCAACTACCAGGGCGTCGCCCGCACCCGAATCGCCTTCTCCACCAGCCGGTCGGGACCGCGCAGCAAGGAGATCTACCTGATGGACTACGACGGTTACGGGCAACGGCCGGTAACCGCCAACGGCTCCTTGAACCTCACCCCGAGTTGGTCGCCGGATGGGCGGGCGCTCAGCTATATCTCCTACCGCGAAGGCGCTCCCGCCCTCTATCTGGCGTTTCTCTATCAGGGGCGGGGTGAGAAGCTGGTCGGCGATTTCCAGTCCTTCACTCCGGCCTGGTCGCCGGACGGCAGGTGGATCGCGTTCACTTCGAATCGCGACGGCCAGGCCGAGATCTATCTGGCCGCCGTGGACGGGAGCGAGTTGCGGAGGCTCACCGACAACCGCGCCATTGACGTCGCCCCCACCTGGTCCCCGAACGGACGCACGATCGCGTTCACCTCCGATCGGACCGGAGCTCCACAGATCTACACGATGGACCGGGACGGACTCAATCTGCGACGCGTGTCGTTCGAGGGCTCGTACAACGATTCCCCCGCCTGGTCCCCGTCACGCCAGCACAGCGAGATCGCCTACGCCTCCCGGATCGAACGCCGTCCCTTCGACATCGTGGTCCACGATTTCGAGACCCGCCAGACCCGGCAGCTCACGACCGGACGCGGCAGCAACGAGAGCCCCTCATGGGCTCCCAACGGCCTGCACATCGCATTCACATCCAACCGGGCCGGCAACGACCAGGTGTTCACGATGCACCGGGACGGCTCCAATCTGAAGCAGCTCACCCGCGAAGGGAGCAATACCACCCCGCGGTGGGGCACTCCCCCCGGAAATCCGCAATGAGGTCGTCTGGATGAGACTTTCGATGAGACTCTTGAGGAGACTCTTTTCGCCCCGCCCGGCCCTGCCGGGAGCTCTTCTCCCGGTCGCGTTGCTGCTGGCGGGGTTCGCGTGTTCTTCCGTAAGCCGCAGCCCGGCGACGGGGAGCGACCCCGTGGCCTCGCCCATGACATCTCCTGCCGAGGTTCCGGAGGCCACTCCCGAAGCCGAAGCCGAACCGGAACCATCGAGTTCCGGCGGACTGACCGAGGACGAAATCCTGGCCATCCCGCCAGAGGTCGGAACCGAAACCGACCTGCTGGACATCGGAGCGAAGAGCCTCGAGGAGTTGAACAGCGAAGGACATCTCAAGGATGTCCATTTCGAGTACGACAGCGCCCAGCTCAGCGCCTCCATGCGCGCCACCCTCGGAGAGAACGCCGCCTGGCTGGCCCGCTTTCCCTCGGTGAGGATTCTGGTCGAGGGACACTGCGACGAACGCGGCACCGTGGAATACAACCTCGCGCTCGGGGAAGAACGCTCCCGGGCCGTCCGCGACTATCTGCGAGACCTTGGGGTCGGTTCCGGCCGGATGCGGATCATCAGTTACGGAAAGGAATTCCCCCTCGACCCGGCTCACAACGAGGCGGCCTGGCGGCGAAACCGGCGCGCCCATCTGGAGATCATCGCCAAGTGAAGTCATTCCTGACCGTGCCCCGCATTCCAGCGCTTCTCGTTGGAGTCCTCCTCGGATCCCTCAGCGCACCCCCGCTCCTCGGGGAGGCCCGGGCCGCGGCCCAACGGGACCCGAACCGCATCGTGGCCGAGATCCGCCAGATCCAGGTGCAACTCGCAACCCTGGTCGAAGCGCAGACCGCCCTTACCGGGGCCGTGGAACGTCTCCTCGAGGACCGGGAGGAACAACTGACCGCCGATCGCCGGAGCCGCGCCGAAACGAAGAACACCCTCGAACGGATGGAACGGAGCGTCGCCACCTTGGACGAAGCGTTCCGGGATACGGGGGAACGCCTCTCGGCGCTGATGGTGGAGGTGGAGTCGGTGCGGGAGGCGCAGCGCCGCGCGGCGATCCTCGGTGCGGGAACCGGAGAGGCCGCCGATACGTCGCCTCCCGACGGTGAGGAGGCCGGGGAGTCGACCGAGGGGTCGGATAGCCCGGATGCCGACGAGTCTTCGCCGGAAGGGGACCCCGAAGAAGAGGCCACGGTACTGGATCAACCAAGCGTTTCCGAGGTTTACCTGCAGGCCGACGCGGACTATTTGCAGGGACGCTATGACCTCGCCCTGAACGGGTTCGAGCGGGTCGCCGATCAGGGAGGCGAGCTCGCGGACAACGCCCGTTATCTGATGGGCGAATGCCTCCTGGCGCAGGACCGTCTGGACCCTGCCCTCGAGCAATTCGAAATCGTGATCCGGGACTTTCCGGACAGCAGCAAACATGCCGAGGCCTGGTACAAGAAGGGCCTCATTCTCGGGCGGATGGGCCATGAGTCCGATGCGCGCGAAATCTTTGAAGACATATTGGATGTTTTTGCCGGCACCACGGCGGCGCGTCTGGCGCAAAGGGAGCTCGACGCCATGCCCCCGAGGGATCCCGGCGTGTGAGAGTCGGCCGCTTCGGGCGGCCGCAAGGAGTGGATGCAATGCGAGATGTGAACAAGATCGTGCTGCGCGGGGTGGTTTCCGACGCACCGCGCACCCGGGTTTTCGAGGACGGCCGCAAGCTGGTGAGCCTGAACGTCAAGACCGTGACACTCGAAGACGAGGCCGAGGGGAAGGTGCGGGAACGCCAAGCCTGGCACACGGTAGCGGTCAGCGGGGACCGCAATGTGGAGACCGCGGAGCGGCTGGTTCCCGACAGCCCGGTATATGTTGAGGGGCGGCTGCGAACGCGCAAGTACCGCAACCAGGAAGGCGAGGACATGACGTTTACCGAAGTTCGGGCCGATATCGTGCGCGAGACGGAAAACGCCGGCCCGGAGCAGCCTCAGATCAATCGTTCGATCGTGCTGGGCAACGTGGGCCGGACGCCCGAACTGCGAAGCACCCAGTACGGCCCGGTGATGAACTTCTCCGTCGCCACCACCGAGAGCTGGTCGCGCCGGGACGGAGAAAGAGGAGAAGAAACCGAATGGCACCGGATCGTGGTGTGGGGAACTCCCGCCGAGCGCCTGGAAGGTCAGATCGAGAAAGGACAGCGGGTCCTGGTGGAGGGACGCCTCCGTAGCAGTTCCTACACGGATCGCAACGGCCGGAAACGGCGAAGCGTCGAAACCGATGCCCGCGCAGTGCTGGGCAGCGGGAATTCACGACGCAGCGGATATGAGCCGGCGAGTCGGGCTCCGGCCGGGGGGAGTAAGTCGGATACCGGATTCGGCGGCGCCCAGCAGCAGCCGGACGCCTGGGGATCAAGCGGAGTGAATACCGGGGACGACGGGGACGACGTTCCATTCTGACCGCGAGCGGCCCCGGAGCGGGGCGCAAAAGCGGATAGGTCCGAGCCAGGAACACTGGAATGGAGTGCGCCCCGCTCCGGGACCGCCCGGCGCTCCGCGCCGGGCTTCCGGAGTGCGGCGTGAGCCGCACGCAGACCCCGGAGCAGGAGAGGTTGGGGG
>MPMW01000051.1 GCA_002238705.1 Acidobacteria bacterium bin61 | reverse complement strand
CCCCGCGGCGGCCTTGGCCCAGCCGGCGGCCGACGAGCTCGGTGGGCTCCGGTTCCGGCACATCGGGCCGGTCGGCAACCGCACCCTCGCGGTCGCCGCCATCCCGGGCAACCTGGACGTCTACTACGCGGGGGCGGCCACCGGCGGCATCTGGAAGACCGAGGACGGGGGCATCAAATGGCGCCCGGTGTTCGACGATCAGGACGTCCACGCCATCGGGGCGCTGGCGGTCTCGGAGTCCGACCCGAACATCGTCTGGGCCGGCACCGGCGAGACCTTCATCCGGGCGAACGTCTCCATCGGCACCGGGGTCTTCAAGTCCACCGACGCCGGCGAGTCCTGGGAACACATGGGCCTCGACGCGACCGCACGGATCAGCCGGATCATCATCCATCCGACGAACCCGGACATCGTCTACGCCGCGTCGCTCGGGCACGCCTACACCCCGCAGCCGGAGCGCGGCATCTACCGGACCACGGACGGAGGCGAGACCTGGGAACACGTCCTGTTCGTCGACGAGGACACCGGGGCCTCGGACCTGATCATGGACCCGAACAACCCCCGGATCCTCTACGCCGGGATGTGGCACCTCGAGCTGAAGACCTGGACCCGGGTGAGCGGCGGACCCGGCAGCGGGCTCCACCTGACGCGGGACGGCGGCGACACCTGGACGAAGCTCGAAGGCAACGGCCTGCCGCGGCTGGACGTGGGGAAGGTCGCACTCTGCATGAGCCAGGCGGACTCCCGCCGGGTGTACGCGTTGATCGAAACCGCGGACGGGGTCTCCTACGCCGGCGAAGAAGCGGAGAGCGGCGAGCTGTGGATGACGAGCGACGGCGCCAGGACGTGGACGCTCCAGAGCCACAATCGCAATCTCGCGGGGCGAAACGCCTACTACGCCCGCTGCGCCGTGGCGCCGGACGATCCGGACGAGGCCTATTTCCTCACCGCGTCCTACGCCGTGACGCTTGACGCGGGCAAGTCCCACGAGGTGCGTCGCTTCGACAACGCGCCGGGCTGGGACCACCACGACATGTGGATCGATCCCGGCGACGCCGACCGGATGGCGGTGGCGCACGACGGCGGCGTCTCCATCTCGCGGAACCGCGGAAAGTCCTGGTACAAGATCCAGTTGCCGATCGCCCAGATGTACCACGTGACCGTGGACAACGACATTCCCTACAACGTGCTCGGGAACCGGCAGGACGGCCCCTCCACCCGGGGGCCCAGCCGGGCGTGGGTCAGTGGATTCATCGGCGGCGGCGTCTCACGGGGCATGTGGCACGGGGTCGGCGGCGGCGAGAGCGGCTTCGCGACCCCCGATCCGGAGGATCCGAACATCGTCTGGTCGACGGCTTCGGGCGCCGGCGCCGCCGGCGGGATCGTGACCCGCTACGACGAGCGCGCCCGGCAGTTCCGCCAGCTCGAAGTCTGGCCGGAGGCCACCCGCGGCTGGCCGGCCGAGGACCTGCGCTACCGCTTCCAGTGGGTCTTCCCGTTGCTGCTCTCGCCGCACGACCGGAACACGGTCTACGTGGGGAGCCAGCACGTGCATCGGACCACCAACGGGGGCCAGAGCTGGGAAGAGGTCAGCCCCGACCTGACCACCAACGACAAATCCCGCCAGACCATCTCCGGCGGCCTCACCCCGGACAACATCGGGGTGGAGTACTGCTGCGTCGTCTACGCGATCGACGAGAGCCCGGTCACCGAGGGCGTCATCTGGGCGGGGACCAACGACGGGTTGATCCACCTGACCCGGGACGGCGGTGCGACGTGGGCCCATGTGACCGCGAACGTCCCCGACATGCCGGTTGACGGGGTGGTCCGCAACATCGACGCCTCCAGGTGGGACGCGGGCAAGGCGTACATGACCGTCGAGGCGCACCAGGTGGGGAACTTCGAGCCGTACGTCTACCGGACCGAGGACTTCGGCGAGTCGTGGACGAAGATCGTGAGCGGCGTGGCGGACAGCCCGCTCAGCTACACCCGGAACGTGCGGGAGGACCCGGTACGGCCAGGGCTGCTCTACCTCGGCACCGAGAACTTCCTCTACGTGAGCTTCGACGACGGGGACAACTGGCAGCGGCTCGCGAACGGCCTGCCGCCGAGCCCGATGTACTGGATCGTCGTGCAGGAACACTTCGGCGACTTGGTGGTGGGCACCTACGGGCGCGGTTTCTGGATCATGGACGACATCTCGCCGCTCCAGCAGTGGAACGACGAGGTGGCAAACGCGAGCGTCCACCTGTTCCAGCCCCGGGGGGCCTATCGCTTCCATCCCATCACCCCCCCGTTCGCCCACTTCGACGACTGGTCCGAGGGCGAGAACCCGCCCTACGGCGCCCCGATCAACTTCTGGCTGGACGAGGCGGGCGCTGATGTCTCCATCGAGATCCGGAACGGGGCCGGAGACACCGTCCGCACCCTGGAGGGGACGGGTGAGAAGGGCCTGAACCGGATCTACTGGGATCTCCGCGAGGAGGCCTCGACGGCCGCGGTGCTGCGCACGAAGCCCCTCTTCGCCGACTGGGTGACCCTCGACGAGGAGCGGACCCGGGACGCGCAGTTCGGGCGGATCTCGATCCTCGCTCCGCCCGGCGACTACACCGTGGCGCTGAAGGTCGGCGATACCGAGCAGACCGCGCCCATCGAGGTGCGGAAGGACCCGAAGAGCGAGGGCACGCTCGAGGACATCGCCGCCCAGACGGAGCTGCTGCGCCTGCTGCGGGCCGACCTCGAAACCGTGGTCGGGATGGTCAACGAGATCGAGTGGCTCCGCCGTCAGGTGCTCGACCTGAAGGCGGTGGCCGAAGAGACCGGACGGGTCGAATCCATCGCCTCGGCGGTGGACGGGCTCGACGGCTCGCTACTCGCGGTGGAGGAGCACCTGATCCAGTTGCTTCTCACCGGAACCGGCCAGGACCAGATCCGCTGGCCGACGCAGCTTGCCGGGAGGATCGTCTACCTCGCCGGCGTGGTCGCGACGAGCGACTTCCGCCCGACCGACCAGATGCGGGAGGTCTATGACCGGCTCCACGAGCGGGGGGAGGCCCGCGCCGCCGAGTTCGCCGAGATCGTGGAGTCCGACCTGACCAGCGTGAACGGCGCGCTCGACGCCGCCGGGATGCCGGGAATCCTGCGGGTGGAAGGGAAGGAGTCCGGTTCGCGATAGAGCTCTGGGGCCCCGCCGACCGCGCCAGGCTCCTGGCCGGTGGCGGGTTGCCTGAAACGCTGCCCGTTGTGATGTCGAAATGCTGTCATTAATGGTATAATGCAGTCATGTCAGTCCAGATCACCGTTCGAAACGTTCCCGAGCAGGTGCGCGACGAGCTCGCCGCGCGCGCGGCGCGGAGGCGGCAGTCCATGCAGGAGTTCCTGCGTTGCGAGCTGGAGCGGATTGCGTCCTTCCCGTCCGTTGGGGAGTGGCTGGAAGGGGTTCGGGATCGGGCAGGAGCCGCTGACAACCGCGTTCCCCCATCGGTCATCCTCGCGGCCCGCGACCGGGACCGGAGGTGATCACCGTCCCCGACGCATCCGTCCTGGTCGCCGCCCTCGTGGATTCCGGACCGGAGGGCCGCTGGGCCCGATCCGTGTTGGCCCACGGCACCCTGGCCGGTCCTGAACTGTTGCTCGCCGAAGCAACCAACGTGCTCCGGCGGTTGGAGCAGGCCGGGCAAATCCCGGAATTCCAGGCGGCCGTCGCGCAGCGGGACGCGATGCGTCTGAACGTGGAGACCTTTCCATACGCCCCGTTCGCCGCCCGGGTCTGGGAGCTCCGAAGGAACGTAACCGCCTACGACGGCTGGTATGTGGCGCTGGCCGAGACCCTTGATTGCCCACTGGCGACCCTGGACGGGCGTCTCGCCCGGAGTGCCGGACCGGCCTGCGAATTCATCCTTCCGGGCGGCGAAGGCTCTTGACCGGCGGGGGCATCCATGCCCCCATCCAGCGACAAGTTCTCCAGCGCGGTCATTCCCGCGCGTCCTCCAGCCACCCGAGGAGCATCCGCTCGGGGACGCGGAGCACGTGTCCCTGCCCCGGGACCACGTCCAGCGTCACCTGCGCGCCGGCCGCGCGGAGGCGCTCGGCCGTGGATTCCGACCCGGTCACCCACCGCTGGTCGTGCTCCCCGACCATGAGCAGGACGGGCACCCCGGCCAGCGCCTCCAGCGAGGCGTCCCCGGAATAGCGCCCGGGCATCGCGAGGATCGCGGCCACCCTCTCCGGCATCGCCAGCGCCGCGTGGAAGACCCCGATGCCTCCCGCGGAGGCCCCGGTGAGGATGATTTCGCCGGCCGCCTCCGCGAGGTGTTGCTCGATCCACTCCAGCAGCGCGGGCACGACTACGGGCGCACTCTCTCGGAGTCCCGGGCCGTAGATCTCGACGCCGACCACGGCATATCCGGCCGCGGGCGCCGCCTCGTCCCAGTAGGTCTCGACGAGACCCGCGAGGAGGCCGGCATCGCCAGCGCCCCACGGGAACGCCACCACGACTCCCCGGGCGGGTCCCCGGGGCCGCACCACGAGCAGATTGAGTTGGCCTCCGGCCGGAAGGGGCAGCGTCACCCACCCCTGGGTTCCCGGTTGAGGCCGCGCCGCGCCGCCGCCCGCGGCGCAGGACGGCAGCGGCGCGCCAACAAGGGCCATTGCGAGCAGCGCGGATCCGATGCGCGAGGCGCGAAGACTCCCAGCCATGGCTCCGGACGTCAGACCGCGCCCGCGGGGCGGCCGGGCGCCGTGCACACCCACAGATAGTTCGCCGCGCCGTGCTCGCTGAAGGGGTAGTCGAGGCGCTCCGGCGTGAAACCGAATTCCCGCAGGAGCCGGTCCCAGGCGCCGATCGGGAAAAGGCCCGTGGTGTGGCGGTCCACCTCCACGCGTAACTCACCGTTCTCCCGGAAGAAGAAGACGTAGACCGTCTCGATCTCGGTGTCGTTCGGGTCCGGGTCGGTCGAGTACTCGACGTAGGTGAGTTCGGCGCCGCCCTGCCGCCGGGTCTCGTGGGCGATGCGGGGGGACGCGAACGTCTCCACGTAGTCGTCGGGAATGGCGAGGAACAGGCCACCGGGACGCAGGTGCGCCCGCGCCGTCGCGAACGCCGCGCGGAGGTCGCCTTCCGTCTTCAGGTAATCGATCGCGTCGTGGATCAGCACGACGTCGAACGTCTCGCCGAGCCGCACCGTCCGCATGTCGCCGACATGGTGGGTGACGCCGGGATTCAGGCGGCGCGAATGCGCAAGCATCGGCTCGGAAAGGTCCACGGCCGTCGCCTCCAACGCGCCGGCGAGATGGTGAAGGAGGTGTCCGCCGCCGGTTCCGAGTTCCAGCAGCCGCGCACTGCCGGGGCCGAGGCGCTTCGCGACTTCGCTCCGCAGGCGGGCCCCCTCGTCCGCGTAGTCCTCCGGCGGGCTCATGAGCGGCCAGAGGTGGGCGAGGTCGGCGTAGAGGCGGGGGCCGGACGGCATGGAGGTTCAGCGTACTGCGGAAGGCAGCGGGCAGGCGGCCGGTCCGGGCGCCGATGTCAGCCACGACCCATCAAGGAGGTCTCTGGCGCACCGGAGCCGCCCGTTTCCTGGAATCTCCGGATTCCGGCAGGACCGCTGCGGAAAAGGGGGATTTTCCGCAGCGGTCCTGCGGAAAACCTGGATTGCCGGGCGGGGCGCCGAGACAACCTCCGAGGCGCGCTAAGGTGCCGCCCCGCTCAGTAATCCAGGAGGGACGTGGCATGGCGCAGTTCGAGGTTCCGGTGGTGCAGGTGGACCGCATCGAGGAGCACCCCGGCGCGGACGCGCTGGAGATCGTGGTGGTGCGCGGCTACCGCTGTGTCACGAAGATCGGGGCGCACCGGGCGGGCGATCTGGTGGCGTACATCCCCGAGGACGCCATCGTCCCGGAAGCGCTCATCCGGGAGATGCGGCTCTGGGACGCGGAGAAGGGTCGGGGGATGCTCGCGGGCAAGAAGGGCAACCGGGTGAAGGCGATCCGGCTGCGCGGCGTCGTCAGCCAGGGGCTCCTCTACCCGGTCGAGGGCCGCCGCGAGGGGGAGAACCTCGCGGAGGCGCTCGACATCGTGAAGTACGAGCCGGAGGTACCGGTGCACATGCAGGGCGAGGTGTGCAACGTGCGTGGACACACGCTCTCCTACGACATCGAGAGCGTCCAGAAGTTCCCGGACATCCTGCGCGACGGCGAGGAGGTCGTGTTCACCGAGAAGCTCCACGGCACCTGGACCTGCTTCGGATACTGGCCGGGGCTCGACCATCCGGAGCTCCTCGACGGTGCGACGATCATCAACTCGAAGGGAATGAGCGACACCGGGTTCGCCTTCAAGTGGAACGACGCCAACGCGAGCAACCTCTACGTCATGAGCTTCAAGGGCGCGATGCTGGAAGGGGAGCGCTGGGACCGGGTGCGGGCCGCCTGCGACCGCGCCGGGGAGCCGGTCTTCATCCTCGGGGAGACCTTCGGCAAGAAGGTCCAGGACCTCGACTACGGTCAGCAGGGGCGCGCGTTCCGCGTCTTCGACGTGTACGTCGGCGAGCCCCGGAAGGGCCGCTATCTCGACTACGACGAGCTGCTCGCGCGGGTCAAGGGCGAGTGGGGCCTCGCCCTGACGCCCCGCCTCTACCGGGGGCCGTTCTCGATGGAAGCAGCGGAGCAGCACCGGGACGGCAAGACCACCTTCCGGGGCGGCCACGTGCGGGAAGGGATCGTGATTTCCCCGGTAAAGGAGCGCGATTGTCCCGACCTGCCCGGGAACCGGGTGAAGCTGAAGTACGTCTCGCCGAAGTACCTGCTCCGGCGGGGGAACGTCACGGACTTCCAGTAGGACCACCCCACGCGGCAGCGGGGCGCCTGCTGCTGTCCGGCCTCAGGGCTCCACGTCGAAGGCCCGACAGATCGCGTCCAGCTTCTCCCCGACCTCCGGATGAATTTCCTCCGGGGCCATGCGGTCCGCGATCTCGTGATACGCGGTGTAGGGGACATCACCCAATCCGGCCGCGGTGAGCAGCGGCGGGATCAGGTGCCGGCGGGCCTTCGTCGCCTTGAGGAACTCGTGGTCGCCGAGCGGGTCGGCCACCATCGCGGGCGGGAACTCCGCTCGCAGGAAGGAGCGCATGGCGTCCACCCGCGCGGCCGCTTCCGCCGCCGGGGATCGGGCCTCGACGAACCGGGCGAGGGCGTCGGGGTGGAACAGGTAGCTTTCGATCTCGTAGCGCCGCCAGCGGAGGCGCTGCAATCCCGCACCGGTAATGGCGGTGTCCGGGATGTCGGGATGCGCGTCGCCATCGAGCAGTTCAAGTCCCGGCAGGTCCTCCCGAACGAGACGCATCGCGTCGAAGTGCTCGCGCGAACGGATTCCGGACGCTCCCCGTCCGGGATCGAAAACGGCCGGCTTCCACAGGATCTCGGTGAGCAACAGCCGGTGCGCCCGGTGCCCGAGGCGCGCGGCCCACGCTCGCAGGATGTTGATATCCGTGAAGTTCTCCACGTAGAGGACGCCTCTCGCTTCCGAAGCCGCGACGATGTCGGCGTTGCCCAACTCGCGGAGCGAAGAGATCAGGCGATTGCGCTCTTCGGTGTCGGCGACCATCCGGGGCCGGCTGAGGGTGAGACACAGCTCCCGCGGTTCGACGGCGGACACGATCACTTCCGAGTGGGTGGCGACGATGAGTTGCGAGTCCTGCCGGGCGGCGAGCGTCCGAAGTTCGCGGTAAATGGCGTCCTGCAGGATCACATGGAGGTGCGCGTCGGGTTCGTCCACGAGCAGGATCGCACCCTCCCGGGTGTGGAGCAGGGCGAGCAGCATGAGCACCTGCTGAAAGCCGCTGCCGGCGCTCGTCAGGTCCAGTTCCCGCTTGCCCCCCGATTCGCGGTAGCCGGCCCGGATATCCGGACCGGAGGCGTCGGGCGAGCTCAGTTCATACCCAAAGAGCCGGGAAACCGATTCCGTCAGCCCGGCCCAGGCGGCGGCGGCGGCGTGCGCTTCGACGAGCAGATTGCGGAGCACTTCGCCCGGCCGGCCCCGGCCGAGAAGCTGGGTGATCTTCGGCGCCTGGAAGACGGGTTCCTCGACGGCGATCCCGGTCATCGGAGGGATGAACACGACCGGCAGGGCGAGGTCGCGAAGCACCTCAGGGTCTACGTCGGAACGGGGCCGTACATACGCCTGCTCCGAGCTGTTGAAACTGATCTCGACCGCGACGGTCCAACCACTTCCGTGTTCGATTTCGATCTCTACGTCGTTGCTGGGACGGCGGTTCGTCCACAGAAGATCGAAATGGCGCAACGGCACCGCCGTGAACGCCTGCCGGGCGATCGGGACACGCTGGAAAGAACGGCGGCCAGGCCTGAATTTGCCGACTTCCTTCCAGCGATCGAGCGCCAGCGCCCAGGCGGAGACGGCCTGTAACAGAGTGGTCTTGCCCGTGTTGTTCGGCCCCGCCAGAACCACATGCCCCGGCAGGCGGAACTCGGCATCGGCGAACCGCTTGAACCCGCGGATTCGAACCCGGCGGATCATCGCAAGTCCTGGTCGGCGAACCAGGAGTACAAAGGGGCGGCGGACACGGCGGGCGACTATCTAGCCTACCGAATCGGGATCGTGCCGACGATCCGAAAGCGGCGACCGGGCAGCATGGGCGAATTGGCGACGACACCCTTGCCACCGCACTCGGGGCATCGCGGCGCTACCCCGGACTTCTCATACTCCGCGTCACCCTGGCGTTCGCAACGTGGACGCTCATG
This sequence comes from Acidobacteria bacterium bin61, assembly GCA_002238705.1. Classification (GTDB taxonomy): domain Bacteria; phylum Acidobacteriota; class Vicinamibacteria; order Marinacidobacterales; family Marinacidobacteraceae; genus Marinacidobacterium. The sequence continues at coordinate 8,867 of MPMW01000051.1, read as the reverse complement.
AACGTGATTGGCGTGATCCGTTCCGCGGCCCTCTCGGGCCGCGGGCGCCGACTGAAGTCGGCGTTCCAAGCCGTTTCGGCGGCGAAGGCGATGTGCCTGGTGGGGTTCCGCGACGCTGCGCGCCGTTCGGTGCGTCCAGGTTGGCACCTGCTGGAGAAACCACCGCGACAGCGTGGATTACGACCCATTGCGGTCCGCCCCGGGCCGTGAGTATGAGAAATCCGGGCTACCCACGTACGGCCGCCGTCCAATGGTCCCAACAGATCGTCCCGGCGATTTGGCCTCCGGTGACACCGCGGCCTTCCATGGTGCACAAGCCCCAAGCAGAATCGAATAGCTCACCTCGGTCACACTCGGCTTCACGACAGTAGCCTCATGACTCGTAATGCGCGGGAAATCGGAAACAACGGCGAACAACCCTTGATCCAGGATCCGCCAAGTCTCGGTTTGCCAATCGGACAAAGCTCTTTCCCGTCCGTCGTCGTGCCTTTGCGCGAAGAAGGCGTGTCGAGACCGTCGTCGTCGCAAGACCAAGCGATCAGGGAACGGCGGCGATCACCGGCGGTCGAGATCCCGATCATCACGCAGCGTCTCGACCTCCACCGCGATCGGGACCTTCCCGCGCAGCTCGCGCAGCTTCTTCTGCGCGTCGACCGCCACGATCCGCTGGAGGCCCCGGCGCACCGTCCCCGTCACGCCCTCGCCGGTAGTCGCTTGCGCCTGGCGCAGCAGGGCCGTCGGCAGACGCACGGTGATCCTGGTAGTGGCTTTCTTCATCGGCGTTCTCCTGCGCCAAGGAGACCAGAGTCCCATAACGCGTCATGGCATGCGACGGCGACTCCGCCCGCCTGCGCCATCGAGGCGGTTGGGGCCCGTCCCGCCGCCCGCCTTTCGGCGGGCTGTGCCGACCTGGAGGTCGGCGTTCCCGTACCGGGTGGGCTGTCAGGGAGCGGGAGGTTGTGCGTTTCGCGGCCCTCTCGGGCCGCGATGCCGGCCGGAGGCCGGCGCTCCGAGCGCTCCCTACGCCTCGCCCAGCCGGTCCAGGATCAGCCGGTCGATCTGCCAGAGATGATCCTCGCGGTTCGAGTAGGGGCCCGGGCGGTAGCCGCTGGAACCGATGCCCTTTTGGGAAAGCTCGCAGACGTGCCAGTCCTGGCGGTTCGTCTCGTCCCAGAACTCGACGGCCCGAGACGCATCGAAATCCCCGCTGGCGAGCGTTTCTTCGCTGAACAGCCAATCGCAACGGATGGTGGTGTGGCCGACCCCGCGGGGACGCATGAGGTAACGGACCACGAAGTCCGGGTGGAGGCAGAACAGCGCGTTCGGAAGCAGGATCTCGTAGCCCACCCGCCGCCGGAACGCGGCCGGCAGACCCGGTAGCGGCGCCCCGACCAGCCGCCCGTCGCTGGAGAGCGTCTCCACTCCCTCCTCGAGATCCATCGCCGCGCCGATGGCATTGGGGTCGGCCGGATAGTTCTCGCCGCTCAGGTAGTGGGACAGGCGCGCCAGTTGGGGGTGGATCACCGGGCAGTGGAGGCACTCGGAGAAGTTCTGGATGACCAGCTTCCAGTTCGCCTTCACCTCGTAGGACACGGTCTGCGCCGTCCGCAGGCCGGGCAGCCCCCAGACCTCCACGCGGGCGACGGCCGGACCCAGTTGTTCCGCGAGGTCCGGCCCGTCCTCCGCGATCCGGACGAAGACCAGCCCACCCCACTCCTCGCACGCCGCCGCCGCGAGCGGAAAGTCCGAAACCGAAAACCCCTCCACCTCGTCCATGTGGGGCGCCCGCCGAAGCCGCCCGTCCAGCCCATAGGTCCAGGCGTGGTAGGGGCACTGGATCGAGCCCGCCAGGCACCCCTCTTCCGCCTCGACCATCCGGGTCCCCCGGTGCCGGCAGACGTTGTGGTGCGCCCGCACCATGCCGTCATTCCCGCGAACCACGATCAGCGAATCCCCCGCGATCTCGACCAGCCGGTAGTCCCCGGGCTCGGCGAGTTCCTCCACCGGGCATGCCGCGTTCCACAGCGTCCGGTGGATCCGCTCTCCCTCGGCTTCGAAAAGCGCCGGATCGCAGTAATAGCGGGCGGGCAGCGTCCAGGCGCCCTTCGGAACGCGCCGACCCGGTGCGCCGGGCGAGGCGGTGGTCATGCCGCCGCCGGCGTGGCCCGCTTCCGGGGCGGATCGAAAAACGGCAGCGCCGCCACCCGGGACCGCGCCCGCCGCCGGGTGTATTCCACGGTCATCTCGATGTCCAGCGGGGTGCCTGGCGCTTCGTAGCCCCGGTCCACCGTGGCGAGCGCCAACTGCCGCTTGAGGAGCGGCGACCAGCAGACGCTCGTGGCCCGGCCGACCTGCTCGCCCCCCGAGTAGACCGGAACCCCGTCCCGGTTCACCTCGTCGCAGACCTCGGGGGCGAGGTCATCGAGGGCGAACAGCCGTTCGATCTCCATGATCGAGGTCTCGATCCCCACAAGGAAACGCTCCGGCCCGCGCGCCCGCTCGGCCATGAGCGCTTCCTGGCCGATGAACGGTCCCTTCTTCGCGCTCACCGCCCAGCCGAGGCCGAGCTCGTAGGGCGTGGACTTCTGCGCCTCGGTCAGCGCGAAGTCCGCGTTCCAGAAATCGACGTCGATGAGCGGAAACCCGGCTTCCACCCGCGCCCGGTCGAGCGCGAGCATGCCCGCCGGGACCAGCCCGCGGGGATCGCCGGCTTCGAGCAGCAGGTCCCAGAGGGCGCAGGCGGCCTCCTGATCCACCCAGATCTCGTATCCCAGGTCACCCGTGTATCCCGTTCGGGTCACCACCACCGGGATCCCCCCGAGGTGCACCTCGCGGAGCCGAAAGAAACCCAGATCCGAGAGATCCCGATCGGCGAGCAGGTTCAGGATCCGGCAGGACGTGGGTCCCTGGAGCGCGAGCGCGCCGAGTTCCTCCGAGACGTCCTCGACCTGGACATCCATCCCCGCCGCCACCCGCTCGAACCAGACGAGCGCGGGGTCCACCGCGGTGGCCCGCACGAAGTCCGTCGCGAAGCGCTGGAAACACCCGTCCTGGAGCAGCTTCCCGCGTTCGTCGCACCAGCCGGAATAGAGCACCTGCCCCACCCGGGACCGCTTCACGTTGCGGGTGATGAGCCGGTCGGTGAGCGCCGTCGCGTCCGGCCCGACGAAGTTGTACTTGTAGAGCGGGGACACGTCGATCAGCGCCGCCCCGGAGCGCGCCGCGTGGTACTCGGGATCGTGGAACGGGTCGAAGGCATCGACCACGAAGTAGCCGGCCCACTCCTTCCAGCGCATGCTGGTGCAGAGCGCCTGGGTGCGGGGATGGAACGGGGTGCCGCGGGCCATGGTGGGGCCGCCGGGACCGGCGGGGTGGAAGATGTTAGTCAGTGCGGGGCCGGGAGGTCACGCCGGGAGGTCACGCCGACAGGATCGTGCACTCCAGGCCGGGGATCCGCTCAAAGTCGCGATCGAAGGTCAGGAGATGCCCCCCGCACTCCATCGTCGCCGCCGCGATCCACATGCCGTTCGGGGTGACGGGAGTTCCGTCGGTCCGCAAACGGGCGAAGATGCGAGCGTACCGCCGGGCGGTGGCCCTGGTCACGTCCAGCACCCGCACCGCGGACTCCGCCAGGAACTCGTTGAGCGCCTGTTGATTCCCGGCAGCACGCCGGCCCCATGCAAAACCCGCTTCGAGTTCCCCGACCACGATCACCGGCATGGTGATGACTCCCGCCCTCGCCACCAGATCCGCAATGCCACGGTGTCCGTGGCCGAGGTGCGAGTAGGCGCTCGTGTCCAGGACCACGTGCCAGAGTGGGATCATTTCCACATCTTCTCGTCGATCACGCGCTGCGCCCGAAGCGCAGCGTTGAACTCCTCGAATTCCTCGTCGGTCCAGGTCGCGTAACGGCGCAGGCGCTCACGGCGGGCGTCCACCCCGACGGCGTCCCGGAGAATGCGCAGGACCGTCGCGTTCAGGCTCTCGCCGGCCGCGGCGCTGATGGCGCGCAGCCGTTCCGAGAGATCCTCGTCCACATTGCGGATGGTGAGTTGACGGGCAGGCATGCTGTCAGGACTATGACTGCATGCCTGCATGCCGGCAATCGCGGAGCGGAAGCCGACGCCACTGCGCCTTCCCTTCTTGTTACAGTGCGCCACATCGGAGGACGGACATCCATGCGCAAAAAGGGACCCGGCGGACTCGCGCTTCTGGCCGCGCTGCTGCTGCTCGCGGCGCCAGCGGCCGCGCAACCCCTCGCCGACGCCGGCGCCGAGGACGTGGCCCACGGCAAACGCGTCTTCGACATTCACTGTTCCCGCTGCCACGGACTCGACGGCGTGGGCGGCGAGGGCCCGAACCTGATGCGGGAGAACCTGCGCCGCTCGACAGAGGACGACGCCCTCATCGAGATCGTGGACAACGGCATCGCCGGCACCGACATGCCGGGCCACGGCTCCCTGAACACGCGGGAGATCCGGAACGTCGCCGCCTACGTCCGGTCGCTGGGCGTGGCGCCGCGGGAGGACCTGCCGGGCGACCCGGTGGCGGGCAAGGAGCTCTACGAAATGACGCTCTGCTCGACCTGTCACATCGTGAACGGTGAGGGCATCGCCATGGGGCCCGATCTTTCCGACGTCGGCCTGCTGCGCGGGAGCGTCTACCTCCGCGAGTCCATCCAGGATCCGCCGAAGGTGGTGAATCCCCGCTACCGGACGGTGCTGCTCGAGACCGCGGACTCCCGCACCGTCATGGGCGTCCGGACGGGCGAGGACACGTTCACGATCCAGTTGATCGACGAGGCCGGCCGGCACCGCTCGTTCCGCAAGAGCGAACTGCGGGAACTCCAGTTGCTCGCCGAAGAGAGCATGATGATGAGCTACGCCGACTTCACCGACCAGGAGCTCGACGACCTGGTCGCCTACCTCGCGACGCTCCGCGGCCCCGAAGGAGGCTCCGAATGACCCGCCTGAGACTGCTTGGGACCCTTGCCCTCATCACCCTGATCGCTGCTCCCGCGCCGGGGCAGGTTTCCTACTCGCGCCTCGAGAACGCCGACGACGACCCCGACGCCTGGCTCATGTATTCCGGCAACTACCGCTCGGAGCGGTTCAGCCGGCTCGACCAGATCAACAAGGAGAACGTCTCCCGGCTGCGGCCGGCGTGGATCTACCAGACCGGCACCATCGGCCGCGTCGAGGTCACTCCGTTGGTCGCGGACGGCGTCATGTACATCGCCGAGCCGCCGAGCACGGTCGCCGCGCTGGACGCCCACACGGGCCGGCGGCTGTGGCGGTATGACCCGATCGTCCCGGACGAAACGCTGAACATCGGCTTCCCCCGGACGAACCGCGGCATCGCGATTCTGGGCGACACGATCTTCTTCGGAACGCTCGACGCCCGCCTCATCGCCCTGGATCGGACACAGGGCGACGTGCGCTGGATCACGCAGATCGCCGACAACGCGGTCGGCTACGCGGTCACCGCGGCGCCGCTCGCGGTGGACGGCAAGGTCATCGTGGGGATCAGCGGCGGCGAGGCCGGCGTGCGCGGCTTCCTGGACGCCTACGACGCGGAGACCGGCGAGCGCGTCTGGCGCTGGTGGTCCGTCCCCGCGGAAGGGGAGCCGGGCAACGACACCTGGGGCGGCGACAGTTGGAAAACGGGAGGAGGAGCCACCTGGCTGACCGGCTCCTACGACCCGGAGCTCGGACTCCTCTACTGGCCGATCGGGAATCCGGCCCCGGACTGGAACGGCGATTCCCGGCCCGGCGACAACCTCTACACCGACTCGCTCGTCGCGCTCGACGTGAACACCGGCGAGATGAAGTGGTACTTCCAGTACACCCCGCACGACGTCCACGACTGGGACGCCAACCAGATCCCGGTGCTGGTGGACGCCGAGTTCGAAGGCACGATGCGCAAGCTGGTCATCCACGCGAACCGCAACGCCTTCTACTACGTGCTCGACCGCGAGACGGGACAGTTCCTGCGCGCCACCCAGTATGCGACGCAGACCTGGGCGGAGCGGATCGACGAGAACGGCCGGCCGGTGCGCATTCCCGGGACGTCGCCGAGCGAAGAGGGCACCCTCGTTTGGCCGAGCCTCGCCGGCTCGACCAACTGGTACAGCCCGGCCTATGACCCGGGCCGGATGTCGCTCTTCGTCCCGACCCGGGAGATGTCCTCCATCTACTTCAAGAGCGAGGCCGAATACGAGCCCGGCACTCCCTTCCTGGGGGGCGGCGAACGGCGGCCCGACGCGGACGAGACCTACGGGGCGGTGCGCGCCCTCGACGCGCTGACCGGCGAGCTGAAGTGGGAGTTCAGACAACTCACCCCGGCCGTTTCCGGAGTGCTCGCCACGGCCGGAGGGGTCGTGATCTCGGGGACCCAGGAGGGCAACCTGTTCGCGCTCGATGCCGACACCGGCGCGGCGCTTTGGGACTTCTACGTGGGCGGCGGCGTCCGGGCGGCGCCGATGAGCTTCGCGCTGGACGGAACGCAGTACATCTCGGTGGCGGCCGGGCAGTCCATCTTCACCTTCGCGGTGGCGCCGGGCGCGGACGCCGGAGGCAACGACGACTGATGCGGCGGGCCGCGTTCCTGCCCGCAGCGCTCCTGTGGGTCTTCGCGGCCGGCTGCGGGGGTTCGGGGGATCCCGGACCGGCGGCGGAGTCCCCCGCATCGGCGCCCGCTGACCCCGCCGCCGGCCCGCTGCTGCTGGTCACGAACGAAGACGCGGGCACGCTGAGCGTCGTCGCCACCCTCACGCACGAAGTCCTCGCCGAGATCGAAGTCGGCAGGCGGCCCCGCGGCGTGCGGGCTTCCCCCGACGGGGGCATGGCCTACGTGGCTGTGTCCGGATCGCCCAAGTGCCCGCCGTGGATGGAGGAAGAAGGCTGCGACGAGCCCGACAAGCGGTTCGACGGCATCGCCGAAGTGGACCTCCGCCAGCAGGTCCGGACCCGGATGCTGCCCGGCGGCTCGGACCCCGAGAGCTTCGACATCACCCCCGACGGGGCCCGGATCGTGGTCTCGAACGAGGACACCGACGAGGCGAGCCTCGTGGACCTGGAATCGGGCGAGATCTTCCGCACGGTGCCGGTCGGAGCGGAACCCGAGGGCGTGCGCATCAGCCCCGACGGGACGCTCGCCTACGTGACCGGCGAGACGGACCACGACGTCACGGTGCTCGACACCTCGACGGGCGACGAAATCACGCGGATCGTCGTCGGTCACCGGCCGCGCGACCTGGTGTTCACCCCGGACGGGATGCATGCCTACGTCTCGGCCGAAATCGCCGGCACGGTCTCCGAGATCGTGGTCGCCGAGAACCGGGTGAACCGCACCATCGCGCTGCCGGAGGGCTCGCGGAGCATGGGCGTCGCGCTCTCGCCGGACGCGGGGACGCTCTACGTGGCGAACGGCCGCTCGAAGACGGTTTCCGTGATTGACCTCGCTTCGGGCGAAGTCACCGCGAACGTGGAGGTGGGGGAACGGCCCTGGGGACTCGCGCTCTCCTTCGACGGCAGCCGGCTCTACACCGCCAACGGACCCTCGGACGACGTCACGGTGCTGGATACCGCAACGCTCGAGATCGTGACCCGGATCGAGGTGGGGGCCGGGCCGTGGGGGCTGGCGCTGATTCCGTAATCCGAGTGACGGGGGATGGGAGCGCCGGCCGGTTCTTGCGGTAGCGGCCTTCGGACCGGCATCGCCTGCCAACGGGAAGAACAGTGCGAAGCCGAGCTATCGCCCGGTGCGGTTCGCCTCCATCGCGCACCGTCCGGAACACCTGAGCTGGCGCACTGGAATCCAAGCACGACCGGGCTCCACGGGCGAGCAACTCACGAGAGGTCGCCATGAAGATCGACATGATGGAGTCCTTGGGTTACTCCTTCTTGCGTCACGCCAAGCGTTGCTGGATCGTACAGACCAACTGGAAGTGGCCGCGCGCGGTCTTCAACAGCGCCGACAAAGAAACAAGAAACTGTCTGAAGAGGCGGTTTGAGAAGATGAAAGAGGACTTTGGAGACGATGTCTTCAAGGGGACACGTGACGTTGAACAGCTACTCAAACAGGCCGAACTGGACGCCTTGGGCATGACTCGAAACGGTGAAGTGCATGCGCTCGAGACGGCGTTCCACGAGGGTGGGCTGTCCTATGGGAAGGAAGCGGACACCATCCCCACCGTCCGGAAAAAGATGCTCCGCACCTACCTCGTACTGAAGGGCCTTCGATACTCTGTAGAGAACCGCTGGCACGTCTGGTTCATCTCGCCAAAAGTAAAGGACAAGCACACAAAGGAACTGGAGACGCTGTTCTGCGAACTGAAAGAGACCTATTGTGAAGTTGACTGGCACTTGTGCATCAACGAGTCGGTCAAGACTGAAGTATGGAAGCGGACTCTGGAGAAAACTGAGAAGACCTCGGATACATCGGAGTTGTTGTTGAGGGCCAAGACGCTGCTGAAGGTCGTCGAACGCTGACCGAACAGGCGGCGTCGGCATCAACCGCGCCGGACGGTCACGGCGATTGCGGGCGGCCCCGGTGCGCGTCCGAATCCTTCGCCCAGCCGCGAAACGCGTCGGCCGCCACTGTGATCCCTTCGTCAAGAACCTTCTTGCTTTGCGCGTCCACGCGCTGCCGGCCGTAGATCCGCTGTGGCGTCACTGCTTGCGGCGGGCGCCCCGGGAGCGGACGGAAACCGCGGCAGCTAGTCGGTGGGCAGGACTACTCGTGGTTCGGGCCGTTGTAGCGTAGGTGCCGGAGGGAGACAGCGCCGTCCGAGACGCTCGTTGGCGCGAAGGTCAGGCGTGGGCTTCGACTTCACCATGGACCGGAACCCCCACCCGCTGGAACGC
>MPMW01000050.1 GCA_002238705.1 Acidobacteria bacterium bin61 | reverse complement strand
AGCTTCAGCGTGAGCCGGTGGAACGTGTGGGAAACGCGCTCCTCTCCGCCGCGGACGGCGAACAACCGCCGACGCGGCGCCGCGTTTCCCAACGCCCGGGGAGTTCGCTCCCCCTCCCACCAGTCTCCCAAACCCACAACCACCTCGCATCCCGTTCTCCCCGGGACCGCACTTCCCAACCGCTACCAGCCACCGGCCCGCAGACCCCCTTTACCCCCTTGACAAAAGGTAGAAGGTCCGGCGTTCCCGTACCGGGGGTGCCGTCCGGATTGGTGGGGGTTCCGGACCGGCTGCGGCGCCCGGGCCGTCGGCGCTTCCGCGCTACGGGATGAGGATCCGGGTGTCGGCGACCGGCCAGTAGAGCCGGACCTGGTCGCCTTCCCGGGCAAGACTCTCGAAGAGGGTGTTGCCGCGCGCGAGCAGCCGGTGGTCCCCCTCGAGTTCGAGTTCGATTTCCAGCCGGTCCCCGAGAAAGGAAATCCGCCGCACTGTGGCGCCGATCCGGTTGAAGCCGGGAGCCGCCGGGGGATGTCCGATCTGGACCACTTCGGGCCGCATGGCGAGGAGCAGCCCGGCCTCCGCGCCGGGATCTCCCGAGGCCGCTCGGGACACGCTGTCCCGCTCCGCCTGCAGCACCGGTCCGCCGGGCAGGCGGAAAGCGTCCGGCCTCCCGGCCACCGGGACAGCGGGCAGCAGATTCATCTTGCCGACGAAGCTGGCCACGAATGTGTTCGCCGGCCGGGTGTGGAGTTCGAGGGGGGTCCCGACCTGCTGGAGCCGTCCCTGGTCCAGCACGGCGACCCGGTCGGCGACGGTCAGCGCTTCCTCCTGGTCGTGGGTGACCCAGACCGTGGTTGCCTCGAACGACCGTTGCAGCGTACGCAAGAGAGACCGCAGTTCACGGCGCAGCGTCTGATCGAGGCTGGAGAGCGGTTCGTCCAGGAGCAGCACGTCCGGACGAATGGCGAGCGCCCGGGCGACGGCGACCCGTTGCTGTTCTCCTCCCGAGATCTCGCGGGGATAGCGGTCGGCGAGTTCCAGGAGACCCACCCGCTCCAGCATCTCGTTGGCGAGGTCGGCGGCCTCGTTGCGGGACGCTCCGTGCCGTTCGGGGCCGAACGCGACGTTCCGGCGCAGACTCAGGTGCGGAAAGAGGGCATAGCTCTGGAACACCATTCCCACGTTCCGGTTCTCGGGCGGAGCCTCGTCCATGAGCTCGCCTCCGATCCAGATCTCCCCCGAATCCGGCTCGAGGTGGCCGGCGATGCAGCGCAGGACGGTGGACTTGCCGGCTCCACTCGAGCCGAGCAGCGCCACCAACTCTCCTCGCCCCACCCTGAGCGTCAGGTCCGAAACCGATACCGTGTCGCCGAACCGTTTGCCGAGCTTTTCGAGGGCAAGCCCGGCATCGCGCGGATTCACGAAGCTCCAAAGACGGAGTCGGTTCCGGAGCCGGACTCCGCGGCCGCTTCTCCGGAATCCGAGGGTTCCACCGCAGGAAGCACCGTCGGTTCCGGTTGCTCAGGCCCCTTCGGGGCCTCCGGGACGAAGAGACTTCGCACCGGCGCGGTATAGGGGAATTGATGGGGATCGCGCACGGCGGCCCCGTGGGTCAGGTTGGCGAAGCGGTCACGGATCGCACCCGGCGGCGGGGGCGCGAAGGGGGGGCCGGAGGACGCCGTCAGATTCGGACCGGCTTTCGGCCGGATCGTCACCTTGGCCCAGCGGACGCGCCGGCTGGGAGGCGCCCCCGGCTCGCCGAACTCGTGGCGCTGGATGATCACCCGCTCCGCGAGCGCGATCGTCTCCGGATCCCGAAACCGCGGGTAGAGCCCCGCGTGGAAGGGAAGCCGCTTTCCGCGGGAGTCGAGCAACAACGCCACTGCGGTGGGGATGTGACTCTGCATGGCCATCGGCCCGGTGTCGGGGCGGGACCAGCCGGACACCGTGGCCGGGAAGGGGTATGTCTCGACGGTCACGGACTCGATTGCCTCCGGTTCGATCCGGGGCAGCTTTTCGATGGCGGCGAGCACCGACTGAACAGCTCGCGAGCCGGGGAATTTCTTGAACGCGGTCCCATGGATCGCCCTCGTCGCCGAACGCGGATCGAACGACGCGACCCCGGGTTGGCGCGACCGGTGGGACAGCGAGGGTGCGGGCAGGAGCCCGATGGGATTCCTGGTGCTGAGCGCGGCGGCGGCTCCCAGAAGCTGGCCGAAGGCGCCGAAGAGGAGCTTGGCGCTCGCACCTTCGGCGAATGCCCGATAGGGATGTATCGGGGTGAGCGCGCTCGCGCGCCGGATGGCCTGGGCGATTTGCCGGACGCCGATTCCCTCGAGCCGCCCGACCGCGGCGGCGGAGGCGACAGGGGCGAGCGCCCCCGGCGAGTGGATCCCGGCCTCCTCCATGGCCGTCCCGACGGCGTCCCGGTGCCAGGCCCCAATGCCGCAACCGACGACGATGGCGTCGAGGAGTTCCCCGAGAGTGCGATCGCGCGCCTCGGCTGCCGCCACCGCGGCGGCGACGCATTCGGGGCCGGCGTGGAGTTCCTGGGGATCCCCCACGAAGCGATTCCAGACGATCGCGGACCAGATCCCCGCTGACTCCCGACCGTCCACGGGCCGCCAGAGCGCCACCGACGGGGCGGACACGTTCCCGAAAGAATCGAGAATCCCGCCCGCTTCGTCACCGGAAAGGAATGCGGGCAGCGGCTCGGCGCCGCCGATAGCCAGTACATCGGTGAGCAGGGCCACGGCCGACCGCCGCTCGTTGCTCAGAAAACGCGCGCTTGCGGCCCACTCCGCCGCTTCGCGGAGGTCCTCCAGGTGGGTTGCCCGGACCAGGTTGACGGAGTCGGGGTCCACCTCCGCAGGGTCGGGCGGCCCGGCCCACCCTTCCGGTGCTTCCCGGGCCGGTGCCGTGATGCCCGCCCGGACCCAATCGGTGGCGAGGCGTTCCAGCCGGCTTCGGAAACCGGCGGCGCGGGATCCCAACGCAGCCGGGTGCGGCATCAAGCAGTCGGCGAGCGCGGTCACGCTCTCCTGGGAAACGGGTGGATTTTCGGGGGTCGTCATCAGGGAATCATCTCGCGACGGAAACGGGTTGCCCACGAAGGACGCAGGTCACCCAGGGTCACCATGTCGAGCCGCATCAGCGCGTCCGGCGGCGGCAGGCCGGGCGGGATCTCCGCATCGGCGCGCGACGGGACCAACTGGAGTTGCTGTGCCGCCACATCTTGTGCGGCACGGGAGAACATGTAGTCGGCAAACGCCCGCGCCAGTTCCGGACGCCGGGTTCCGGCCACGACCTGGATACCCTGGGGCAGGGCAATCGCGCCCTCCGCAGGAGCGACCCAGCCGACCGGCGCACCTTCGTTCGCGAGGTGCCGAGCCTGGGAGGGCAGTCCGAGGGTTAGCCAGGCTTCGCCCTGGGCTACCAGTTGGTTGTTTGCGGGTCCGCTGGTGCCGAACAGCAGCACATTCGGCTGCAGGCGACTCAGTCTTCGGAAGCCCGCATCCGCATCCGTCTCGCTTCCCGCTTCGATGCGGGCGAGTGCGGCGACCGTGAGTGGGCCGAGAGTGCTACCGAAGCCGAACAGGGCAAGTCGCCCTGCGAGTCCGGGATCCTCGAGTGCTTCCCACGAGGCGGGGGGAGAAGGAAGTTCCTCCGTGTTGTAGAGGAAGCCGATCGCGGAAGCGAACGTTGCCGGGAGGGCTGCCTGGCTGAACCAGGCTTCCGGGTCGGCCCACGCGACGTTCGGGATTCTGAGCGCCTCTTGCTGCGAAGCCGCCGGGTCGAACGGTGTCTCGACGAGTCCCTCGCGCGCCAGCAGAGCAGCTTCGCCCGCGTCGATCCACAGGACGTCCAACGATGGATTCCCGCTCTCGACGCGCACCCGGGCGGCCTGATCGGCGGAGCGGAGCCCCACCGGGATGAGGTTTGCGCCGGTCGCCGCCTCGAAGGGGCCGGCAAAGTACGCCTCGAGGTCGGCGATGCGGCCGGGAGGGACCGCGATCACCAGGTCCTCGGGGGCGCGCCCGCCACACCCGAGCAGCACCCCGGCCGCCGCGAGGAACAAGAAAACGCGGCCCGCCCCCCCCCCCCCGACCGCCCCCCCGCCCGCGGCGAGGAACAAGAAGCGGCGCCCGGCCGCCCGGTGCCGGCGCGGCGGGCGCCTTCCGGTCTTCATCGAACTGCTTTGAGGCCGGCGGGACTCTCTTGCCGACCACCCCGCGACGGAGATCCCCGGGTCTTGAGCGGCCCGGAAATCCGATCCGTGAGCAGGGCGGCGCCGACCGCGGCGGCGATCGTGAGCGTGCTGATCGCGGCGACGGTGGGATCCTGGTAGCGGTCCACGGCTTCATAAATCGCCACGGGCAGCGTCACGGTCCGGCCGCTGGCCAGCAGCAGGGACAGCGCGAAGTTGCCGAAGGAAATCACGAAAGCGGACACCGCGCCGGCAACGATACCCGCGCGGGCAGTTGGCAGGGTCACCAGGAAGAGCGTTGCGAACGGGCCGGCGCCCAGGCTGCGGGCCTGGTCTTCGAGCGCCGGGTCGGCGGACTCCAGCGACGCGGTGACGCTGCGGACGACCCAGGGGATGGTGATGAGCAGGTGGGCCGCGAACAGCGGCAGCAGTGTTCCGGCGGTCTGAATGCCGGTGGCGTTCGCAAGCACCGCGGCGCTCGTCAACACGCCCAGACCGAGGACGAGGCCGGGAAGGCTCAGCGGGGAAAGCAGTACGGCGAGGATGGCCTCGCGGCCCGGCAGGGAGCCCCGGGTGAGGGCGAGGGCGGCGGGAATCCCGGTGACGAGCGCCGCTCCCGTCGCGATCGCGCCCAGCCCCAGGCTCGTGAACAGGCCGGAAACAAGGCGCGGCTGGTCGGCGAGGCCCGCGTACCAGCGTAGGCTCGCGCCGGACGGCGGGATCTCGAGCGCGGCCCCCGGACTCACGGAGTAGAGGATCACCGCGAGCGGAGCCAGCAGCAGCACTCCGTAGGCGACCACAGCGGCTGCTCCGAGCGCGATACGCATCACCAAGGCCCCCTCAGGTACCGAAGGTGCGCGCCGAGCGCCGGCGGCTGAGCAGCGCCCCCCCGCCGAGCAGCGTCGAGGCGAAGACGAGAAGCACGAGGGAGGCGGCGGCCGCGGTGGGCCAGTCAAAGCTGATGGTGACCAGCTCGTAGATTTCCATCACGAAGGTGCGGGCGGCCGATCCGCCGAGCAGGGCGGGAATGGCGTAGGCGGAGAGGCTTCCGACCAGCACGAAGCTCGCGCCGGCGACGAATCCGGGCAGAGTCAGGGGCACCACGACCTGCAAGAAGGTGCGCGCCGATGACGCTCCGAGGCCGCGGGCGGCGGCGAGGAGGTCGGGGTCGATCCGGTCGAGACTGGCAGCGAGCGCCAGGATCATGAACGGGAGAAACGACTCCGTCAGCGCGAGGAGCACCGCCGCCTCGGTGTGCAGGAGGCCGACGCGGGGAAGCGAGAGCGCGGCGAGGGTCTCGCCGACGAAGCCCTGCCGGCCAAGGATCAGCATCCAGCCGTACGCCCGGACCACCACGGACATCAGCAGCGGGGAAACGATGAGCAGCGTCTGGATCCGGCGTGAGAGCCCCCGCGAACGGGACAGGAACAGCGCCACCGGAAAACCGAGGACGGTGACCAGCACGGTGGTCAGGAGGGAAAGGCGGAGCGTCCTGAGCGCCACCGACGGATAGGGAGCGCTCAGCAGCCCGGCGAAGGAATCGAGTCCCGGGCCGCCGCTGAGCGGAGCGACGGGGCCGGGGGGGTAGAGGGCCACCCGGAACAGCAACCCGATTGGAACCGCAGCCACCACGACCACGACCAGCAAGGCAGGCAGGAGCAGCAGGCCCGCCACCCGACGCCTGCTGCGGTCCATGTTCGGGTGGAATTCTAGTGGGCCGGAGGTGCGGGCGGCCCGCACCTCCGCGCTGAAGCGCGGCGCTCCCGGCCTTAGACTCCGGGGGAGCGGGCGCCTCCGGCGCGCCAGAGATGGAATAGACCGATGAACCTGCGGAAACTGGCGATCCGGGCTCTGGTGCTTGCCCCGCTGGTGGCGGTGGCGGCGACTTTTTTCCTGAATGTCTGCCACCTGATCTACGACTGCGGTTGCGTTTCCCTCTGGAACGGCGGTGCGGCGTTTTGCAACATCCAGACGCCCGGCCCCCCCGACTGCCCCTTCTGCGACCAGCCGGATGTTGCTTATGGCGCTCTCTACGGGACGTTCGTAGCGCAAGCCGTCGTGGTGTTCGCCCCGGGTTCCCTCGGCCTCGGCATCCGGGCATTGCTCGGGCTTGCCGCCTTCCCGCTGGTGGTTGGCGCCTCGGGCATCGTCCTGGGGCTCCAGGCCGGCTACTGGAACTGATTCCCCGGCGGGTATCATCGGATCCCGCCCCGGAGGGCGGGAAGGGAAGCTCCCGTGAGCGCGAGAGATCAAGTTCGTCACATCCGCTGGGAAGCCATGGAGAAGGAACGCCTGACCGACCAGCTCAGCCGCCGGATCATCACCGCGGATCGGGCCATGCTCACCCATGTCTACCTGGACAAGGGCGCCGTGGTTCCGATGCACTCGCACGACAACGAACAGATCACTTACGTGATCAGCGGGGCGCTCCGGTTCTGGATCGAGGACGAGGACTCGGAACCGATCGACGTGAAGGCGGGAGAGGTGCTGGTCCTGCCTTCCTGGGTGCCGCACAAGGCGATCGCGCTGGAAGACACCCTCGATGTGGACATCTTCACCCCGCCGCGGCAGGACTGGCTGGACGGAACCGACGACTACCTTCGGGGCGGGGGCGACTAGCCAGCTCCGACGGAGCCTGAGGCGCAGGAGGGCCTGAGGAGTGCCACGCACGGACTACGCCCCGATCATCCGGCGCTATTTCGTGGCCGGGGCGGCCACGAGCGCGCTGAGCGTGGTCGTCCTGCACGCCTTGGCGGCGGTCTCCTTCGGGGCGATTCCGGGCTGGTTGTTGGCGTCGCTGGCGGGGCTGATGGCGGGCCTGGTTTCGCTCGTGATCTTCGTCGCGCTGAGCCGGGTCGCCGAGCGCTTCGTCGGGTGGCTCTCCCCGGATGCCTTCCTGCTGCTGGCGGCGGCCGGGGCGAGCCTGTGGCTGCTGCGGAGCACCATTTTCGGCTGGCCGGATGCGCTCTTCCCGGGACTTCTGGTGGTCGTCTTCGGCGGACCGTTCCTCATCGGCGCCGGACTCGCCATGCTGTTTCGCCCGCACGGGCCGGCGTACGGCAGGGGCGGCCTGCTGCTCGCGCTCGTGGGCGGCGCGGTCATCGTCGCCGGAGGAACGTGGTTCTTCGCTCCGGGGGACGATCCCTACGTCCGAAGCCCCCAGCCTCAGCCGCAACCGCCGCCTGCGCTCGTGGAAGATCCGGCAGCTCGCGGCCCCCACCGGGTTCGCCTCCTGACCTACGGCAGCGGACGGGACGTGCACCGGCCGGAGTACGGCGAAGAGGTGACCATCCGGTCGGCGTCCGTGGATCTCAGCCTCCTGCTCCCGGAATGGCGCGGGTTTCGCGCGACCCACCGGGAATGGTGGTGGGGTTTCGGCCTGGAGGACGCTCCCCGGAACGGTCGGCTTCACCTTCCCGATACCGAGCCGGGGAATCGTCGCCCGGTGGCCCTCATCGTCCACGGGAACCACCGAATGGAGGACTTCTCGGACGCCGGCTACGACTACCTGGGAGACCTGCTCGCGAGCCACGGGATCGCGACCGCGTCCGTCGACGCCAACTTTCTCAATGGAAGCTGGTCGGGTGATTTCGGAGGGCGGGAGATGCCCGCCCGCGGCATCCTGCTGCTCGAGCATCTCAGGCTGTTCCGGACGTGGAACCGGGACCCGCGCTCACCCCTCTACAACCGCCTCGATCTCGACCGGGTAGCGCTGCTCGGGCATTCACGGGGCGGGGAGGCGGCCGCCATCGCCGCCGCCTTCAACGAACTCCCCGCCTTCCCGGACAACGCGAACTACCGGTTCGACTACGGGTTCGGGATCGAGTCCGTGGTGGCGATCGCGCAGATCGACCGGCGCTATTCGCGGCGCATCGAGTTGGACGGCGTCAACTTCCTGGCCCTCCAGGGTTCCTACGACACCGACGAGCCGAGCTTCCACGGTCTCCGCCAATTCCATCGGACCGGATGGGACGGCGCCGCCGAAGACTCCGAGGGATTGCTCGGGTTCCGCTTCAAGGCGGGACTGGTGGCGCACCGCGGAAACCACGGTCAGTTCAACACTACCTGGGGCATGGATTCGGGGCTCTGGGGAATGTTCTGGCTCAATCGCGGGCCGCTCCTTTCCCCGGCCGAGCAGCAGCGGGTGGCGGAGGTCTACGTCAGTGCGTTCCTCCGCGCGACCCTTCTCGGGGAGGCGGGATTCGTTCCGCTGTTCCGCGACTACCGCGCCGGCGGGGCGTTCCTTCCCGATACCCGGTACCAGAGCCAGTATGTGGACTCGCGCACCCGCATCGTGGCGGGCTTCGAGGAAGATCTCCATCTCGCTACCGCCACTGCCGAGGGAGCGGCCATCGAGGCGCGCGGGTTTTCCGGCTGGAACGAGGAGGAAGTCCACTTCCGCGACGGCTCCAAGCAGGCCACTTCGGCGGTGCGCCTCGAGGTGTCAGGGGAAGAGGGAGAGGATCCGGCCTACGAGATCCATTTCGCCGAACCGATTGCGATTCGCGGCGAGGACGACTTCGTGCTGTCCGTCGTCTGGAACCCGGAGCCCTCCGAAGATGAATCTACGGCCGCGGCCCCGGCCCTCGCGATGACGGTGCAGCTGCTGTTCCCGGAAGAGGTGGAGGGACCGGAGTTCGGGGTCGCCGACGCCATCTCCCCGGAACCTCCCTTCGAGGTGCAATTCCTGAAGTCACGCCGCATGAATCGAGAGCGGTATCGCCGCATCGCTGAGGAAATCCCGCAAACGGTCGCCATCCCGGGCGCGCGGCTGCTGCCGCCGCCGCCCGCACCACCGCCTGCGGCTCCCGGTGCCGCGCCACCGGCCCCCGCGCCTCCCCCAGGGCCCCCGCCGGTGATCGGCGTGCGGTTCCGGCTCGACCCGGAGGTCACCGGGAACGTCCTTCTGGACGATGTGGGATTCCGAAGCGCCCCGGCGCAGGATCCGGAGAACGGGGCGGCGCCGGGTTCCCCGTGACCCCGCGTTCCACCTCTGCGGGCTCTCCCGCGGCGGGGCTCGAGCGCCTGGTTTCCCAGTTGATCTCGCGCGAGGCGGAGGGGGCGCGGCGCCGTCCCCGCGTGACCGTCAGTTACGCCCAGAGCCTCGACGGCTCCATCGCGGCGAGACCCGGCGAGCCGCTCCGGCTGAGCGGGTCGCGTTCCCTCGAACTCACGCACCGGCTTCGTGCCGGTCACGACGCGATTCTCGTGGGGATCGGCACCGTCCTCGCCGATGATCCCCGCCTCAACGTGAGACTGGTGCGTGGGGACAGTCCGCTGCCGGTGATCCTCGACGGCCGGCTTCGCCTTCCGCCCACCGCCCGGCTGCTTCGGGGGGACGGCGCTTTCGGCGTCGTCCCCCCGCCTCTCCCCCCGCCCAACCGGGAGGCGGGGGCGGGGGGACGCCCCGCTGCCGGTGATCCTCGACGGCCGGCTTCGCCTTCCGCCCCCCGCCCGGCTGCTTCGGGGGGACGGCGCTTCCGGCGTCGTCCCCCGGCCACTCGTCGCGACGAGCTTCGGAGCCTCGCTCGAGCGGGCCGCCCGGCTGCGCGCCGCCGGGGTGACGGTGCTGCGGTTTCGGGCCACGGAGCGCGGGATGCCGCTGCGGTCGGTGATGCGCGCGCTGCACCGTCGCGGCGTGCGGCGCCTGCTTGTGGAAGGTGGCGGCCGGGTGCTCACTTCGATGTTTGCGGAACGGCTCGCGGATTGGGTGGTGATTACCGTCGCCCCCCGGCTGGTCGGTGGTGAGCCGGCGCTCGCCCGGGTACCCGCGCCGGTGGAGCTTTCCGGCCTCGGGTGGGCGCGTCTCGACGATGACCTGGTGTTCGCCGGGCGTCCCCGGTTCGGCGTCCGGGGCCGGGTTCCGGCCGCGGAGCGCGAGGCCTGAGTCCGTGACCCGTACGGCTCCGGCTGCGGAGCGGCTCGCCGTGTGGTTCGACGGACCGCGCCGGGTCGGTGTGCGTCGCGAGCCGGCGCCCGCGCCCGCGGCGGGCGAGGCGCGGGTGCGCACCTCTGTGTCCGCGATCAGCACAGGCACGGAACTCGCCGCCTATCGCGGTCGCCTCGATCCCGAACTCGCGCGGGACGAAACCCTTGCGGCGTACCGCGGCGGCGCGTTCCGGTTCCCGTTTCCCTACGGCTATGCCTCGGTGGGCCGGGTGGAAGCCCTTGGATCCAACCCGCCCGAAGGCGCTCCGGCGGCCGGTTCCCGGGTGTTCGCCTTCGTACCTCACCAGAGCATCTTCTGTATCCCGGCGGAAGCGTTGCTACCCATCCCGGCCGGCGTCCCCGACGAGCGGGCGGCGCTCTTCCCGTATCTCGAAACCGCCGTGAACCTGCTCCTCGACGGAGCTCCCCGGATCGGGGAGCGGGTGGTCGTGGTGGGGCAGGGGGCGCTCGGGCTGGCGCTGACCGCGCTCCTCGCCCGGTATCCGCTCGGGGGACTGATCGCGGTCGAACCGAAGCCGGATCGCCGGCGCCGGTCGCTGGAGTTCGGCGCGCGGGAGGCGGTACCGCCGGAAGAGGCTGCTCAGCGGGTTCGCCGCGCTTTTTTCGGCGGCGCCGAGCTGGTCTTCGAGGTGTCCGGCAGCCGGTCCGGTCTCGATGCCGCGATCCGAGCGGCGGCCCGGGACGGGCGGGTGATCGCGGGCTCCTGGCTGGCGGGCGGCCCCACGCCTCTCGATCTCGGGGGCTGGTTCCATCGCGGGCGAGTCCGCATCGTCTCCAGTCAGGTCAGCCATCTCCCGCCGCTGGGACCGGGGTGGACCATCGAGCGGCGCCGCCGTCTTGCCTGGGAACTGCTCGGCGGCATCCCGCTTGAGACGCTGGTGACCCTCCGGGTTCCCCTGGCGCAGGCGGGAAGGGCCTACGCGCGGCTCGATGCCGGAGAGGAACTCGCGGCGCTGCTGGTCAACTGCACCTCCGGCTGAGCCGCTTCGGGTTCCGCAAGGCGTCCGTCGTCCACGGACGAAGAGGAGTGCGCCCCGGCCGCTCGCTGCTTCTCGAACTGCGCCCGCTCCGTTTCCGCCTGCTCCGCGAGCAGGCGGTAGATGGACTCCTGAGCTGCCCGCCGCGGCGCTGAGAAAGGAACCCGCTCGTTTCGGCCGGCGGAGTCGTGTTTCCGGGCCTTGCAGTTGTCGGCCCACTGGAGATCGAGGTATTGCCGCAATTGGTCCTTGATGTGCTTGTCATAGACCGGGAACGCGACTTCGATCCGCCGATCGAAATTACGCGGCATCCAGTCTGCGGACGTGCAGTAATAGAGCGGATCCCCGCCGTTTCCGAAGACGAAGATGCGCGAGTGTTCCAGGTAGCGGTCCAGAATCGAAATGGCCTTGAAATCGGCCTTCGCCGGCAGGTTCTCGGTGGGGATCGAGAAGGTCCCGCGCGTGATCAGGCGGATGCGCACCCCGGCTTCGGCCGCTTCCTCGAGGAGAGCGACGACGTCCGGCTGCGTCAGGTGGTTCAGCTTGGCCTCGATGGATGCCGGTTCGCCCCGGCGGGCGCGCGCGATCTCCGTGTGGATGAGGTGTTCCACCGTGGTCCGGAGTGTCCACGGGGAAACGACCAGATGCTCCATGTCGCGGGTTTCGTACGGCCGGCGAATGACGCGGAAGAGGCGGGCCACGTCCCGGCAGATCCCTTCGTGGGTCGTGAGGAGGAAGTGATCCGCGTAGAGGTTCCCGGTGTCCTCGTTCAGGTTGCCGGTGCCGAGAAAGCCGTAGAGGGCGCGTTCCCCGCGTTCCCGGCGCTCGATCAGCCCCATCTTGGCGTGGACCTTGAGGTCCTCCGGGCCGAAGACCACACGGACCCCCTCGCGGGTGAGCACGTCCGTGAACTCGATGTTGGTGGTCTCGTCGAAGCGCGCGGTGAGTTCCACCACCGCGGTGACCTTCTTTCCGTTGCGCGCCGCGTTCACGAGGGCGTTCACCACCCCGGAGTTGTTGGCGACGCGATACATGGTGACCGAGATCCGGGTGACCTTGGGGTCGATCGCCGCCTCCCGGAGCAGATCGATCAGATAGGAGAAGCGCTGGTAGGGCGTCTGGATCAGGATGTCGCGGCGCCGCATGGCCCGCATGATGGAACGCTCCCGATCGATGGCGGGGATGCCCAGGGTCGGCCAGCGCTCGTAACGGAGGCCGCTCCTGAGCCGCGGAAAGCGGATGAAATCCTTGAAGTTGTGATGCCGTCCCCCCGGCACGAGCACGCTCCGGTCCTTGATGTGGAGGCTCCGGCAAAGCGCCTCCAGGAGATCGCTTGGCATCGCCTGGTCGAAGACGAAGCGGACGAGTGCGGCGGTGAGCCGCCGCTTCACGCTCTTTTCCACCTTCCGCAGATAGCTGTCCTTCGGGCTGCCATCGAGATCGAGACCCGAGTCGCGGGTGATCTTGAGGACATAGCCCTCAGCGGCTTCGACCTGGAAGATGGAGAAAATCTCGCGTAGCCGGTACCGGATCACGTCCTCGAGCAGGATGACGTCGGTGTGTCCCGCCACCGAGGGAAGACGGACGAACCGCCCGGCGGAACGGGTGGGGATGTCCACGATGGCGTACATCGGCCGGCGCCGGCCCGAGCGCACGACCCGGACGCCCAGGTAGATCTCGCGCTCGTCGAGATTGAGTGTCTGCCCGCTCCGTTCCAGCATGATCGGAGTCAGGTGGGGACGCACTCTGCGGACGAAGTAATCCTGGACGTACTCGCCCTGCTCGGGGCTCAGGTCGGCTTCGGTGATGATGCGGATTCCGTGCTGCTCCAGTTCGCGCACCAGTGCTTCGTAGGTCTCCAGGAAGATGGACTGGTCGCGAAGGATCTGGCGCTGGATGTCGGCGAGCAGCACCGACGGATCCCAGTCGAGGTCCCGCCGCCGGCTGGGAGTGATCTTCTGGATACGCTGGAGCGCTGCCACCCGGACCCGGTAGTACTCGTCCTGGTTGCTCGAGAAGATGCCCAGGAAACGAAGGCGCTCTACCAGGGGAACGGTCTCGTCCCGCGCTTCCTGGAGGACCCTGCCGTTGAACGCGAGTTGGGACAGCTCGCGCGGGATGGCGGTGGTGGGACGAGGGGGATGATTGCGGGCCATGACCGGGAAGGGTCCGGCAAAATACCGGGCGCGGGGAGGTCAGCAGCCTGTGGCAACAGTGACGCGGCATTCGAACGGCGATGCATCCCGGCTGAACCGGGCCGTTGCACGGCCTTCATCGTTGCGTTTCTGTCGGAATACACCCGGTATTCCT
Source organism: Acidobacteria bacterium bin61 (assembly GCA_002238705.1). Lineage (GTDB taxonomy): Bacteria > Acidobacteriota > Vicinamibacteria > Marinacidobacterales > Marinacidobacteraceae > Marinacidobacterium. The sequence goes on along the minus strand of MPMW01000050.1, from coordinate 4,327 downwards.
CCCTCACGCGCCTTGTCAGCCGTGCGCCTCGCCATTCTCGGAGCTTACGGCACTGTCACCACAGGCTGCTAATAGACTACGACATGGACACAACGGGCTGGGTGCTGATCACCGGCGGTTCGACCGGAATCGGCCGCGAACTGGCGTCGCTCGCCGCGGCCGATGGGCGCGACGTGATTCTGGTCGCCAGACACGCCGGACGCCTCGAGCAGGCGGCGGCGGAAATCCGCGGCGACCACGGAGTGCGGGTGGTGGTGTTGCCGATGGATTTGGCGGAGCCGGGAACGCCGGAACGACTCCACGCGGAAACCGGGGAGCGCGGCCTGGAGGTGGACTTCCTGATCAACAACGCGGGATTCGGGATGAGCCGGCGCTTCGCGGATGTCCCGCTCGCCGTGCAGCGCAAGATGATCGGGTTGAACCTGGCGGCGCTCGCCGATCTCTGCCACCTCTATCTCCCCGGAATGCTCGAGCGGGGCCGGGGCAGGATTCTGAACGTCGGGTCCGGCGCCGGTTACGTGCCGGGGCTCGGTTTCACGACCTATGCCTCCACCAAGGCCTTCGTCCTCCATCTCACCGAGGGGCTGGCCGGGGAAGTCGCCGGAACGGGCGTCACGGTGAGCGTGCTGTGTCCCGGCCCGGTGAATACGCCATTCCTGGGGACTGCCGGTATCGAGGGTTTCTCGGGGATCCGGCGGCTCGCGCTCGCCGATCCGGGACCGGTGGCCCGGGCCGGCTACCGGGGTGCGCTCAAGGGGAAAGTGGTGATCAACCCCGGTTTCTTTCCGCGGCTGGTGCCGCTGGTGCCGCGCCTGCTGCCGCGGTTCGTGGTGCGCTGGCTTGGAAAACAGGTGGGCCGGCAGATGGCCCGGAGGGCGGCATGACGGGGTGGACGCTGCCGGCGCACCGCCATCTCGAAGCGCTCGGAGTCTCGTGGGAGCGCCGGGTCTTTCCCGATTCGACCCCCAAGGGGGCCGCTTCGGTGGCGCACGCGCTGGGATTCAGCGAGAGCCAGATGGTGAAGACGCTGATCTTCCAGTCCGGGACGGGGGAACGGGCGCTCATCGCGGTGGGCGGCGACAGGAACGTCATTTCGGGGAAGCTGAAGAAGGCGATGGGGAACCGCAACATCCGGCTGGCGAGTCCCGATGCGGTCATCGAGTTCACCGGATACCGCATCGGCTCGATTCCCCCGTTCTCCTGGCAGCAGGACGGCGTCCGGACCTTCATTGACGAAGACCTCATGGAAGAAGAGGTCCTCGGGGTGGGCGCCGGCGTCTGGGGCGAGGAGATCATGATCACGCCGGCCGATCTGGTTCGCGCCACCGGCGGCATCGTGGTGAACCTGACAAGGCGGGAGTAGAGGCCGCCGCCAGCCTCGGAGCGCCGGTCCTGAGACCCAATACTGTTGCATTTGGCGAGAGAACGCCGCGATTCGACGGCGTGGCGGCCCGTTTTGGGGCACTTCAAGTAATGCTTGAGGTGCTAAAGCAACAGTATTGGGTCCTGAGACCGGCATCGCGGCCCGAGAGGGCCGCGAGACCGGATGACCTCTCCCTCCGGGACCCCCGGCACGGCTTGGAACGCTCGCCTCCGGCCGGCAGCCGTTGCGCGAGACCTCGGAGCGCCGGGTTCCCGAGCTACGAGGAATGGATGCCGGCTGGCGCCGTCTTCCATCCCTCGTGCTCAAGGGGTCTGCGCAGAGCTATCGCTCTGCTCCGGAAACCAGCCGGCATCGACCGCCGAGAGGCGGTCGAAACCGCGCGCCGCCGATTTGGTTGGCGGCAGCGCGGCGAACAGCCCCCAAACCCCCATCCTGCTAACTTTCCGGCCATGAGCGTCCGGACAGGGCTGCTGGTTGCCCTTGCTCTTGGAGTCGGATTGCCGGGCGGGTTCGCGGTTCCCGCGGCCCAGGCCGTCCAGGAGGTCCAGGGCGCCGATACCCCGGACGACGCCTACACGGTCTGGCTCTGCCCCATGCACCGGGACCACCAGGCCCACGGCGAGGGCCGCTGTCCGCTCTGCGGGATGGCGCTGGTGCGCCGCACCCTGGTGACGCGTTACGTCTGCCTGGCCCAGGAGGACACCGTGGTGGAGGAGGGACCCGGCATCTGCCCGGACACGGGGGATCCGCTCGTTCCGGCAACCCGCGAAGTGATCTGGTTCTGCCCCTCCGATCCCGATCGGGTCTTCGTCGAACCCGGGGTCTGCGAGGGCGACGCCCCCCGTCAGATGACGACCCGGGTCTCCGCCCACGGCGACCACAACGCCCGCCACGGCGGCGTCCTGTTCATGGCTCCGGACGGGGTACATCATCTGGAGGGCGCTCTGGAGGACGGGGCCTTCCGTCTCTATTTCTACGACTCCTTCACGCGCCCGATCGAACCGGAACCTTTCAGGGCGCGGGTGGTTCCGGCGGACGACAACGGGACGCCGCTCGGTGATCCGGTGGCGCTCTCGGCGGCCTCGGGCACGCTCGAAACGCCCGTGGATGCCGTCGCCGGAGAGCGGGCGGCATTTACCGCGTTCGTGCGGTTCCCCGACCGCGACGACGAGGACCGCTTCGACTTCATCTTCCTGTCGGAAGCGGAGAAGGCGGCGCTGGCCGGCGAGGCGGCTCCGGCGGCACTTCCAGAACTACGGGTGCCCGATACGCCCCAGGCGATTCTGGACGCCATCCGCGACCGGGACCGCCGGGTTCAGTCGCTGATCGAGCAGGGCCGCTGGGCCGACCTCTTCATCCCGGCGCTTGAAGCCAAGGAACTGGCGCTCGCCTACGGCGAAGGGGCGTCGGATCGTCCCTGGGTGGCGCTCAAGCGGATCGTGCGGGGCGCCTGGCTGCTCGACCTCTACGGAGACCAGGGGGACCGGATCCGTGTCGGAGAGGCCTACGAGATCTTCGCGGAGGGGATGCGGGGGCTCCCGGAGCGGGCGCCGGAGTGAAGGAGCGACGAATGAAGACCTTGAGGCGTACCGCGCTCCTGACCGGGGGGCTGATGCTTGGCGCTCTTGGCGTGGTGGTGGTCCCCGGATGGTTTGACGATGCCGCCGCCCACGAGCCGGAACTCTCCCGCTACGGCTACTGGCGTGACATCCGCCCCCTTCTGGAGCAGCACTGCGCCTCCTGCCACTCCGGGATCGGCCCCGCGCCGGTCAACCTGATGCGGTATCTGGACGCGCTGCCGTGGGCCAACTCCATCGCCCGGCAGGTTCTCGAGCGGAAGATGCCGCCCTGGCTGCCGGATGATGGGACCGGGCTTTTTGCCCATGCCCGGACGCTCGACGAGCGGGAGACGGACATGCTCGTGGATTGGGCGATCGGGCTCGCGCCCGAGGGCCCGGCGCCAGCGGACGAACCGGAGATTCCGGGTGCAGCGACGGATCTGCCGATGAGCCGGCTCACGCTGAGCGAGCCGGTCAGGATCGGCGAAATGGAGTCCGAGGCGTCCGTTTGCCGGCCCCTTGTCCGGGGTGAGGGAGTGGGCGCGGCGGCCGCCGGGTTCGCACTGATTCCCGGCGAGGCGGTCTCGATCCTGCGGCGCGCGGTTCTCCTCGCCGGCTCCGAATGCGCAACCGGAACACCGATCTTCACCTGGGTGGTGGGGCAGGGGCCGCGCCTGCGGCCGGAGGGAGTCTTCGACCGCCTTCCTGAGGACGCGGATCTCTTCCTCCATCTGTCCTACCGCAAGGGGTTCGACACCGAAGGGCTGGAGTTCGAGGATGAACCCCAGGTGGCCGTCTTCCCGCCGCTTTCGGACCGGACGCGCCCCGTGGAGACGCTGGCGGTCGAGCCGGGAACGACCGCCGTGGGGCCGGCGACTCTCCTGTCGGTGCTGCCGCCCGAGGGGCTCGACCCGGGACCCGAGGGATTCGCCGTGGAAACGGTAGGAAGCGACGGGGCGGTGACGCCGCTGCTGCGCATTCGCCGGCTCGATTCGGACTGGGCGGAGAAGTTCGCCTTCCGGGAGCCGGTTCGCCTGGCCGCAGGCGCCGCCATCCGGGTCTCCCATCCCGGGGCCATCGTGGATCTGGTGCGCCCGCCCGCGAGCGGGCCCGACGAGGACCGGTAGAAGGGGCGGAGCCCTTCGCCGCCGTGAGCGCGCTCTCCGACCCGGAACCGGTCGGGGAGCGACGAATCGGGCGGCGGGTCCTGCTGGGACTGCCAACCCCTCGGCGTCCGCCGCAGCGGGACGCACCGAGCCTGTCCCGGTACGGCGGGTGGATCGCGCGCTACCCCGGGACTTCTCATCCTCCGCGTCACCCTGGCGTTCGCGACGTGGACGCTCTTGAACGTGATTGGCGTGATCCGTTCCGCGGCCCTCTCGGG
>MPMW01000049.1 GCA_002238705.1 Acidobacteria bacterium bin61 | reverse complement strand
AGGGCGGGAGGAAGAGCAGTTCGAGATAGTCCTGGTGGGCGTGCACGAGGGGCCGCAGGAGTTACGCCAGGTCGCTTTCTTCGACACGTTCCCCCAAAACGACGATGTCCATCTCGAGGGCGCCTGAAGCGTGTATCCCTAGCTGCCGTCGGGAACGGTGATCGTCAGCGACATCCACAACGGGCTCTTCGTCCTTTCGTTGCCTTGGCGGGGCGCCGCGCGGCTGTGGGCCGGAAGGAGGTGAGCCCTGCCCACGGCTCCAAGAGCTCGCCCAAGGCGCCCTGGCATTCCAGCGTGGCGCGGCAGGTGACCACGCCTGCGGGCTGCGCAGTACTCCGGGTTCCGGCACGCCGTCAGCGGCCTCAGAACGAGATCCCGGCGAGCAGCATGACCCGACGGGGCTCCACCCAACTCGAGGGGATGAAAGTGTCGCCGGGGTCCTTGAGCTGGAGGCTGGTCATCCAGATGCTCGCGGCGCTGTTCAGGGCGTTGTAGAGCCAGACCTCGAGTTCGAGAGCGGCGCCGCGGACATCGATGTGCTTGCCCAACCGAAGGTCGAGGAGCCAGAGGAATGGTTGCCGCAGCCCGGCGCGCGAGCCCGCCGGCTCCACGATGATGGGATCGGGTCGTTGGTTCAGGAGCTGGGAGGGTCCGCGGACCTGTCGCGAGAACGGCTTTCCGCTCTCGAAATTCGCGTTCGCCGCCACCATGAAGTCCCGCGGCAGGAAGGCGACGCTCTGCAGTCGGAACATGTGCGGCCGGTCACCCTGGAGTCGCTGCCGGGCTCGCTGCCACGAGTTCGGGTCCTGGCCCACCTGGCTTCCGTAGAACGGGCTGTTTTGGGACTGGCTCCAGGGGCGGGAGATCAAACCGGCGGACCTGGACCAGGTGTAGGACCCCTGCACGTTCAGCCGTCCGGCGTCCCTCGCCGTGAAGCTGACAACGAGTCCGTCGTACGTATGCTCGTACTTCTCGGGCGCCCCCGGGAAGTCCCCGGGCGTATTGCCTTTCACCAGCGTGGGCGGCTCGATTTCATTCAGCAGCGAGAGCGACGTCCCGGACCAGGGGTCGGTCCACGGGACGGTCTCGTAGCTTCCGCCGAGGATGGACCAGCCCACCAGCCGGTCCGCGTACTTGTGCACGTACTGGACTCCGACGGAAAGAGCGCTGCCGATCTCGCGCTCATACGCGGCCGTGAAGTGGAAGGAACGCGGCGCGAGGAGGTTTTCGGGCTGATTCAGCTCGGCGGCGGTCACCCGGTAGCGCAACGCGCCGGGCGAGCCATCAGGGTTCACGACGCGGATCTCGAGCGGGGTGACTCCGGGCGCGGGCGCGTTCCAGTTTCCGATCACGTTCTGGTCGTAGTGCACCCCGAAGAACCCCTTGATCGCCGACCGGCCCGCCTCCGGACGGAAGCTGAATCCCAGGCGCGGACTCAGCAGGCTCCAGCGAACGATGTCCGGGAACCCCGGCGCGCTGCCGGGAACCGTCACCGCGTTGACGGAGACGAAGCGGCTGGCCTCCCCGGCTGGTGGACGGCCGAGCAGCTCGTAGGCCGGAATGCCGCCCCGGTTCACGTCGAGGCGGAACCCGAGATTCAGCGTGAGCCGGTCGTTGACCGTCACCGTATCGTCCACGAAGAAGCCGTGGTCGCGGGAGGTGCCGCCGTAGCGGTACGGCTCCTGGACCACCTGGTAGAGCACGCCGCCTGACTGATAGAGGTAGGTCCCGTTCCGCGCCGCAGCGACCGCCACCTCGGCGAGGCCGGCGGCGAACTGGACGCCGAAGCGGAACTCATGCTGTGCGCCGAGAAACTCCTCGGCGTAGTGGGTCAGCTTCGCGCGGAACTGGTGGCTCCAGGTCCAGTAGTCCCAGGGATACGTGATTCCTCCGGAATAGGCGGTGGTGGGGGTCGCGTCGTAGTTGACGAAAGGGATTTCCGTACTCCCGGTTTGCGAGTCATGGACCAAGCCGGCCCGCCACGCGGCGTAGCGCACCTCGAACAGGGTGTTCCGCGAAAGCGCGCTGGTCAGGCCCGCGGCGGCGGCGTAGTTGGTGCCCCAGTTCTTCGAGGCTGCGGCGGGCGCTACGTTCGGGGAACTGCCGCGCACGCTGGTTCGCCGCTCGACGTGGCCGTTCGCGAAAACCTCGTGCCGGCCGGCGAACCGGGCGTTCAACTTCAAGCTGAACCTGTCGTTCTGGCGGCGGTCCGGAGTGGCTGCCCCCGGGTCGTTGCCCGCTTCCCACGAGCCTTCGCGGTGCCGCTGTGCGGTCGCCATGAACCAGGCCCGCTCGCGGGTAATGGGGCCGCCAAAAAGCGCCGTAAGGTCGCTGTAATGGTCGCGTCGGAACGCGAAGGCGCCCGGATCGCCCGCAGCCGCCGGTTCTCCGGTTTCGGATGAGGCGTACACCGCGGGCCAGGTGAGGCCGGTGCTCTGGTGGAAAACGTTTGCCGCACCGCTGAACCGGTCGCCGCCCTTCCTGGTGACGACGTTGAAGACCGCGCCGGTCGCGTTCCCGAACTCGGCGGGAGCGCCGATCCCGATGATCTCGACCTCCTCGATTGCGTCCACGTTCGGCGACCACCAGGAGGAGCCCGTTTCCGGCGCGCTGGCCTCGATGCCGTCCACGTTCCACGAATTCGACTGTACGTTCGATCCGAAAGCGATCGTCGCGTTGCCCCCGCCGCCACTGTTCATCTGCGTCATTCCCGGGGACACATGGATGTAGTCGTAGAAGTTCCGGTCGGTAGGCAACTCCTCAATGAGTTCCGTGTTGAACGTCGTCATCGCGGAAGGGGAGCGGACGTTGAGCAGCGACGCCTGGGCCACCACCTGAATCGTCTCGGCGACGGTAGCGAGACGGAGACGGACGTCGAGGGTCGTCGAGGAATTCAACCCGACCCGGATTCCCTCGAAACGCACGGCGTCGAAACCGGCGAAGGTCACCTCGACCGCATACTCGCCGACCGGCAGGGCGGGGAAGCGGAACACCCCGGACGCGTTGGTAGCCATAGAACGGGTGCCGCCAATCAGCGACTCACTCCGGATCAAGGCTTCCGCCCCGCTCACCACCGCACCGGTGGCGTCGGTAACCCTGCCCCGGATCATCCCGTTGTCCTGGGCGGCAGCTCCGCTGGCCGCAACGACAAAGACCAGGGCAACGCACCGGGAGGGGCGCGAGCGACGCTTGGGCCGGCCTGGCTCCATCGCGGCCTCGAGGGGAACCGGATTCACTCTCCGAAAGAGATCATCCGGGCGGGGCTTGCGGCACGTGCGCACCGCAACCGGCCCGAACAATCGAGGGAAGAGTTCGTCAATGCGGGTCCTTCCGGCGATGCGACTGAGCGAGTTGGCCGGTTCTGGGCACGGCGCCACCGGCCGGTGCAGGTCGCCCGCTCATGGCCCGCCGACGGCACACCTCCCCGTACTTCAGGAAGTCGCCTCGCAGGATGGCGGCAATCCGACGCACCCGGCGCACCGCGTCCGGCCCCGGCCCGATGAACTCCGAACCGCCGCAGATCCCCGAAAGATCGAGAGCGCGGGCGACGGGACCCGGCCCGCACCGAGTCGCCTGGCCGACATCGCCTCGCACGCTCATTACGCACTCGCACAATTGTTTCAGCCGATGTGTGAGTTTTGGGCGATGACGCGGTCATATGTGGCAATGGTTTCGCGAAGATGCCGTAACCTGCGGCGTTTGACCGTGCACAACGGACCGCCTCCCCTCGCGGGGCGCATCGCGCGCCACGTCCGGCAGGAGGTGGCAGTGAAGGAGAATCACGGCCAGGTGCGGCGACGGATCCAGACGCTCGAGGGCCGCGGTACGGCGCGCGTCGCCCGCTGCCTGACCCGCCCGGCTAGCGGCGCATGGTCGCCCGGACGCCGGGAGACCGCATCGTGCCCCCTCCCCGCGATGCGCGTAGATGAGAACGTTGACATCGGGAAACAACCGCGCCGGTACTGTGGTCATGGCGGATCAACACGCAATCTGCGGGCGGTTTCCTCGTCCCGCCGCCCGAATGGCGCTGTGTTGCCGGGGAACAGTTTGTGAGCGACGATCTGTCTTTGACTTTGCTCTTCAGCTCCTGCGAATTCCTGGCCCGGATTCACCCACCCATGTCGCGCAGGCCGCACCGGGGCGGCTCTCGGGCCAGTTAATCCCCGCCTGTTCCGTTGCGATGAAGGGGCGCCCACCGCACCGCTCGGAAACCCATGCTGGAGACCATCGTCGCCCGGTTCGCGTCTCACCGGCGTGACGGGCGTTGCCGACTCCGGTCCCGAGCCCGCCGACGGCCCCCGCTCCCGCGACGGGGCGGCGTATTTTCCCTGCTGGCCAGTGTGGGGGTGCTGACTTTGCCCCTCTGCGCGGCCTGCGGCGAGGCGCCCGCGAGAGGAGGATCTGCCGCAAGCGGTCCCGCGCGCTTGTCTACGTTCGTCTTCGGGACTCTGCAGGACGGACGGGACGTCACGGCCACGACCCTCCTCAACCGGAACGGGCTCGAGATCGAGGTCATCGCCTACGGGGCGATACTCCGGGCCGTGCGGGTTCCGGACAACTCCGGGTCCCTCGGCGACATCACCCTGGGCTTCGACGACCTCGCAGGCTATCTGGGGGACAGTCCCTACTTTGGCGCCGTGGTAGGCCGTTACGCCAACCGTATCGCGGAGGGACGCTACGAACTCGACGGCGTCAGCTACGAACTGGACCGGAACGACGGCCCGCATCACCTGCACGGGGGAAATCGCGGTTTCGACAAGGTGCTCTGGACACTCGAAACCCGAGGCGGCGAGGGTCGTGCCAGCGTTCACCTCGGGTACGAGAGCGCGGCGGGCGAAGCGGGCTACCCTGGACGGCTCAGCGCGCGAGTCACCTACACCTTGACGGACAGCGACGAATTGGTGATGGACTACCGGGCGGTCACCGACGCCCCCACCCCGGTCAACCTGTCCCAACACAGCTACTTCAACCTGTCGGCGGGCGCGAACCGCGACGTTTTGGGGCACGAACTGCTCCTGCACGCCGATTTCCTGACGCCGGTGGACGAAACCCTGATCCCGACGGGGGAGATCGCTCCCGTGGCGGAGACACCGTTCGACTTCACCACACCACGGAGGATCGAGGAGAGGATCGGCGAACCACACCCGCAACTGCTGCGGGGCCGCGGCTACGACCACAACTTCGTGCTACGCGGGCAGTCTGGGCGCCGAACCGGTGACGTGAGCGGCAGCGCCGACACCGCTGGGCTCGCGCACGCCGCGCGCGTCCGCGATCCCGTGAGCGGCCGCATGCTCGACATCTTCACCAGCGAGCCGGGGATCCAGTTCTACTCGGGCAACTTCCTCGACGGGAGCATCGCCGGCAAGGGCGGCCGCGTTTACGGCCACCGTTCCGGATTCTGCCTCGAGACGCAGCACTACCCCGATTCGCCGAACCAGCCGGGGTTTCCGAACACGATCCTCCGTCCGGGCGACGAGTACCACTCCCGAACCGTGTGGCGTTTCACCTTAACCCCCACGGCGACCCCTCCCTGAATGGGTGGCGATCCGGACGACTCACGGGCGGAATGGAAACGCCGCGCCTGCACCGTCGAGCCGCGGGTACGCCGCCATTGGGATGGGCCCGTAAGACTTGGGCGCGGCAGGCAGCCAAGCTGCAACCGCCCTTCTCGGAGCCGATTCCGGGATGCCGTCTTGTTTGGCGGCGTTTCCGTTGCCGGCGCCTGCGGACCGGCCGCTCCAACGGGGCCGATCCTCGACCCCGAAGCGCAACTCGACCGCTTCGAGTGGCGGGACAACCTGGACGACGCCTGGTTTGCCGAAGCGATCCCCTTCCTCGAAACGCCCGACGCGGAGATCGATGCGACCTGCTGCTACCGACTCGAACTCCTCACCAAACACCTCGTCTACGGTTCTCCAGAGCACGGCTACACATTCACCGAATTCACGGACCGCCCCTTCTGGTCAGGGGCCTACGGCGCGATCTCGCGTCCCCTGGGGCACCAGTTGCACGAGGTCCGGTGGCTGAAACGCCCGGACATCCTGGACAATTTCGCCCGCTACTGGTTCGAGACCCCCGGCGCCGAACCGCGCAGCTACTCCAACTGGTACGCCGATGGCGTATGGGCCGCCTATCAGGTGCTCGGAGACCGCGACTGGGTGGTTTCGATGCTGCCCTTCATGGCGCGGCAATACGACGGCTGGATGGAGGAACGGTGGGACCCCGGGGCACCGGATGTTCCGCTGGGATGGCATGCACGACGGAATGGAGACCAACATCAACTCTCGCCAGACCGAACATTGGTTCGACGGCGCCGAGGGGTATCGGCCCACGCTCAACAGCTACTTGTGGGCCGACGCGACCGCAATCGCAAAGGCGTACGTCTTGGCCGGCGACGCGGGGGCGGCGGCCGACTACGAGGGTCGCGCCGCCGGACTCAAGACGCGGATCCAAGAGGAGCTTTGGGATCCCGAGCGCCGATTCTTCTTCCAGCAGTTCGCCGAGGATGAGGCCGGCGTAGACGACCCCTGGCCGGGTTCCGCGGGCGAACTCGAAGGTGCGTCGGCCGTCTCCGGGGCGCGGCTCGCCTCCGGCAATCCCGGCGCGGTGATCCGAGCCGGGTCCCTCACCTAAGAGACCGGCCCCTGGGCCGGCAGTCCGTACGGGCGGGAGTCGATCGGCTTCGTCCCCTGGCAGTTCGGGCTCCCGGATCCCGGCTACGACGTGGCGTGGGGGTTCCTGATGGACCCGGAGCGCTTCAATGCCCCGGCGGGGCTGCGCACCACCGAGAAGAACGACCCTCTCTACTACGAATCCCCCCGGTGTTGCGTCTGGAGCGGCAATGTCTGGCCCTACGCCGGCAGCCAGACGCTCAACGCCATGGCCAGGCTTCTGAACGAGTACCGGCAGGACGAGGTGGACGCCGCCGACTGGTGCGAGTTGTCCCGCACCTACGCGCTGTCGCACCGCAAGGAGGGGCGCCCCTATCTCGCCGAGGCGGCCCATCCGGAAACCGGTTCCTGGTCCGGACACGACACCTCCTTCCACAGCGAGCACTACCTGCACTCGGCGTTCGTGGACCTCGCAATCACGGGATTGATCGGGCTGTGCCCGCCAGACGATGACCGGCTGGTCGTGAACCCCTTGGCGCCACTGGACTGGGACCGGTTCGCCCTCGACGGTGTGGCCTACCGCGGACGCACGGTCAGTGTGGTCTGGGACCGGGACGGCAAGCGCTACCGCCGCGGGGCCGGGCTGTCGGTATTCGTGGATGGCGAGCGTGCCGCGCACCGTTTCGATCCCGGCCGACTGGAGGTGGACCTGGCCGGCTTTACGGCGCGCGCCGTCGGGTTGGCGTCCTCCGCACCGACCGCCCCTCGTCCCCGCAACCTCGCGGTGAACAACGACCCGGACTGGTACCCCGCCGTTTCCGCCTCGAGTTTCCATCCCCGCTATCCGCCGGCGTGGGCGGTGAACGGGCAGTTCTGGTACCACCGGGCGCCGCCCAACCGGTGGCTGCCAAGCGGTGCGGCGGATGAGGATTGGCTGGAAGTGGACTTCGGCGTTGCGAGCCCGGTCGAGGAGGTCCGTCTGTACTTTCTCGATGATACGGCGGGCCCTCCTGACCTGGTGGCCGAAGAAACCCCGGAGCATCTGCTTCCCGAGGGTGCGCCGTCAGTTCGGCTGGCCGCGCCTCCGTCCTCCTACCGGATCGAGGTCTGGGAGGGTGAGCGTTTCGTTCCGGCCCGGGTCCGCACACAGGCGCCGGCGCTCCCGGCCGGCCGGCGCGCCAACCGGGTCGAGCTGGAACGGATCACGACCGAGCGGCTGCGGGTCGTGCTCACGCATCCACCGGGTCTGGTGGCCGGACTCTCGGAGATCGAGGTCTGGGCGAACTTGTCCCTGCCGCTGCCAGAGCCCCGGACTCGCACCTTGAACCTCGCCCGGTCGCGGGCTGTACGGACTTCCCACGATCCGGAGAGTGCCGCCGGCCGGCTCACGGACGGGCTCACGGCATTCAACCGCTACACGGACCGAGCCCGGACCGCGCTGGGGTCCGCCCGCCCCAGCCACTGGGTGGAGACCGGGCTCGGCGAGGGCCGCGGGGGGGCGGTCCCAAGGCACGACCCCCGCAGGAGGGCGGGGGCCCGGCCGGGGGGGGGCCCCCCCCGCCCCAGCCACTGGGTGGAGACCGGGCTCGGCGAGAGCCGGGCGGTCGACGGCCTCGATCTACATCTGTAGGAGCTGGGAGGCCCGCGGCACGGGAGCGCCTGCACGCATCGAGGTGCAGCTCGCAGATCGAGACCCTGGGTGGCGCGGTGTCCCGGACGCGACCCAGACTCCCGAGACCCCGCTCTCCATGAGCGTCCACCGCATCCGGTTCGCGCCGGAACGCGCCGACCGAGTGAGGGTCGTCCTGCATCACGCGGAAGGGTTCCGCTCCGGGCTGACCGAGGTCGTCGTCCGCGGCCAGTGAACGGCGGCCTTCGCTCATCGCAAGCCGCGGCTAACGGGACTCGCGCCTCGGAACTGTTACCGATGCCGCAACGGCACCATCGTTCGACCGACGTGTGAGTTTTGGGCGATGAAGCGATCACATATGGCAATGGTTTCGCGAAGATGCAATAGTCTGCGAGATATGACCGTGCGCAACGGGGCACCTCCATTCCGGGGCGCCTCGCACGCCACGTCCGCCAGGAGGGGGCAGTGAGGGAGAAGCCTGGCCACTTGCGGCGACGAGTCCAGACGCTCGAGGGCCGCCTCTCGGACCTGTGCGCGGCGATCTTGCGGGTCAGTGCCAGCCTCGACCTGGAGACCGTGCTGCGGGAGATCGTCGACAGTGCCCGCGCGCTGACCGGCGCCCGCTACGGCATGATCGCGACTATCGACGACGCCGGTCAGCCGCAGGACTTCGTGACCGCCGGCCTGGCGCCCGGCCAGCACGCGGAAATCGCCGCGTGGCCCGACGGACCACGGCTGTTCGCCCACTTCCGGGACCTGCGGGCGCCGCTGCGCGTGGCGGACCTGCCGGCCTACGTCGGGCGGCTCGGGTTCCCGACGGAGCTGATCATGTCGAAGACCATGCAGGGCACGCCGATGCGGCACCGCGGCGTGCACCTCGGCAGTTTCTTTCTCGGGGAGAAGGAGGGCGGTCCGGAGTTCACGAGCGCCGATGAGGAGATTCTGGCCCTGTTCGCGTCGCAGGCGGCAACGGCCATCGCCAACGCACGCACGCACCGGGCCGAGCAGCGGGCACGGGCCGACCTGGAGGCCTTGGTCGAGACCTCGCCGGTAGGCGTCGTCGTCTTCGACGGCCGCAGCGGAAGGCCGGTGTCGTCCAACCGGGAGGCGCGGCGGATCGTCGAACGCCTCCGCATGCCGGGGGGCGCGCTCGAGGATCTGCTGGACGTGGCCACCTGCCGCCGCGGCGACGGGTGCGAGGTCCCCCTGGCGGAGTTCCCATTGGCGCAACAGCTGAGCAGCGCCGAGACCGTGCGCGCCGAGGAGATTACGTTGTCGGTCCCTGACGGCCGGACCGTCAGGATGCTGGTCAACGCCACCCCGATCCGCTCGCGGGACGGCGCGATCGAGTCCATGGTGGTCACGATGCAGGATCTGGCGCCGCTGGAGGAGCTGGAGCGCATGCGGGCCGAGTTCCTGGGCATGGTGAGCCACGAGCTACGCACGCCGCTAACCTCCATCAAGGGCTCGACAGTCGCCGTTCTGGGCGCCTCGCGTGACCCGGAGCCGGCCGAAATGCGGCAGTTCTTCCGGGTCATCGACGAGCAGGCCGACCAGACGCTTGGCCTGATCGCGGACCTTTTGGACCAGGGGCGCATCGAGACGGGCACGCTCTCGGTTTCGCTGGAGTCGGCGAAGGTGGCCCGTTTGGTGGACCAGGCCAGAAGCATCTTCCTGAGCGGCGGAGGCAAGCACACCCTCAGCATCGACCTGCCGGAGGACCTGCCGCGGGTAACGGCCGACCCGGGGCGTATCGTGCAGGTCCTCAACAACCTCTTGTCGAACGCGGCGCGGCACTCTCCCGAGTCGTCTCCGATCGGCGTTGCCGCGGCGCGGGACGGCCTGCATGTGGCGATCTCGGTGTCTGACCAAGGCCGGGGAGTGCCGCCGGACCGACTGCCGCAACTGTTCCGCAAGCATCGCGGCGCGGTCTCCGACGAGGGGGAGCGCCGGCTCGGGCGCTACGGCCTGGGGCTGTCGATATGCAAGGGACTGGTGGAAGCGCACGGAGGCCGCATCTGGGCCGAGAGCGGTGGGGCGCGGCACGGCACCCGGTTCACGTTCACCCTGCCCGTGGCCGGGGAGACCACGGACGCCGCCGGCTCCGCGCCGGGCCGCCGTCGCCAGCTTCGCAAGGGGAAGGAGCCGACGCGCATCCTTGTGGTCGACGACGATCCGCAAACCCTGCGGTACGTTCGTGACGCCCTGACCGAGGCGGACTACGCCCCGGTTACGACCGGCGATCCGGAGGATCTGCCCGGCCTCATCAGGACTCGCAAACCCCGGCTCGTCCTGATGGACCTGGTGCTTCCAGGCACCGACGGCATCGAGTTGATGGCAGAGACGCCGGAACTCGAGGATCTGCCGGTCATCTTCATCTCGGCCTACGGCAGGGACGAGACCATCGCCAGGGCACTGGATGCGGGAGCCGCCGACTACATCGTCAAGCCCTTCTCACCGACGGAGCTGACGGCGCGGGTGCGGGCGGCCCTGCGCCGGCGGGCCGAGCCAGAACGGTTCCAGTTGGGCGAGCTGACGATCCAGTACGAGGACCGCCGCGTCACCGTGGCTGGCCAACCCGTGACCTTGACGGTTACCGAGTTCGAGGTGCTCCGCGTGCTTTCGACCAACGCGGGGCGGACCGTGACGTACCGGTCGCTGCTCCGCCGGGCGTGGGGCCGGCGGGACGGCGGCCCGACCGACCCGAGACTGGTACGCGCGATTGTGAAGACTCTGCGCCGCAAGCTGGGCGACGACCCGGCCAGCCCCGCCTACCTTTGCACCGAGCGCGGCGTCGGCTACCGCATGGTGACGCCGCCGGACCGGTGAGACCAAGCGCCCGGCCACCAGACCGCCGCGCCGTATCCAGCATTCGCCGCGCCGGAGTGTGACTGGGACGATGGCCCTCTGTCACACCCGGTATCACATCCCGACCGCCGGGCTAGTGCTGGCGTCCCGTCTTACGTAGCGTCGGGCGACCCTACGCACTGCCTCGCAGCGTTCGGAGACTGACCGGCCGATTTGTCTACGGCACTCCCGGTGGCGCACATGCCGGTACCAAGCCGCTGACACCTGCCATCCGGCCTGCCTTGAAGCTATCGAGCGAGTGAGGGATCTGTATGAGCGAGTCAGAGGGACAGTGGCCAGCCGCCTTGGAGAGGTCGTGCGCGCATTTCGAGCGCAACGGCGGCAACGCGAGCAGATGGGAACCCTGCAGCAGCGAATCGAGCGTCATAGCGCGGAGAACGAATCTTGCGGTAGCAGTTCGAGCGGCTCGACGCCTTTCCGAAGCGTAGAGCTACGTGCCCGCCCAGAACGCGTCCGGAGGTTGGTGCGAGAAGGAATCTCCGAAGTCCCCGACGTTTGGCCCGGGACGGTACGATTACGGCTGTCTGCCGCACCGACTCCAGATCACAATCGGCACGGCGACGATTCCGAAGTGAGTTGGCAGGCGGCGTTAGTGATCCGGTCGTAGCCGGGTGCCGTTGAGTCCTCGACCCCGATCGACCGCTCGCATTGGCATCGCACCGCCCTCGCGACTGGCAGCGGCGCGCCTCAACGTCCGGCTGGACTTCGAGGCGTGCCGGCCGGCGAGCCGTCGTCCCGACCCGCCCATTCCCTGGTTGGCCCAGTCGTTTCGGAATGAGGTGTGGCTGGTTCCGGCCTCGCCAGCACCGACCGTTGTTCGACCATCGTAACATCGTCAAATCATCACGTAATACAAGCCCAATTGTTCACAAACATCATGGATGGATTGCTACTATCCCGGAGCGTGAGGTCGCTTGATCACAAGGTCGGGTTGAGACACGGATCTGTCGTCCTGCCAAGACGCTCGCCCGAGGAGTGGATTCGCCGCGCGCGAGAGGCTGCGGCAACGGCCCCCGACGAGGAATGCCTAGAGCCCGTCGCCGTCCTGCCAAGACACTCGCCCGAGGAGTGGATCAGCCGCTCGCGCGAAGCCGCGGCGACGGCCCTGGATGAGGAACGCGTAGAGCCCGTCGCCGTCTTGCGTACCGACCAGTGAGCAACCAGCCCCGGTGGCCGCAGAGAAAGACTCCGCCCCGGCCGGCCTCGTGCCGCTCACGCCGAACGCGGTCCATTGCTTCCCTGAGAGCCTGTCCGTCGTCCGGAAGCGATGGGCGTGATTCCCTGCCAGACGTCCGTGGTCGAGGGTGAAAGGCGCGATGAACCAACCGCTGATGCTCACCGGAGAGCGGCGGTCTCCTCCCGGATCCGGGACCGGCGGCTCTCTGAAAGGGGTCTGTACCGTGTCCCCTTGGGACCGCCGTGATGGGCGCCGTCACCGTCCTCATCGGATGCTGCTCGCCCGGCCGATCCGGGCAGGATGCCTCGTGGTGCTTCTGACCCACGCCGGTTGTGGGGATGGGGGTCAGACCGCTCCGTCCCTTCCGCCTGCTCCGCTGTCCCTTTCGTGGAGGGACGCGCCCGAGTCAGCAACTGTCGAACGCTACGGGGAAACGGAAATCCTCCTCCATCTGTCCGGCCGCGTCCAGGCCACCTATACGCACTCGGCCAGCAGTGCCATCGTGGGGTTGTCCGGCGCGGAGCTGCAGAGCGGCGTCTATGCGCTGACGGTTACGGGCGTAGCGCCAGGAGAAACGATCGTCACCGTCAGCGCCGCGGCGTCCGGCTACGAGACGGCGACCGCCTGGATCGTCATTACCGTCGAGGAGCCATTCTCGCCTCCGTTGTGGCGGGAGCTGGTCTTTGACGCTTTCGACTGCCCGACCGGCGGTTCGGGTGTGTACTGCGCGCTGGAATGGAGAGGCAGAAGCATCGAGCAGCGCGCCACCGCAGTCCTGGGGTCGCAGCCGGAGTTCCGCATCGTTACGAAGGCCGTGACGCCCCAGGGCGGAGTCCTGCCGTGGGAGTTCACCGCCGAGGAGGTCGCGGTGGTCCAGCAGGCGATCAGCGATGCGGTGGAGCAGTTGACGGGAGAGCGGTTCGCGGGCCGGTTGTGGATCGACTACGAGATGCACCCCGATGAGCCCGGATGGATGCAGATCGTTCCGGCGGGACCGGAGTGGTTCAACACCCCCGGTTGCGGCGCCGCCTACGTGGGCCGGCCGGCCGGGTTGGCTCTCATCAACGTCGTGCGCGAGGACTGCGACCTGAAGGCGGTGGTGATGCACGAGATCGGCCACCTTCTCGGTTTCTACCACGTGCCTGACGACGGCGACTATCTCATGTCCCCGAACCGCCGGGAGTTCGAAACGGCCGCCTTCTCGGCGGCGGAGCAGGTTCACGCGCGGTTGGCCTGGCAACTCGGGCGCAACGCTCCCTTCACGCCGGACCCGAGGGAGAACCGCTCAGGGTTCTCGATGATGGCGGATCGGGAGCTTGGCCCGAACGCCGGCGCCATCCCCTTCGAGGGGATGGTCGTGTGTCCTCACTGAGTGAATGCGGCTCAACGGGTGGGCGGTCCTCTGCGTTCTGGCGGCAGCCCTTGGCGCCGCGGAGGTAGGCGCTTACCGCTTCTCCTTCGCCTCCGATTCCCCTTCGCGAATCGCCGCGGCCGCGGAAGCCAACCGATGGGCGCCGAAGGACTTTCCCCTCCGGTTCCATCTGCAGGACAACATCCCCGAATTCCTCGATGAAGCTGAGTGGCGGCAACTCGTGCGCGACGCGCTTGCCCGGTGGAACGCAGTCCAAACCGCCGAGGTCGAGCTGATCCTGGAGCCGGGGCTCGTCCCGCCGGCGATGACCGAAAACGGAGCGGACATTCATGACGCAATGTTCACGATCGGCTGGCGTCCGCCAGGTGGGCTGGGATTGACCGGTCAGGCCGTGGTGCACGGGGAGTGGTGGACGCGCCGCCTGACCAGTTGTGACATTGTGATGGGCAACACTTTCCAGACATGGATCGACAACGGGACAGAACGGGCATCCGTCATGGAGACGCTCGTCTACATCCTGCTCCACGAGATGGGTCACTGCCTCGGGCTCGAACACACGGAACCGCATCCGGTGCCGCGCTTCTTCTTCAGCGAGGACCTGGCGAACCGGACCGGCGTCCCCGCGTCGCGATTCGGGCCGGATACCGTCATGTCTTACACCCAGGCTTTCCCGGTCGAGCTATCGGCGGATGACGCGGTCGGCGTCTCCCTCCTCTACCCGTCGCCGGGTTATCTTGAGCGCAGGGGATCGGTTTCCGGACGGTTGCTCCTCGATGCCGATCCGGTGTCCTTCGCCTACGTGCAGGCCGTGTATCCGGGGTCCCGCCCCCATATGGGGCCCGGCGTCTTCGCGGACGCCGACGGGGCCTTCCGGTTGGAGGGGCTCGATCCGGGACCGCTCCTGCTGTGGGTGCACCCGATTCTGCTCCAGGGCCCGAACGCCCATCCTTATATGCTGGATCACGCGCGGGAGGAGGGCGTGCTGAATGTTCTCGACCAGTGGCAGTGGGTCCGGGTGGAGGAAGGCACGACCATCAGTCTGCCTCCGTTCCACCTCGTATCCGGCCGTCCCCGCTGAGCGCGGATGAGCGCCGGCGTGAGCGGTAAGGAAACTGGAGTCCGGTACGCCGCCCTGGCCCTTGCCGGAGCGCTGGCGATCGCGGGATGCGGTGGGGACGGCTCACCCGCGGCGCCCGCCTCGCCGCCGCCTCCTCCGCCGGCTACTCCCCAGCCTCCTCCGCCGGCTGCTCCGACCGTGACCCGGATCGGGTTCGTGGACGAGAGTGCGGTCCTTGTAGAGGGAGGAAGCGTCCGGGCGCTGGTCATGGCGGAGGGGAGACCCCTGCTCCCCGAGCACGGGCCTTTGGAGGAAAAGCTCGCACTCCGCGCCGACGCCCCCGGGGACCGGCTGGTCTGGACGAGCACCTCCCGAGCGCTGGGGATCCATGCCTTCGAGATCGAGTCGCCGCCGGGCGGGCATCCAGTCCACCCGCAACCCAGGACTCTCCACCTGGTGGAGACGGACGGCGGGTTGCCGCCGGGAATCGCACTGGATCCCGACCGGACGGTGTTCCGGGTCACAGTACGGAACCTGGAGCCCGAAGACTGTTCCGATCTGACGCTGACCGCCTCTCGGGTCAGGAGTCACGCACGGCGCGACCAGTGGGGGTCCAACGGGCTTCGATCCCGGGGAACGGCTGAGGTCCGATTCCAGGGACCGTCGCGCGCCGCGCTGCGCATCGCGATGCCGTATTTCGGGCCCTACGAAGGCTCCGCACTCGCGGTGCTGAACCCGACGAGCCTGCCCTACCAGCCGGTCGGCGGCGGTGGGCATCGCCAGGCGGTCTCCGTGAACTGGTTCAATCAACTGGAACTGACGGCGTTTCTTCCTGGTTGCGAAGAGGTTCCGCTCCGGGAATGAGGGAAGTCGGCGGGCCGCACGTGTGCCTATCCCTCACTGGTGGCCGTTCTCGAAAACCGTTAGTGCCGTTGCGATTGACTCGCGTCCCCGCGAGTCTCACTCTCCCTCTTCGGGCGGCGAGTGGGGCTGCGAGCGCTTCCGTTTCCGCTGGAAATGGAGAAGATAGGCTCCGCGCTGCCGGCGGTCAGGCATACCCCCTTCGAGAAGGGTTCCCTGCCGGTGCCCGACTCTTGTAGCTGTCCAGGCCGAGGAGGCTGACGGAACATCATGACCCATCCGACACATCGTCTTGCGCTTTGTCCGGCGAACGCATTCGCTCGAGCTCTCGGGCTCGTCCTGGTGGCCGCGGCGCCCGGGTTGGCGGCCCCTTCCGCCGCGGCACAGTTGCCTCAGGATCCACCGGTCATTCACTTCGTGGCCTCCGGCGAGTACGCGTTCTCCGCCGCGCGCATCACCGTGGACGTTCGGCTCGAGCAGGGTGGGCGGCTGAGCGTCACCCTCACGTCTCCCTCCGGAGTCAGCGAGACCCTCTCGATGGACCGCGACGAAAAGCGCCATTCGTGGACGGGCCAACTGGACGAGGCCGGCACCTGGCGGGCAGAAGCCACGGTGAGCGGAGTGGACTCCCCGCAGTCGGCAAGCGCCACCGTTTCCCTCGACGAGGGTGCGCCAACCTGCTCGCTGACGATCAGTGCGCCCGAGCAGGAGACCCACTATCTCACCGCCGAGCTCGTGGTGAACAGTTGCGGCGCCAGCGCGGTGACCGGCGACATCGCGACCCGCTACATCACTGTTCTCCAGGACGGGGTGCAGATCTCGACCCTTGACGCCAGCGACCAATGCGAACGCCGGTTCATCCTCCCGGGGGACGGGGACTACGAGGCCACTGTGAGCGTCGCGGATGATCGAGGCGTCACCGCTACCTGCAGCAGCGCCGACGTTGGCGTTGACGCTCTCCACGCGCGTATGTGGCCTACGCTGGATCTGGGCGGCGGCCTTTACCGCGCGATGCGTCCCGACACCGCGTCCGACCCGTCCAGCCTGCTGGCTGGCGGCGCGGGTGCGCTCACGATCGCGCACCAGCCGACCGCAGCGCGGACCCGCACGCTCATGTTGCGCGTGGCCGCCGGGCTCGGCCACAACCGCTGGGGGGGATCGTCGATTGACGTGGTCCTCACCCAACAGACCGAGGGAGGGTTCTTCGGGGCCGGCGCCGGGCTGTGGGCACCTGGCGACCCGGACATCATGGACGCCGGAGTCTTCGCCACCGCGGGGTTCAACCTGCCCACCTACTACCAGGCCGGCCGGACACAGATCTTTACCGAGTTGCGCCTGTTCGCCAGGCAGATTACGGAGGCACAGGACAACTTCGCCGGGGTGGTGGGCATCCGGTTCAACCTCCGGCCCACCCACAAGCTCCGTGCGCGGTAGCGAACAGGTGCCGGCGGGTCCAACCGGCTGATCGTTGCGGTAGCTGTGCCCGTTCTCCTGCGTCTGGTAGAGCGCTCCCGACTCGCATCCCGGGGCGTCTGGAACTCTCGAACCGAGAGCAAGACGGATCCCGCTCCTGCGAGTAACTTGCCCTCCCCGGGACCACCCTCGGGGCCACCTTTGCAGTAGCGGAAGTGAACACCCATTCAGTCGCTTGTCGCGGTTCGTGCTGTTAGGGTCATGCATTGGTGTTGCTGCGGTGCATAGGACAGCACACCGGGGTGCTGGATCCCTCTTGCGCGCTGACCCGTCGCTGGCGGTTCCAACGGGTCGCGAGGTCCCCGTCAGCGGCATCCAGGGGATGCCAACAACCCGTTCCTTAGCCGAGGCCGGACCGCCATGACAACGCTGGTCGTCCCCTATCACTGCGACGGTGGCGCGGATCACGTGGGCGTAGCGCTCGGGCTCCGGCAGGCCGGTACCGAATGGATCGGTGACTGTCCCGCGTGTGAGGGTGCTGAGGCCCTCGCAATCAGGCCGTCCCGCGATGACCGCCCTGCGCACGTCCTTTGTGTCTGCCGGGGAGCGTGCGTGGACGCGACGGCTTTGCGCGCCGCCCTTGTCAGGATTCTCGGTCCGGAGTCTCGCGCCCTCCCGCCGAGGAACACCCGGACGGCTGGCGACCCCTTGAACTTCGGTGTGGGGCTTCCCCGCAAGCGCGAGTGAGCCGGGTCTCAGCGGGAGCCCCCCGTCACGACCACAACTGCGCCAGAGCCGCTAGTTAGGTGCGCTGCCCGGTGACCCGGGCCCGAACTCGCGGACGGTGCCTCGGGGGCAGCCTCACGGCCCGACGTATTCCCCCCAGGCGTCCATCACCGGCCTTCACTCGTCGAACAGCAGGTCCGTCCGCCGATAGGCGCCTTCGACGCCCTGGACGGCATGGGCCCGCGCGGCCTCTGCCAGTATCGGCGCGTTCCACCACCGAGATCCGAGTCCGTACCCGCTTGGCCGTCTCCCGCTTCTCGTTCCTCCGCTGCG
>MPMW01000048.1 GCA_002238705.1 Acidobacteria bacterium bin61 | reverse complement strand
GAAGGCCGGCGGTCCCTTCCTGGAGCGCTGTGGAGGTGAATCACGTGATGCGGTTTCGCTGCGCTCTCGCGCAGCGATGCCGGCCGGAGGCCGGCGCTCCGAGCCATCGCGTCGTGAGGGCGGGTGGCGTTGAGCCGCTCTCGGTTTCTCCTCCCTCCGTTACACCCCGTTGACAGAGGAGGAAGGCGGCGCGTAGGCTCGATTCTCTAACTTGATGGAGTGGAGGTAACCCATGGTTTCGATTCGCCGTTCGACTGCGATCCTGCTGGGCGCATGCGCGCTCTTCCTGCTGGCCGCCGGCAGCGCCGGGGCCCAGAGCTACGAGTGCAGCGAGGTGATGGTGCCGATGCGCGACGGCACCAACCTGGCCACCGACGTGTACATGCCGGTCAACCAGGGCGACGGTCCGTGGCCCGTCATCCTCGAGCGGACGCCGTACAACAAGGGTGACTGCGCGCACCGGTTCGCTCCCTATTTCGCCCAGCGCGGTTACGTCGCGATCGTCCAGGACGAGCGCGGCCGCTACAACTCGGAGGGCGTCTACCACTGGCTGCTCGACCAGGCGTGGCACGAGCGCCAGGACGGCTACGACACGATCGAGTGGGCGGGCACCCAGCCCTGGTCCACCGGAAAGGTCGGGACGCAGGGGCTCTCGTTCACCTGCTTCAACCAGTACCTGACCGCGCCGACCCGGCCGCCGCACCTGGCCGCCATGTTCTGCGCGCACTCGGCGTCGAACGCCTACAAGGACCTCTACTGGGCCGGTGGCGCGCTCCACATGATCATGCCGACCTGGCTGCTGTCGCAGAACGAGATGGTCCAGCCGGTGCCGCTCGACGACCCCGGGCGGCGGACCGGGTACGTCGGGCGCGACCAGGCCTGGCGGCGGTGGCACGAGCGGCGTCTCGAAAGCGAAATGCCGATGGGCCAGAGCATGCTCACCCGCATGATGACCGACATGATCGAGAACCCGTACTACAACGACTACTGGCGGCAGTACGCGGTCGACGAGCAGTGGGACCAGATCGACACTCCGATCATGCACTACGCGAGTTGGTACGACCGTTACCCGCACTCGCAGGTGGGGCACTTCAACGGCATCATGGCCCAGGGCATGCCGAACGCCAGGGACAGCCAGCGGCTGTTCGTCGGCCCCTGGCTCCACGGGGCCGGCCTCGTAAACGCCCGGGTGATCGGGGATCTCGACTTCGGGCCCGAGGCGGCCATCGACTACAACGGGCTGCGCCTGAGGTGGTTCGACTACCACCTGAAGGGCATCGACAACGGCATCATGGACGAGCCGAAGGTGAGCCTCTTCATCATGGGCTCGAACACCTGGCGGCGGGAGAACGAGTATCCGCTCGCCCGCGAAGTGCGGACCGACTACTACTTCCGCGCCGAAGCGTCCGGTTCCGTCGACTCGCTCAACGACGGAACGCTCTCGACCGAGGCGCCCGGGGACGAAGGTTCGACCACCTACGAGTACGACCCGCGCGATCCGGTGCCGTCGATCGGCGGCGACCTGTTCATCCAGCCCATGGGCGCGCGCGACAACCGGCCCGCCGACGTCCGCAGCCTGACCTTCACGACGCCGGTGCTCGAGGAGGACACCGAGGTCACCGGGATGCCCACCGTGGAACTCTGGGCCTCATCCAGCGCGGTGGACACCGACTGGACGGTCACGATCACCGATGTGCACCCGGACGGCTACTCGCAGACCCTCCGCCAGAACATCCTGCGCGCGCGGTATCGCGAAGGCGACGAGGCGCCGGTCCTGATGAACCCCGGCGAGGTCTACAAGTTTGTGATCGAGATGTATCCCATCTCGAACCTCTTCAAGGCGGGCCACCGCATCCGGATGACGGTATCCAGCAGTGCCTTCCCGAAGTGGTTGCCGAACGGCAACACCGGCCGGGAAATGGACGAGGACATGCCGGTGATCATCGCGGACAACACGATCTACCACGACGCCGAGCGTCCCTCGAAGGTCATCCTGCCGATCATTCCGCAGGGGTCTCAGTCGGCCGGCGACGGGCGCCACTGAGGCGCGCCCGGGAATCTCCCCCCGGGGGGCAGAGGCGCAGCTTGTGCCCCCCGGCCACGCGGAGACCGCTCCGGCGCGGCGAGCGACGGGGCGCCGCGGACTCAGACCGGAAGGACGCGCAATGAGGACTGGTGCCCGGCCGGAACGAGTGCCTTCAGGCCGCCGTCAAACGTCGTCAACTGGCCGCCCCGCTGGATCGCGGCGGCCAGCAGCACGGCGTCCGTGACCTGCCGGTACCCCTGGAGACGCGCGCTGACCGACTCCGGCAGCGCGCCGATGGAGCGGTCCAGCGGCCAGAGGCGGTGGGAGCCCAGTCGGGTGAGACCCTCCAGAACCCCGATGGCGTCGAGAGCGGTCACGGTGTGGCGGACGGCGGCGCGGTTGCAGGAGACCCGCACGAAACCTGCCTCCGTCAACAGGCAGGTTGCCCAGCCCGCGTCCCGATCCGCATCGAACCAGGCCCAGGCGGCGTCGTGATGCACATGGTTGGGCCAGGCAAGCGCGACCAGGACGTTCACGTCCGGAAGCGCAATCAAGGCCAGTCGCCCAGGGAACGATGGACGTCCTCGTTCGTGATGGGACCGGCATCGGGATCTACCGCAAACACGGCCGCCCGCTGCCGCTGGCGCTGGGCGGCGGCGCCGGTCCGGAACCCGCGACGCGCCAACTCCGACAGCGCGCGGCCCACGCTCACCCCGTTCCGCTCGGCGAGCGCTCGCGCGACCGACAGCACATCGTCATCGATCGTCACCGTGGTTCGCATCGGCGCACTATAACATCATCGCATCACAACATCGGCGAACGACACGATGTACCACGACGCCGAGCGGCCCTTGCTTGATTCGGGAGCGACCGTGAAGACGTAGACGGGGGTGCGGTTGCACGAAACCCGCGCCACGCCAACTCCGACAGCGAGCGATCGGCGTTGTCGTCGGGACCTCCGAGGCGCGGCTACGGCCAGAGCCAGCCGAAGACGTGGCCGGTGAGCCGTGGTTCCCGAACGCTGCCGACGAAGTCGGAGCCCGGGCGCGGTTACTCGATCGGCGAGAGGAGTTCCGGCGCGGTCACTCGATCGGCGAGAGGAGTTCCGGCGCGGTCACGAGCTGCCTCACTCCGTGCGATTTCGTCTCCTCGAACACGTTGCCCGCTTCGGCCCAGCGGTGGAGGGAGTTGACGTCCAGCCGGGCGCATTGCGGCCGTACGCTCCACGTGACCTGCGCGGGGGAACAGGTGCTCTGGTCGTAGGAGGGGCCGGTGGTGGAGCCGCGGAACAGCACCGGTTCGCCGGTGTCGGACGGGATC
Organism: Acidobacteria bacterium bin61; assembly: GCA_002238705.1. Classification (GTDB taxonomy): domain Bacteria; phylum Acidobacteriota; class Vicinamibacteria; order Marinacidobacterales; family Marinacidobacteraceae; genus Marinacidobacterium. The sequence continues at coordinate 15,470 of MPMW01000048.1, read as the reverse complement.
GTCATCGCCTGATGGAGGCCTCCGCTCGGGTTGCCGCCGTAGGCCATCGCGCTGAAATCGAGCGCGTCCGGGTCGTTGACGACGAGAAACACCTGAGCCTCCACGCGGAGGAGCGGGTTCTCGCAGTTCTCGGGGACGCACGCGCCGAGCCCGACACCGGGAGTTGCGTCGCATGAGGTGTGAACCCAGTGGACCTCGATCGTGTCGCCCGGGCTCACGCCGCCGTAGGCCCCTTCGGCGGGCTCAAGCTCGGCGGGCGTGAGATCCGCGGCCTCGTTGCAGGCGTAGCCGCCGTCCTCGGCGTCGCTGACGAAGACGCTGAATCCGGGGCCCTTGTGCTCCGCGTTCGTGTGCGTGTGGAGGTTGCAGAGGTTCATCTCGCTCGCTGGCGGCGCCAGCGGGAACATGTCCGCGTTCAGCCCGTGCGGGTCGGCGATGTCCCGCGGCGTCTGCGGCCCCATGTCGAGGCAAAGCGCCTGCTCCGTCGATGAAGCCGCCTCCGTCGCGGCGTCGCGGTCCGCGCCGGCCGATTCGGGGGCCGGGTCGCCGCCACAACCGGCGACGAGCGGAGTGACCAGAACAGCGGGGAGGATCGTGAGTCGCATGAGGCGTATCGTAATCAAGGGACGCCGGGGTCCGCTGACCACGCGGCCGGACGGCCCGCGGAATCGGCCGGGCCGTGGCCAGCGGTGTACGGCACATCCGTAAGCCGATGCTCCAAGCAGCGCAGTTTCCCGATCCGATTCCGGGAACCGCGATTTCGAAACCAGCGGGCTGGTAGGTAGTTCCCGGCCCCAGTCGCCACTTACGCCCGATTAGCGTCGTGGCGCGCCGATCCGGTCGCTCTGCGCCCGGACGCGCCAGACTTTAAGGGCCCGCTGCCGCGACCGGGCGCAGTACCCGGCGGCAGCGCTGCATCCAGGAGTCGTAGCGCGCCAGGGTCTCGGCGCTGACGGTGTTGGTTTCCAGCGGCCGCAGGCGAGCTTCCGCGACCCAGAGGATCTGCCACGCCTGGTAGTGGTCGTCGCAGGTATCGGCGAGCGCTTCGGAATCGAGGCCGGTCAACCGGCTTCGGACGGCTCCCAATCCGTCCTCCGTGGTGTCTCGGTTGTCCATCGCCACCGACACGAAGACCGTGAGCACGTCCATGCAATCCACGAATGCGGCGTCGGCCGCCCGGGGGCCGCTTTCCGACCGGACCTGTATGGGCAGCCGGTCAGGGGCTCTCTGCGAGTGCTCCCGGCACGCCGTGCGCACCGGGTCGGATCGGCCGGGCAGCAGATCCAGCTCGGTCGTGGTGTGCTCGGCGCGCATCGCGTAGTTCGCGCACCCGAGCCCGAGGATCAATGCCAGCGGCGCCAGGTACTTCATGGACGTTTCCCCCCAACAGAAGGCGATCAGAAGTAGTGCTTGAGGACCAGCGCGACTTCCCGGTATCCGAGGCCGCTGAGGCCGACATCCACTCCGAACGGGGTCACCCCGTCGGCGTGGACCGGAGCGTGGCTTCGGACCAGGTCGTACTCGGTGGTCGTCGTCAGCTCCCCGAAGCGGCCCCAGCGAACCTTGATCCCGACCAACGCCTCTCCCAGGTTCATGTCGACCCCGACGATGAACTGGTACCCCGGGACCCAGCCGCTCATCTCGGCATTCAGCAGGCTGACGGTCCCCGCGGCCGCGCGCTTCGCTTCCTCGGGCCAATCGGGGACGAAGTCGATCGCCAGGTACTCCCGCTCCGGTTTGCGCACGAAGCTCGCCGCAAAGTGCGTCTCGATGTGCGCGAGTCCCATCCCCGCCCCCACGTACGGCGTCCACCGCGTCCGGTTCTCGTAGTCGTAGTAGAGATTCAGGAAGACTTCCTCGGACCGGACATCGGAGAGGGTCTCCTCCGGGGCCACCGCCCATTCGGCGTTCTTGCCGATCAGGGCTTCATCGCCGCCCTCCAACTGGATGGGCCGGGTGTCCCGCCCATGACTCCGCAACCGGAAATCCAGCTCGGCGCGAAAGGCGCCGAAGGTGAGGCCGACCGTCGAGCCGTAGCCGAATCCGGTAGCGACGTCGAATGAGTTGGTGAGCGCGGTGGTCGCCTCGCGGCTGGTGCAGGCGGCGTCGTTCGGCGGCGTCAACCCCGCGGGATAGAGGAGCCTGTCGCACCGCGTCGGGTGGTTCAGGAACGTCTGCGAGGACGTTGCCGTCCGGGCGCGGGGACCGCCCTCTTCGAACCCCACGTAGACGCGCTGCGCCGCGGCGGGTTCGCCGGCCGCGAGCAGCGTCGCGGCTGCCAGGGCCGCGACGGCCACCGGCCGGCTCCAGGGAAGCCGGGTCGCCCGGCAGGTTGTTCGCGTCATGTTTCCATTGGACTGCAATCGGGAGACCAGCCGCTGCCCCGCCGGAGAGTCAATCGCCATCGCGCGGCGCCTCGAGACGCTGACGAACGCTCTCGAAGAAATCCGGGTCCGACAGCAACTGCCGGAGGAAGTCCTGATGCAGGTAGCTGTCGATCAACGTGAACCAGACCGCCAGGGGCAGCTTGTCGAAGAACAGGGCGACGACCCCGCTGGGTCCGGCATGCCGCGGCGCCGCGTAGGTTGCCTCGGTCAGCACGCCGGGCAGGCCGCCGCCCTTGGCGCCGAATGCGGTGAACTCGCTCCGGATCCGCTCGTTCTCCATCGGCCACTCGAGGAACTCGCGCATCGTGGCCGACCCGGCGGCTGAAACCAGCGCGCCGCCCTGAACCCGCTCCATCAGGCTGGCGTAGTCGCGCGCGGTGCCCCCGGGAAAACGCGTTCCGCTGAAGCCCGCCTGTTCGCGAAGGGTCAGCCGGATCGTCACCGGATCGCTGCGCCGGCGCGCCCGAAACCCGGGATCGCTACGCAGGCGGCCCGCCAGCTCCCACGCGGAGTCCGCGAGTGGTTCGTCGACCGTACCGGACCAGCTCAGGAACACGCCGCTGATGGGCATTGGCGCATCCGAGTCGCGAGCGGCGAACCGAGCCGGAAGCGCCTGGGCATCTTCGCGGCCGAGGCGGTGCAGCAGGTAGTCGGTGGCGGCGTTGTCGCTCACCGTCATCATCGCCCACACGACGTCGCGCAGGGAGATGCTGCCGGACGCGTCGAGCCATCCTCGCTCCCGATAGTTCTCCACCGCACGATCGTGCGCGCCGCCATCGGTACGAGGCAGCAGGAACGCCTCGACGGCGGCGAGCGGCACGCGCTCGTCGGGCGACCATCGGCCCTGGTCCACGGCTTCCGCATAGCCGGCGAGCACGAGAAGCTTGATCGTGGAGCCGAGTGGCCGAAGGACGTCGGGATTCAGGAGGATTGCCGCATCGCGATCGCCGGGGCGATAGGCGACGAGGGAGACACGCGAGCGGTTGGCGTCGATGAAATCGACCAGGGCATCGACGGAGTTCAGCCTGTCCGCGGCGTCGGCCCCATCGAACACAGCATCGATGTTGCGGGCGACGAGGACGACCCGGCTGCAGCCGGACGTGAGCAGCACCGCGCTGACGATGAACGCGGCAAGACACCGCGCACCATTGATTTCGAGCATCCGAAGTCGATCCGACCAGCCGGCCCCACCGCCGGTCTGGTCGGTCTCTTTCTCTTACGCGCGCCGCCCGGGAAAGTTACAGGCGGCTGCGCGGCGGTGCGCCAGGGGCTGGCCCCGCGGGGGTTCCCCGGAGAGCGGCGCCTCGGAGTGGTCGGTTCCGGTCGGCAGTGCGCCTACGGCCAGAGCCAGCCGAAGACGCCCCCGGTGAGCAGCCCGTAGATCAACCCGTCCAGCATGGTGCGGGCGGTGTAAGCCCAACTCCGTCCCCACCAGATGGAAGCCTGCAACACGGCGAGCGAATACCCCGCGAAACTGACCGCGGCGACCACCCGGAACACCTCGCCGTATTCGGCGCCGATTCCGAGGGTCGTCCCCGCCACGTAGGCGGTGACGCCGCCGACCACGAGGGAATACACGAACCACAGGCCGAGGCTCTTGCCCATCGTCATGGGCTCGTTCGGCAACACGGTCATGATCGCGACCGGCCCCTCCCTGGTCTTCTGGATGAACTCCGGCGTCGCCATCTCCTTCGCGTGGCCGTGGGGCACCACGTAGTCGCCGGGCGGAATCGCGAACGGCCGCAACGCGTCGGCGACCTTGCGCTCGTCGGGAATCGCCCTCATGTCGTTCTTGTGGAGGCCCAGCACCATGTGGATCACCGAGCTGGCGAGGAACACGGCGACGGCGGCGACGAGGATCGGCAGCCAGAGGGAAAGGACGGTCATCATGGGTGATCTCCGGAGAAGGTTGGCGTATGGGTTAGGACCCGGGGTCGTTCGGCAGGGTCATCGGCTCGTCTACGAGGCGTAGCTCTTCGATGCCTTGGCGTCGTGGAAGCGGAGATCCTCAAACTCGCTCTTGCCGCGCTCCATGCCGTCAAGCACCTGGTCCGCGGTCAGGGCCAGCATGTCGTCGTGAGTCGGGTCCGGCTGGGGACCGGCTGCCGGGCCGCGGGCTCCGGCAAGGGCCACCGCGGCGACGAACGGCCAGAAGTAGCCAGGAGATCGCAGAATCACTCGGGCTCGAGAGTACGGGATCGGCCGCGCTGCGGCAGCCTCGTGCCGGTTCGTCGCGGAATGTGCTCGGCCGGGCGGGGCACTACTCCGGCCAGCGGATCGGCGTGCCGTCCAGAACCGCATCGATCTCATCTCGGATCGCTCGGTGGTAATCCAGGTCGCCGTCCCTCCGGTTGAAGAGCACGACGAAGTCAGTGCCGTCCCCCCGCTGCCGCGCGAGGGCGCTGGAGCCGGTGCTGCTCCCCGTGTGAGCCAGCCGCAGGCCATCCGGCTCCTCGATCCGTCGGCGTCTCATGCCGATCTCGTCACCCCAGACCACGTAGGCATCCAGGAATTCAAGAATCGCTCCCGGCGTGGCGACCAGCCCGCCCACTCCAACCGCGCCCCCAATGTCCCATCGCCCATCCGGCCAATGGACCAAGGGGCCGTCCGGGTCAAACACATTGCGGCCGAGGGCGGGATTGGTGGTCGCGTCATACCAGGGCTCACGCGGGCTACGGTCTCTTGGCAGCGTCCCGGCCTTGATGACGTTGTCGCTGCGAATTCCCAGAGGTGCCAGGACGTGTCGGAACAGGTAGTCGATGTAGTCCTGCCCCGAGGCTTCCTCAATGATCGTCTGGAGCACCAGGTAGCCTGTGTTTGAGTACGCCCTTCGCGAGCCGGGGTTGAACACGAGCGGTTCCCCCAGGATGTACCGCAGGGTGTTCCGGGGACCCGGCGGGCTTCGCACCGACATGGCCTCTGAAACCTTGATGGCGTGAGACCACGACTCCCCTGCTTCGTCTCTGGACCATCCTCCCCGGTGCAGAAGCAGGTGTCGGATGGTGATCTCGGCCAGTCGCGGATCTCCCAGGGCGGGGAACGGCTCGAGCTTGAGCACCCCGCCCTCCGGCTGGCCTAGATCGAAGGCGAGGCTGTCGAGGTCGAGCCGGCCGGCCCGCGCGAGTTCATGGATCGCCGCCGCCGTGAAGGGCTTGGAAACGCTCATGATCCGCATCATCACGTCGTCCGGCACGGGGATGGTGCGCTCCTGGTCCATCCAGCCGAAGGCGCGCTCATAGACGGTCACGCCATCCTCCGAGAAGCCGATCGCGGCCGCCGTGATGCCGTGCCGCTCCATGAACCGGGTCACCAGCGGGTCGAACACCTCGGCGGCGGGTTCGCCTTCGGGTTCCGGCGGCGCTGGCGCTGGCGTCGGCGCGGGTGCCGGGCTCGTTGGGGTGGCGTTGCCGTCGCTGGCTGCGGGCTCGCAGCCCGCGAACAGCGCCGCGAGCAGGCCGAAGGAAAGAGTGAAGCTCAGCCTGGTCATGGGGCCTTCCCCCGATGCCTGGCGCCGAACCAACGGCCGGTGGACGCTGTCACTCCAGCCGGTTGCATGCCGGCCGGGGTGCGGGGGATGCACGAGAGTGCCGTCCGGAGCCCTGCCCGGCTCACCTGGACTCAGAACTCGCCGGCGAGCCGCGACGCGGTGCGGAGCGAGAGCGCGGAAAACGTGAGGGTCCCGTTGTTGCACCCCGACGACACGATCGTGGGGGCGCCGGCGGTCGCCCTGGTCGATCGTTGACTGACAAGCTGACTGAGCGAACGCGAGGACCGCGACCCCTCGAGTTCTGCTTGTCAGAAGGGAGATCGGCGGTAGGGACGAAAGAACGGTCGTCAAGGATTGTCTCTGTGCGAGCCTGGCACCGGATGCGGCGCGGGGGTGCTGAGATTCCGAATCATGTCACCGGGATGTGGCCCCTGGTGTCGAAGGACCGGTTCGGCGAGGCCAGAGACCCCGTGGTACGGCCTACGGCTCGACCGACGACCCGATGCGGTCCACGACCGCCTGCATGTCGAGGCGCCCGTCGCGGTTGGTCTGCACCGCGACCGTGATGCCCGATTCGGCGTAGTGCCGGACGTGGGTGCGGTAGCCGGGCCACATGCCGCCGTGGCCGAACGACGCCCCGCCGTCATGCACGAAGAGTCCGAACCCGTAGTGCCGGTCCGGCGTCGCCGGGTCGGGCCAGCCGCCAGCCAGCATTTCCGCGAGCGAAGCCGGCTGGACGATCCGTCCCTCCGCGAGCGCCCCGTAGAACCGAACCAGCATCGTGGGATTCGTGGTGAGCCCGCCGCCGGTCCACTCGGAGGAGGGATCGAACTTCATGGTGCCGTCCTCCCTCAGGTTGCGGGCGCCCATCGTGTAGCCCGGCGCGATGTCCGGCAGCACCGACCGGTCCTGAAGCCCGATCTCGTCGAGGCCGTGGGGCTCGAGGATGCGCTCGCGCAGCAGGTCGTAGTACGCGCGTCCTGTCGCCGCCTCGATCACCTTTCCCAGCACCAGGTAGCCGGCGTCGGTATACGCGTAGCCGCGGCCCACCGGGTAGAGCTGTTTCCGGTCGATAAAACCGATCAGTTCCTCGGGTTCGAAGCGGCCGCCGCGGCGGATCGCCCGCCACACCATCCGGATGCGGAATCGCATGGTGCCCGGGTAGTCGCCGAGCCCGGCGGAATGCGAGAGCAGGTGGCGGACCCGGATGTCATCCGCGTTCGGCAGCCGCCGGGACCACTCCCGGTCCCCGGGGCCCCCCCCCCGGTCCCCGAGCCACTTCGACGCCGGGTCGTCGAGCGACAGCACGCCGTCCTCGACCAGCAGCATCGTCAGGGCCGCCACGAACGTCTTGCCCGTGCTGCCCCCGGGCATGCGCACGCTGTCGTCGAGCGGGATGTCCGCCTCGCGATCCGCCAGTCCCACCGCGGCGCGCACGACACGGCCGTCCGGAAAGCGCACGGCCGCCCGCAGCCCGGGCATCTTCAACTCGGCCCGGGTCTCCTCGAGGATCGCTCGGACTGCCGCCTGGTCCTCCGCCGACTCGCCGGGCGGGGCCGCGGCCAGGAACGCCGCCACGACGATCCAGGACAGACGGCCTGGAAGGCCGAAGCGTCTCGTCATTACCAGGCACAACGAACCGGCGGGCGGTTCGTTCCGCCGCCGGCGGGCTACTCTCCCGCCCGCGCGGCGCGGCGGCGGACTACTTCGCGGCGGTCCGCTTCCGGCGGCGGCGGGCGACCACCAGAGGCCGGGCGATCTCGTTGAACGCCAGCAGTAGCGCGTCGAACTGCATCCGCTTGTTCCCGTAGGAGCGGTACATGTCGCGGTCGGCCTGCTCGACGAGGAGCAGCGCCTCGGCGAAGGCGCTGCCCGGCGCGAGTTGCGCGAGTTTTCCCAGCCGTTCGGGATCGCCGGAGAGCGCCGTTCCCCCCGACCCCGTCGCCGCGAGATCGCGGAGCGTGGCGCGGAGCAGCACCAGCACCGTCTGCAACTCGTCGAGCTGGGCCGACTTCCGGCCGCGGGGAGCGCCCCTCGTGAAGCGCTCGGTCAGCTTCGTCCGGGCCGGCGGAGGGATTCCCCGACCCACCACCGCCGCGATCCGCTCGGCCTCCTCCGCCAGCGGCAGCAGCCGGTCCCGCGGCAGCGCGAGCGCCCGCTGGAAATCTCCGCGCGCGGCCGCCGCGGCCACCGCCGCCTCTTCCGGCGCGTAGTCGTGCTCGTCCCGCAGGCGAGCCGCCACCTCCGGCGTGGTCGGCGCGGCAAAGCGCCAGCGTTGGCAGCGGGAGACGATGGTGGGCAGAAGCGCGGCCTCGGACCGGGCGCAGAGGATGAGCCCGAGCCAGGGATGCGGCTCCTCAAGCGTCTTGAGGAGCGCGTTCGCCGCCGGCGGGTTCATGGTGTCCGCGGCCTCGATCACCAGCACCCGGCGCCGTCCCTCGAACGGATGGGTGCGGGTGCCGGCGATCGCCTGGCGAACCTCGTCCACCCGGATCGGCTTGCCGCTCTCGGGACGGAGCACATGGACATCGGGGTACGGATTGATACCGCCGGAATCCGCCTCGGCGCCGCCCCGGGCGGCTCGGTCGGTGTGCAGGATGCGCTCGTGCAGCGCGCGCGTCGCCTCCGACTCGGGATCCTGATCGGAGCTGTTCACGACGGCGGAGAGGGCGATGGCCGCTTCCACCGTCGGCGCTCCGGACGGCCCGGTGAGGAGCAGGCTCTGGGGCAGCCGGCCGCTCGCCGCCATGGCGGCAAGCCGCGGGAACGGCGGGCCGATGGGAAACGAAGACACCGTCAGCCGAGTCGGGCCGAAACCGCGGCCCAGGCCGCGCGGAACACCTCGTCGGGCGTTCCGTCAGCCGGGATGACCACCACCCGTTCGGGCTCTTTGCGGGCGATCCGGAGGAAGCCCTGCCGGACCCGGTGGTGGAACCGGTCCGCCTCCTGTTCGATCCGGTCGGTCCCCTTGAGGCGCGAAAAACCGGTCGCGACCGGGAGATCCAGCACCAGCGTCAGGTGCGGACGGAGGCCCCCGGTGGCCGCCTGGTCCATCGCCAGGATCCGTTCGAGCGGCAGTCCCCTGCCGCCGCCCTGGTACGCGATCGTCGAATCGGTGAAGCGGTCGGTGATCACCACCTCCCCCCGCAGGAGCGCCGGGCGGATCACTTCGGCGATGTTCTGGGCCCGCGCCGCGAAGAAGAGGGCGAGTTCGGTTTCCGGGGCGAGCGGTCCTTCGGTATGCAGCAGCAGGTGCCGGATGACCTTGCCTGCCGCGGTGCCGCCCGGTTCGTGAGTCGGCGTGACCCGGCGCCCCTCACGGCGCAGCCGGGCGGCGAGACGCTGGGCCAGCGTGGACTTGCCGCCGCCCTCGACTCCCTCGACGCTCAGGAAGAGCGCCGAAGCCGGAAGTCCGGGTCCCTCGCTCCCGGACAACTTCGAAGGCGTGGCGGGAGTGCCGCTACCGGCCAGTCCTGCGGGACCGTCCTACCGGAAGGTCGGGTTGAAGATCGGGACGTTCGAGCCGCACATCCGTTCGCGCGCCGAGCGCTCCCAGACCTCGCGCGGGACCGACGGCCCCTCCGCCTCGCAGTTCGCTTCGAAAGCCGCCGCCAGGTCGCCGGCGACCATGTCGGGCGACATCCGCTCGATGTGCCGCCGCTCGAGCATGTGGACCAACTGGCCGTCCTTGAAGAGCGCGATGGCCGGCGACGAGGGCGGCACGTCGGTCATGTAACCGCGGGCGCGATCCGTCGCGTCGCGGTCCACCCCGGCGAAGACCGTTCCCAGGTGGTCCGGGATCTTGCTGTGCTGGAGCGCCATGGTGACGCCCGGGCGGGCGGAGCCGGCTGCGCAGCCGCAGACCGAGTTGACCACCACGAGCGCAGTTCCGGATTTCCCGAGCATCGCGTCCACGTCTTCGGGGTGATGCAGCGGGGTCACCTTGCAGTCGGACAGTTCCTCCCACATGGGGCGGACGGCATCGGGGTCGTAGAGCGGGGGAAGGGGCATGTGGAATCTCCTCGAAGCGGGTGCGACCCGGAAGAATACCGTTCGCTCAGTTGCCGGCGGAGGCCGCCTCGCCGAGCGAGAACGCCACCAGCTTGTTGTCCGTGCCGCGCCCCACCGCGACCACCACGAACTGGGTCCCCTCCGGGGATTCGTAGGTCATCGGGTTCGCGTAGGAACTCGCGCCGAGCGGGTGGGCCCAGAGTTCCTCCCCGGTGGTCTTGTCGATGGCGAAGAGGTGGTCCGCGCCCCCGGTGAAGAAGACGAGCCCGCCGGCGGTGACCATCGGACCCGGCGCCCCCACGATGCCGAGCCGCTCGTCGCCGAGGTCCACGCCTTCGAGCGCCCGGTGGTCCCGGACCAGCGGGTTGTTGCCCGCCGGCACCTGGAAGACGTGCTCCCCGGTGTTCAGGTCGATCGCGGTCAGCGTGCCGTAGGGCGGCTTGTTGATGGGCAGCCCGTTCGGGAGGTTCAGCGTCCGGCGGTCCCGGTCGAGCCAGTAGCGGCCTTCGGTCTGGTCCGGATCGGCCTCGGTGATGGCGAGCAGCGAGGGGAATTCGTTGGCCTTGATGTAGATGACCCCCGTCTCCGGGTCGGCCGCCGCGCCGCCCCAGTTCGCGCCGCCGAGGATGCCCGGGTTCGCGATCGTGCCGCCGAGCGACGGCGGGGTGAAGAGCCCTTCCATCCGGTACTTGCGGACGATCTCGAGTGCCTCCTCCCGCAGTTCGGGGGTGAAGTCGATCACGTCGTCCTCCGTGAAACTCTGCTTCGCGAAGGGTGCGGGTTTCGTGGGGAAGGGCTGGGTCTCCGCCGCCCGCTCGCCGGGAACGTCGCTCGGCGGGACGGGACGGTCCTCGATGGGCCAGACCGGCTCGCCGGTCATCCGGTCGAAGACGTAGACGAAGCCGGTCTTCGCGGGAGCGGCGACGGCGTCGATCTCACGGCCGTCCACGTTGATGGTCAGGAGGGTGGGCGCGGCCGGCAGGTCGTAGTCCCAGAGGCCGTGCTTCACGGTCTGGAAGTGCCAGACCCGCTCGCCGGTCCGGGCGTCGAGACAGACGATGGCCTCCGCGAAGAGGTTGTCGCCGAGCCGTCCGCCCCCGTAGTAGTCGTTGCTCGGCGTCCCCACGGGGAGATAGACGAGCCCCCGTTCGGCGTCGAGGGACATCGGCGCCCAGACGTTCGTGTGGCCCACCCGGTCCCAGGCGCCGTCTTCCCAGGTGTCGTTCCCGAACTCGCCGGGCTGCGGGATCAGGTTGAAGGACCACACCAGCTCGCCGGTCCTGGTGCTGAACGCCTGCACGTTTCCCGGCGGGTCGCGCTCGTAGACGAAGCGGTCCCAGACGCCGTTCCCCATGATGACCAGGTCCTCGTAGACGACCGGAGGCGAGGTCTGGGTGTAGTGGAGGCGGTTGATGGGCCAGACAAGCTGGGCGGTGAGGTCGATCTCCCCGCCCTCGCCGAACGACGGGTCGGGCTCGCCGGTGACGGTGTCGATGGAGATGAGCCGCCAGCGGCTGTTCAGGAAGACGCGCCGCTTTCCGTCACCGTCCTCCCACAGCGCGACCCCCCGGTGGACGAAGCCGGTGCCGTTCGGGACCTGCCCCCACTCGGTGATCCGGGGGTCGTAGGTCCAGAGGACCTCGCCGGTGTCGGGGTTCAGGGCGACCACCTTGTTGTAGGAGGTGCTCACGTACATCACGCCGTCGTAGACCAGCGGGGTGTTCTCGAAGCTGCCGGGGCGGACCGGGTTGTCGGGCACGGGGAGCCGCGGTCCCCGGAGCGGCCCCTCGCCGGTGTCCCACTCCCAGGCGAGCTTCAGGCCGGCCACGTTCTCCCGGTTGATCCTGGTCAGCGCGGAGTAGTGCATCGAGCCCGGATCGCCTCCCCAGGACGGCCACTCGACGCGCCCTTCGGCGCTGTCAGCCGGCTGGGCGGACGCTTCGGCCGCGAAAGCGGCGACGAGGACGAGGACGGCGAGTCGGATCATGGCGGTGATTATCGGGGAGTGGAGGTCGGAGCGCCGGCCTCCGGCACGGCACGACGGCTTGGAACGCCGGCTTCAGCCGGCACCCGCGGCCGCAGGCCGCGGAACAGGACCACCCCTCCCCGCCTCAGCAGCCGAAGCGACTTGGACCGCCGGTATCTCGACGGTCGAGGGAGCGGCACTCCTCGACGAAAGCGCCGCCGCGGTCCGGCAGATGCTGAAAGAACTCGTGTGATCCGGCGTGGTCGGCGCGCGCGGCCGCACTCGCGACCGCCGCTACTTCCGGCCCTGAGTTCGGTGGGTTCGGGCTCCGGTGGGGCGGGTGTCGAGCACCAACATAGTGTCAACTTGAATGAAGAAAGGCCCGAATTCCCTATAGTGAGTCAAAGGTCGTTCTATCTTGAATCGCGTGCCGGGGAAAGGCGCTTCGCCGGTTGGCGGTGGGGAGCAGCTCATTCAGCGACGCGCTCGCGGTAGCGGTGGACTCCCGCCCTCAGCACCTCGTTCGGCCCGGAGGGTTGAGCAAAGCGTCGTAGAAGGTGTTCTCAGTCCGTCGCGGGGAGGACGATCCTCTCCCTTGACTCGAAGACCCGCTCGGCGGCAGCGATCACGCTCGACAGCACGAAGCGGTTGACCGTCGTTTCCTTGCAGGCTGCCGCCGTTCCGGAGTGCGTTGGCTGGGCCAACCCATCCTGAGGTGCAAGCGGACGTGCTCTACCGCCCTGGGCGCAGCATCCCCTCGCCAGAGCACGGCGTTTAACACTGTGTAGGCTGGCCTAACCCCAAGTGGCCTTCCGGAGGGGGCGCTGTTCCCGGCCAAAGTGGCCCTGGTGACGGTCGTCAGCAGGGCACACGGAGGCGCTGCTGTGGTCATACAGCGAGCCTCGGTGCCGAGCGGGCACTGGTCGGGGTGCCCCGAACTCACGGAAGAAGCGATCCGGGGAATGCTCTGAACGGAGGGGGGCTCTCGCTGACAAAGGAGCCCCGGTCGATGAGAAAGTAAGCCACCGCGCCTCTCAGGAACTGAGTCGGGCTCTCACTGCCATGAGCGCCTCGAACGCGTCCACCTTTCCGTACCCCCACAATGAGTTCGGCGTTTCCCCGGTGAACTCGTCGCTCCGAGCCGTCTCTTGCAAGATCCGCTTGACCGAGAGAGCGTCCAGGGTCGGATCCACCTCCAGCATCAGGGCAATGATGCCGGTCACGACCGGCGCCGCGGCGCTCACGGCCCCCGCCATTCCATAGAGCCCGCCACCGTCCTCGATCAGGTTATGCGGAAAGCTGGCCCAGTGCGACCGTGGGGCGTAGGTCGTAATGACCCGGTCTCCCGGGGCGGAGACGTCCACGCCAAGCCGCCCGTCGACCGTCGGTCCCACGCTGCTGCCGGTCCACAGCTCGCCAACCTCGCCTTCACCGAACAACCCTCGGGACTCACCATTGATGTCGGTCCAACGCGTGCGAACTACGTAGCTGTTGGGCGCCACGTTGTGGAATGCGGCCGCCAGGTCCCAGATGCTGCCCGGCGTCACGAAGTTCAGGAATCGGCCTGACTCCCCAAAATACGTGTTGAGGGAGGCGTCGAAGCGGATGCCGGGACCGTTGGAATCGCCGGTGTGATCCAGTTTCAAGACGTACTCGCCTGCGCACGCGGAGCCTTCATCGAAATCGATGATCAATAGGCGCTTGCCGTTCTGTGCCTCGTACCAGGAATCGCCGCCGCCCCGAAAGTGGGCCATCCAGACACCGGCGCCGCTCGGCCAGCGCTCTGAGGCTCGGTATGGACCGAGCATTCCCGTCGGGGTATCCACCGCAAAGTTGAATGCCTCGTCCCGGTCGTACCACACCTCGAGTCGAGCGAGTCGAGCTTCGCAGGTGTCGAGCGCGAATCGCAGGTCAAGGGTCCCCCCATTCGGCACGTCTCCGGCCGCGCGGGTCTGCGTCTTCGACGGAATCCCGCCGTCGCCGGTGCCGGTAACGAACACCACCCCGGGGTGGTCGGGGCCGACGGTCGCGTCGATCTTCCGGCTGAGGGCGCTGGTGCCGTCGGTCGGTCCGCCGATGGATCCGAGATTGAGGAGCATCACCACCGGCATCGAAAGTTCTCGAGCCTTGTCGACCACCAAATCGATCGCGACCGAGATGCCGGGGCGGCCAACTTGGAAACTGGGCTCGGCCGGCTCGTCCCCATGCGCCGGGGCGCCGCCCGTGACCTTCACCGAGATGATCGTGGCGTTCGGCGCTATCCCTCGATGCTTCCGGTCGGCGCTGTTGCGCCCGTTCCCGGCGGGGATGCCGGTGGTTGTGGTTCCGTGACCGACGGCATCCCGCGTCGGCAGTCGGGTCCCGGAGAAGAGCGCCTGATCGATCTGCTCCCGGGTGTAAATGGTGCCGCGCCCGTAGGGGTTGCCCGGAGCGTCAGCGCCCGCATCGTCTCCCATGTCGAAGATGTACGCGATGCGCGTGCTGCCGTCGCTGTTCCGGAAGTCGTTGTTCTCCCAGTCGATGCCGCGGTCTAGGATGGCGACGATGACACCTTCCCCGGACACGCCCAAGGCTTCGACGGCCTTGTCCACCCCCGTTTCGATGCGGAATGACACTTCTGTTGGCTCCGGCGCTGGCGCCGGAGGAGGGGACGGCGCTGGCGCCGGGGTGACGGGCAGCGGAGCGGCGGGGACAGGACCCCCATCGTCCCCGCAGGAGACGAAAGCGAGCAGGGAGAATAGGATCAGGTGACGCACATCAACGACCATATAGCAGGCCAAGCCAATCGCTTTCCGATGACCGCGTGCCAAACGTGGAAGAACTGGCCCTCATTCCCTGCGCCAGCTGCGCTTCCGGGCTAACCGTCCAGATGGGCAGCAGGGCCGCCATCACGTCCGACGTGTGGATCCGGTCCACCGGCCAGGCGCCGAGCCTCGGCATCGCGTAGTCCCGCAAGCTCGAGCGCCACAGCAGTGCCTTCGATCCCGGCCAGGAACGCGGCCCATTGTTCCATGAGCGCCCGCCGCCGCTCGAACAGGTCCGTGCGCCGGTAGGCCGCCTCGATGGCGTTCGTGTTCACGTGCGCCAGCGCCAGCTCGCACACCTCCCACGGGGCGTCGGAACACTCCGCCGCCCAGTCACGGAAGCTCGAACGGAACCCGTGAGGCACCGCACCGATCCCCAGCTGCCGGACCAGCTTCGCGATCGCCACCTCGTTGAGCGGGCCGCCGCGCGCCGAGGGGAACACCACCCCGGAGCCGTCCGCGAGCGCCCGCGCCTCCCGCAGCACCGCCAGCGCCCTCCCGGACAGCGGAACCCGGTGCTCCCGGTTCGCCTTCATCCGCTCCGCGGGAATGCGCCATTCCCGTCCCGCGAAGTCAGAGCATCGAATCCTTTCGGCGAAAGCGGCAGACCCTGCTGGACGCCATGGACCGACGCGGGAGCATCTCCACGGTCGAGGGTGCTGCGCTCCTCGGCGAGAGCGTTGCCGCGGTCCGACAGATGTTGAAGGAACTCATGCGGTCCGGTGCCGTCGGTGGGCGCGGCCGCACCCGCGGTCGCCGGTATTTCCGTTTGTGATCTCAGCCGCCGCCCGGATCGGTGCAGGGTTGCGGCCCGG
>MPMW01000047.1 GCA_002238705.1 Acidobacteria bacterium bin61 | reverse complement strand
GGTCGCAACCGCGCCGGCCCCCTCCCCGCGTCGGAGAACCTAGAGCCCCCGGAGTGTGCGGGGGATCGCATTTCGCGCTCTGAAGATGATCCGCGTGATCCACGTGATCCACGTGATCCGCCATTTCCCCATGGACCCTCACGATTCCCTCGTCTCGCGCGCGCGTAGACTAGTGCCTATGCATTTGTATGTCTTCAGTACATTTCGTGGATCATGGTGGATCACGTGGATCACCTTCGCTTTTACCTTCGCCAAATCCGTACCGCCTTGCCCTCTGACCGCGACCTGTGTTGCTGGTATCCCCATCCTCGCAGCGTCGTGCTGATCCGCTTCGCGTGCCTGTCTCCCCACTCGGCCGTCTCCTTCAGCAGGCGCACGATGTCGGCCAGTCGGAACTCGGCAGGGAGCTCGATGCTGGCGAGCCTGTCCTCGATGGCGAGGTCAACCCTCCGGTGCTCCTCCGTGGCCTCATGCTGCATGCCCGCCAGCTCATGCGGCAGGTTCGCTCGCAGTCCCGCTCCATGTCGCGCCAGCGCCTCGGCGTACCACTGCGCGCGGCGTTCCGCCACCCATGGCGCCACCGGGCCGACCAGCGCTCGGTCCGTGGGCAGCTCCACCGGGACGAATCTGGCGTTGCCTGACGGGTCGTTCGGCAGGATGCCCTGCCCGGTATCGTTCGCCGTCCCCACGATGATGAACCGCCGCGGCCGTCGCTCCCCGTGGCGGGCATAGGCGAGGCGCAGGTCGTCGTCCCTCCTGGAGATGAACGCCTTGATGCTCTCGATCTCGGCCCGGTACACCCCCACCATCTCCGATGCTTCGATCACCAGCTTCCCGAGGCATGCCTCCACCCGCTCCTTCGATTTTTCGGTGAAGTCGAGCCCATCCCCGAACCACTCGGGGTCGTGGCACAGCGACCGCACGAGCTCGCTCTTGCCTGACCCCTGCCCCCCTATCAGCACGGGGATCTCACGGAGCATGCACCCCGGGTTTCGCGTCCGCTGGACAGGCGCCAGCACGAGGTACTGGGAGGCCCACTCCGCGAGAGGCCCTTCGCAGCCCCACAGCTCAGCGAGGATGCTGTCGAGCCGCACCGTGCCGTCCCATTCCGGCAAGCTGTCCAGCCAGAGCGCAACCGGATCGACCTCGCGCTCTCCGGCCACATGGGCCTGTGTGGCGCGCTTCCACTTCGGGTCGCTGAACACGGCGTCGCGGGGCGACCCGTCGGCGACCAGGTAGTGGAATTCGTCGGCGATGCGTTCCTGCAGCTTCGACTCGAGCCGATCCGTCATCGCCGTCCACACGCCCGGCGTTCCCGGCCCTGTCGCTTCGAATCGGCCAGCCCGGATGTTCCAGCGGATGTCCACCTGCATCCCGGCAAGAGCCTTGCGCAGCGCGTCCCAGCGCATACCGCCGGGAAGCTTCGCGGGGTCGTCGTCCTTCGTCGCCGGCGGCACCGCAGCGGCGGGTGCCTTCGCGCGCTTCCGCTTCGCCGGCGCCGCCCCCTTGAGCCCGAGTGCCTCGAGCAGCTCCCCGTAGCCCTCGCCGCCCTTCCGGCACCCCATCAACGGCTTGCCGTTGGCGCCGGCCTCGGCGTTGACGTGGAATCGATCCGTGCCGCCACAGATCGGGCATGGCCCCTGCCACTGGTCGCCGACGCGCTTGAGGTTGCCCGCCGCGCGGACGATGTCGTCGACCGTGACGTCTGGACGTCTGCCGCCGGCCCCGGCCTGGAACACGTCGTCCTCCGGCGGGTCGCCGTCGACCGCCGAGGCCGGCGGGTCGAGCAGCGACGGCTCCGGCGTCCACCTGGACACCGCCGACCGGAGCACCGTCAACGGGTCGTCGTTCGGCTCGAGCAGCCAGTCGTCGGCGCCGGCCCCCAATGTCGGGACGCCCTTCGCCTTGCCCTTCGGCGTATCGGCGAGGCGCAGCTTCGTCGGGTCGACGATGTAGATCCGGGGCGCCGGAGACAGCTCGGCGAGGTTCGCGCCTACCGCCTCCATGTGGATGCGGCCGACGTCGTCGGCGTCGGGCCAGAGCACGATCAGCCGGCCCGCTAGACCCGCCCACGCCAGGACCTCCGCCTTCGGCGCCCGCCCCTTCTTGTCGGCCCCGGTGCAGGTGCCGATGGCCGTCACCTGGAGCGCCGCGAGCGCGTCGGCGTCCTTCTCGCCCTCGGTGATGACCACCGGCGTATCGGCATCGCCGGGCACGTCCGGCAGCGTGCCGAGCTCAGGCGACATGTAGAGCAGGTCGGCCGGCGTGCAGCCCTTCTCCTTCAGCCGCGGCAGCCATACGACGACCTTCTTCGTCGGATCGTCTGGATGCTCGTGATGCGGCCGCCGGATGTGCTGGACGATGATCCCGTTCGGCCCTCGGCACTCCCACACGTGGGTCATGAATCACCTACTGACACCAGATCAGCTCCTCTCTCGCCCTCGTGATTGCCGTGTAGAGCCACCGGCGCCGATCTTCTGCGCGGCCGGGGTCGCCGTCCGCCCACGACCACTCGTCGTAGACCGTCACCGATTCCCACTCCGAGCCCTGCGACTTGTGCGCCGTCAGCGAATAGGCGTAGTCCCAGCCGGATCGCGCCTCGACACGCTGCGGCCCCTCGCCGGGGTCGGAAATGGCTATCGGCCGTAGCAGCTCTTCATCCTCGTATGCGAGCCGCACGACCGGCGCCTTGACGTGCTCGGGGTCGCTCCTCGAGCCGATGTTGATGCGTTTCCAGTCATGCGACCTCGCCGGGAGCACTCGACAGATCGACCCGTTGGCTTCGGGGTCTCGGTTGCGCAGCGAGATCAGCCAGTCGCCCCGCTCCAGCCAGTGCTGCCGTCCTTGCCCCGCTCGGTGCCATGCGTTCCGCTCCCGGCGAGTCGCGTTCCGCCAGCAGATCTCGATCTCCCGCTGGACATCGGCCCGAAGTGGCGCCTCGTGCATCGGCCGCAGCAAGCCGGCCGACCTCGCCAGGTCGACGGCGTCGCCGACCCGGTCGGCCCGGATCAGCGTCGCGATCTCGAGAATCGGTGAGCCGGCACTCTGTCGATGGATCGTTTCCAGCGTCGCGGCCGCCGCGAACGAGTGGAAGACGGCGTCGTCTCGCACCGGCGGAAGCTGAGCGTCGTCGCCGACCAGCACGATACCCCTGTCCGTGCTCTCGCGCAGATCGCGGTAGAGTTGCCCGCCGACCATCGACGCCTCGTCCACCATGACCGGCCGATCCGTGGCCTCGTTCGGCGACCGGAGCCCGAAGGTGAGACGCTCCCCGCGGGGTGTAACCGTGAGATCGAATTCGATCTCCCGGAGCTTGGCTTCCAGCTTGCCCCGCTCGTCGGCCGACAGGTCAGGAGCCTCCAACGCCGTCAGGCACGCTTTCCGCGCTTCCCGGAGCGCTGTCGCGGCCGGGACGTAGAGCGCGCTGTGGATGGTCTGCGCCGGTATGCCCTTGGATTGCAAGACCCGCGCGGCCTTGTTCGTCGGCGCGAGGACAAGAACGTTTTCACTGACCCCCGAGGCCAGGACCTCTCGGATGATCGTCGTTTTGCCCGTCCCCGCCGGACCGTTGATCTTCGTCGTCGTGCCCCGCACGTCGACGTCGAGGCCCCGGACGCCGGCGGAGATTGCCGCCCTCTGTGACTCATCGAGATCCATCAGAGCACGATCCCGAGGTCGGAGAACGCCTGCTCGAACTGGAGCCGGAACGCGCCGTCGTCCTCTGCCGCCGCGGTCAGCCCGATCAGCATCTGGCCCTGTAGCGGGGTCTGCTTCGGCTCCAGGGCTGGCGTCAGGAACTTGATCCGGGTCGACGGGAAACACACCGCCGCCGAGGCCGACAGAAGCCTCTGCGCCCATGCCGTCTCCGTCGCGTTGTTCGACAGCCAGATCGCCCGCGACAGGTTGCCCCGCTCGATCTCGGCCATCAGGCGGTCGGCGAACTGCGGGATCAGCCGCGCCGCGTAGGGCGGATTCACGAAGGCGTGTCCGCCTCCGCCGGGCACCGTCTCCGGCATCCAGAACGTCTCGGGATCAAGGGCGTTCTGCGCGGCCGTGATGTAGTGCGCCGCCTCGACCAGCTCCTGCGCCCTGTCCGACGAGCAGGGGTCGAGGTCGATGGGGCCCCCGAGGGCCTTGCGGACGCGGATCAGGATGCCGGCCGGCGTGTACCACTCGTACTCGCCGGATGCCTGCGCCACGTGGACCGCCCGCTCCTCGCGCACCTTCTCCTTCGCCCGCTTCACCGTGGGCACGCTCACTTGGGCCTCGGCGGCCATGTCGGCGTTCGTAGACCCCGGATCATTTGATCCGGGGTCGCCGTCCCTCACCGCGGCGCCATCCGCAGGCGTCGCCCACTCCCGGCACCGGACCACGGCCTCGGCCCGCTCGCCCGGCGTCAGGTGGCGCCGCCCGACGTGGTTGGAGATGACGTAGCCGGCGGGGTCGACGCCGGAGTATTCGATCATGCGCGGCTGAATCCCTGCGGCCAGCGCCGCCTCGTACCGATGCCAGCCGTCCAGGATCATCCCGTCGTGCAGGACGATCGGGTGCGCGTGGTCGAACCCGATGGCCATGCTCTCGCGCAGCGCCGTCAGCTCCGATTCCCGCAGGGGCGGCCACGACTCCGAGAGCGGGTGCCGCCTCACGATGCCCGCTCCGAGAGGATGCGCTCGAGCTGCCGCCGCACCCATTGCGTCAGCGAGACACCCTCGCCGCCCGCTTCGCGCCGGGCGGCGAGGTAGAGAGCCGTCGGAATCCGAATGTTGATGTTCTTCTTGTCGCTCATGGGCCCTGACGATAACGCAATTGACGCATCCGTGCAACGGTGTTACTGTCTCTCGCCATGACCGAGCGCCCCCGCCCCGACCCGATCCTCGACCGGGCCCGGCACATCGCCGCCGACCTGGACCACCGGCAGAGCATCGCCCGGATCATGCTTCGGTTCGCCTACGACGCCCACGCCGTCGTCGACGACTTCCGCCGGCAGGTCGACCGCATCGCCGAACGGACCAGCGTCGACTTCGCGATGGATGCCGAACTGGCCGCGCTGCGGTCGGTGCAAGCGAAGACTCTCGCCGCAGAGGCCATCCGATGAGCGCCCCCCCGACGTTGAAAGGCACCGCCCTAGACGCCGCAGCCGAGGCCGCATACGACGCCGTCCGGTTCAACCATACCGGCGTCCCCTTCGACCTCCTCTCGTTCGGCGAGCGCGAACGCTGGCGAGACGCCGTCCGCGCCGTCGAGCACTTCGTTCAGTATCCCGAGCCGGAGAACGATGCTTGAGGACCGCGGGTATCAGTCTGTGGCCGTCGAGCAGGTGCTGGCCGCGTGGTCGGACGGCGACGTGAACGTCTGCCTGTCGATGCCGACCGGCAGCGGCAAGACGGCGACGGCCGCGCGGGTAGCCGCCGGCGTCCGCGCCGAGGGCGGCCGGGCGGCGTTCCTGACCGACCGGCTCTCGCTCCTGTCGCAGACCGCCGTCACGATGCAGTCGGCCGGACTGACGACCGCCGTCGTCCAGGCCGACCGTACCGAGACGGCGAGCCTCGACACCGCTGACGTCCTGATCTGCAGCTCGCAGACGCTCCAGGCCCGAGGCTGGATGCCGGACGACCTCGGCGTCCAGCTCGGCATCATCGACGAGTGCCACGGCGACCGCCTCGTGACCCGGCAGTGGCTCGCGACGCCCCACGTCATGCTCGGCCTGACCGCGACGCCGCTCGCCCGCTGGATGACCGAGGGCGAGCCCGTCCCGTGGCACCGGCTGATCCAACCGCTGACGACCCGCGACGCGATCAACGCGGGCTGGCTTCTCGAGCCCCTGTTCCGGGCCGACATCCCGGACCCGACGGAGAGCCTGGAAGAGCGCCCCGCCGGGGTCGGCGGCGACTGGAGCGACCAGCAGGCCGAGTCGATCATGAGCCCCTACCTCGACGCCATCGTGACGACGTGGCAGCGCGTGATCGCCATGCACGAGAAGGACGGCGGCCTCGGCGGCTTCGACGCGCCGACCATCGTCCAGGCGTGCTCGATTCACCACGCCGAGAAGTTGGCCGAGGCGTTCACGCTGCGGACCGGCCGGCAGTGGATCGCCGTCACCGCGGACACCGGCCAGGACGCGAGCGAGCGCGCGGTCGCCGCGTTCCGCGCCGGTGAGGTGGCCGGGCTGTGCAGCGTCGCGAAGCTCAGCATCGGGTTCGACGCGCCGGAGGCGATGGTGCTGTTGTCGGCCCGGCCGACGAACCGCATCCTGACGTGGGTGCAGCTCGTCGGCCGCGTCATGCGCGTCCCGCAGCGCGGCATTCCTCGTGCCGTCGTCCTGGACTGCGCCGGCAACGGCCACCGGCACGCCGGCAGGCTGCACCGGTTCTGGAGCAACGGCGCCGCCTGGCCGCTCGGCCGCCCCGAGGCCCGCGACCCGTCGACCGCCGCGCCGCCGGAAGCCGGCGCCGTCCAGCCGTGCCCGGACCATCCGACCATCGTCCAGCCGCCCGGATCATCGGTTTGCGTCGTTTGCCACCAACCCCTCAAGCCGCTCGAGCCGCCGAAGGCGCGGCAGGTCTGGAAGGACGCCATCGAGCCGGAGGAGCTAGGCCGCTCAGTGATCGCCCTCGCCCGGAACCGCCTCCTGCGCGGAGACGACCCCGAGCGAGTCACCAAGTGGGCACGGATGCAGGTCAAGACGTTGACCGGCCGCTGGCCGTCGCGGAGCTGGCCGGTGATCGGTCCGCCCGATCCTTTCGCCGTAGAGAAGCCCCACCCCGTCGTCGCCCGCCTGATTCGGCAGAATCTCAAGCACTGGCAGGACTGGCAGACGATGGACCCGGAGGATCGCCCGTCCGAGCCGCCGGCGGAACGGATCGCCCTTGCGGAGACAGCCTGATGCCCTTGAACACGAAGATCGACCGGGACGACCTGCACCGCGCCGTCGACCGCGTCGACCCCGACGTGCTCGCCCGCGCCCGGAAAGCCGCCGCCGCGGACGGCGCCCGAGATTTCACCGGATGGCTCGTCGTCGCCCTCATCAGCTACACCGCCGAGAGCGAGAACCGCACCGAGCGCCGGTGCCGCGAAGCCGGCCGCGGCAGGCCCGTATTCGCATCGTCGAAGGGACATGGACTCCGTGCCTGAGCCGTGCGCCGAGCCCGGATGCATCAGCCTGCGGCCCTGCCCGCTGCACGAGACGCGGGCGTGCCCGCGATGCAACGGAACCGGACGCGACCAGCGAATCGTCGCCGGGCCGCTCGTCGCCCCTGACCCCATCGACGCAGACCGCGGCTGGGTCAACGCGATGCCCGACGACCCCGCCGGCCGACCACGATGCGCCCGATGCAGGGGCACCGGTCGCCTGCCGCGATAACTAGAGAGAGAGAGAGGACCCCATGAGCGACCCGTTCCAGGTAACACCCGGTGGAGCTGGCGACACCCAGTTTCAGCCCGTGCCGGCCGGCCAGCACTTCGCCGGACTCGCCGCCGCGATCTTCTTGCCGAACCGCCCCGGATACCAAGGCGGCGCCCCTCAGAACGAGGTTCAGCTCGTCTGGATCGTGCCCGCCTACCGGGACGGCAAGGGACAGCCCCGGCAGGTTCGGAACTTCGTCAAATGGCCCGACAACCCGCTGCATGAGAACGCCAATTTCGCGAAGCTGATCCGCACCTGGATCAACCTCACGGCAGAGCAGAAGGCGACGTTCAACCTCCGGCAGATCGTCGGAGGCCGCTCCGTCATCACGACCGAGATCGGCATCAGCCAGCAGAACCGGCACTTCGCGAAGCTGACCGCCCTCGCCCCCGTGCCCCCCGAGGCGCCGCCCATCGACTACACCGGCGTCGTCGTCCGCGTCGCCCCCTACCCCGGCATGGTGCAGATCGCCGCCGCCGGCGTTCAGGTCGTCCTGAATCAGCAGCAGCGCCAGGCGGCACCGCCGCAGCCGACCGCGCCCGCTCCCGGAGCCCCGCCGCCGGCGCAGCCCGTCTACGGCGCCGCCCCGCCGGCCCCTGCCGCCGCCCCTGCCGCGCCCGCGTATCCGGCCGGCCAGTACCCCGGAGCCCCCGGCGCCGCCGCGCCGAACGCCGAAGACATTCCGTTCTGAGGAGGAGGAGAGAACCGTGCAGATCCACACGAGAAGCTGTCTTGCAGACGCCGTCCAGAGCCTGCTACGCGCCACCGAGGAGGCCGATGCCGGCGAGCTCGCCGCCATCCGCGCCACCGTCGACCGGGTGGTCGAGCTCGTCTTCACGCCGACCGCCCCGCCGGCCGCAGCAGCTCCGGCCCCTGCCGCCGCTCCGGTCGCCGCTGCACCGGCACCCGCCGCCCCTGCCGCCGCGCCGGCAGCTCCCGCAGCCGCAGCACCGGCGCAGCCCGCCTTGCCCGCTACGGCGACGCCCACGGCAGCCGCGACGCCCTCGTTCGACCCCGGCGCGGCGTTCGCGCCGCCGGCCGCGGCCCCAGCGCCCGCCGCGCCTGCGGCGACCGCTGCACCGGCACCGACCGCGCCAGCCGCCGCAGCTCCGGCAGCCGCCGCCCCGACCAATCACCCTTTCGCGGGAATGTGAGATGGGACCGCGTGTTTCTGGACATGGCCACATGGACGCCAGAACAGATCTCGCGTGAATTGGTGGCAGCTCACGCCCGAATCAGGGAGAGACAGACATGCCGAGACGCGACCGGAGCGACAAGCCCGGATTCGACACCGGGAACGACGACCTGAACACGGCCCTCGACGAGCTGGCCCGCGCGTTCTACGAAGGTACGGGCCGGCAGGGAGGCCGGCAGCACGTATCGAACGTCTTCGAGGCCGTCGAGACCGTGCTCCGCGAAGCCGAGCGCGACGAGTAGGAGCAAGAGAGCGGGAACAGGGGCTCATCGGCCGCTCAGAAGTGGGGAGCCCCACGCCGACGCCGGGCGCATTGCAGGGATCAGCCGGTCGGCACTTTTCGAGTTTTGATCCGGGCCACAAGGTTCGCAGCGGCGAGGTAGAGCCGGCCGGCGAGCGCCGGTCGGTCCACGGCATGCCGCGCTGTCGACCCATGCGGTATCCAGACCCGGAGACCGGGACAAGGGGTTGACCCGGTCGCCGGTTGCCGTGTCGCCGCTGCGAACATCGTCATCACCCAGGAGCCCCGCCCATGCCCGAGTATCACGCGGCCGTCGTCGCCTTCGTCGACGAGGCCATGCAGCGCACGTCGATCCAGCAGGCGCAGGCGAGAGCGCAGCAGCTCACCGACGCCTGCCCCCTCACCCCGATCACCACGGCCGACGAGGCGACCGCCCGCCGGAAGACATGGGACGACCTCAAGACGGCCATCCTCGACACCGAAGACACCGTCAAGCCCTACAGGAGCCGCCTGCATCAGATCGGCGCATACTTCCGGGAACGGATCGACCTCGTTCTCGCAGCGCCGAAGCTCCGGGCCGACGCCGTCGCACGCCTCCTCGGGAATTGGGACGCGGCCGAGGAGACCCGAGCGAAGGCCGAGCGCGACCAGGCCATCCGGGACGCCGTCGAGGCCAACCGGAACGCCGCCCACGGCACCGCTGCGAAAGCCATCGTCGAAGCGGCCGTGGAGTCGACCCCGCCGCCGAAGACCGGGCCCGGCCGCAAGACCTGGACGCTCACGATCGCCGACGAAGCGGCCGTGCTCCAGCGGATCCTCGAGCTGCCGGCCGACCACGCCCACGCGAGCCTCCTTCGGTCCGCCCTCAAGCTGCACGTCCCGACGCTGCGGAAGATCCTCGCCAACGTCGCCGGCGCCGACATCGCGACCGCGGCCGAGCTGCCCGGTGTCACAGTGAAACAGGAACGGAAGGCCGTCGCCCGCCGGCGAGGTTCGGCGCCACCGACGACATGCACGCTCTGCGGAGCGAAGCACGGCCAGTGCGAGCACACCGGCGGCGCACCGGGCTGGCCCGAGACGTCGCCCGCCGAGCGCGGGCGGTACCTGCCGCCAGAGGAGACACCATGAGCAAGCACACGCCGGGGCCGTGGCACCGCAGCACCTTCCGCGGCGGGTACGGCTGTATACGCACCGACGACGACGTTACCGTTGCCACCTTCGGGACCGGCAACCGCGCCGATGCAGACCTCATCGCCGCCGCGCCGGACATGCTGGAGGCGTTGAAGGCTGTCGCCATCATTCGGAATGGATGGCCCGAGGTCTTCGACCGCGTTGATGCCGCTGTCGCGAAGGCCGAAGGGGAGACCCCGTGAATCGACCCCATGCCGACGTGTTCGACCGCTCCGCCCGGTGCGATGGTTGCGTGTTCTGGCGCCGCATCGGCCCGGACCCCGAGAGCGTCGACGGCACGGCGAAAGGCCGGTGCGTCGTCGACGGACCCCGCGCCGTGCTCGCCGAGCGCCGCACCCTCGTCTCGTTCTGGCCGGAGACCCAGGCCGGCGCCGACTGCGGACGCTACAGCCCGATGTCGCCCGCGCTGAAAACCCGGCAGCAAGCCACAGAAACCGCCACAGGTTGAACGAACGCCCCCTCGCGTGACGTTTCGGACGCCTGGACCCCTGCGATGCCCTCAGAACGCGAATCGGAGAATCGCCCCATGACGATCAAGCGACTGCACCGCGGGACGTTCAGCGACCTCGGCCGCGACGACCGCGGCCGACTCGTGCAGTGCTGCCACCACTACCTCGACACCACCGGCCAGATCCGCCAGTACCGGGAGGAGCGCGTCTACCCCGTCCACCGGCGCGAGCTCCCCATGCTCTACTCAGCCATCCCCGCGTGGCAGGAGGCCCTGAACGCAGAACGGGCCGGACGACTCTAGGCCGTCCGGCCCGTTTCCAGTCCACCCGGAGGGCGGGTGCGGCTACTCCGCCGCCGTCAGGAACTCCGCCGTCACGAAGTCGACCAGCGACTGCGCGGCCGAACGGATCCGTCCGTTCCACTCCTCGGCCCGAGCCAGCGCCGTTGCATGTGCCTCCCGCGCATTGGCCAGCGCAAGCTCTGCGTCGGCCATTACCCCCGCCGTCTGGCGCGCCTCGGCGCCGTTGTCGGCCATGCCCTGGATCGCGCCCCTCAGCTCGCCGACGACGTCGGCCAGGGTAAGCCGAGCAGGAGTCGTTTCGACCTCCGAGGCGTCCCCGGCGCCGGCGTCCACCTGGACATCGTCGACGGCCCCCTCGGCGCCGGCGTCGCTCTCGGCGTCGTCGCTCTCGGCGTCGACCTCGTCGACCTGGACCTCGTCGGCGACCTCCGGCGCCTCGACGACCTCGCCGACCTCGTCGACCTGCGGTTCCTGCACCTCGCCCGCCGGCGGCGAAGGCGTCGCCGCCCCACGGCGAGCCGATCGCCAGCATCGCCCCGACGAGCATCCCGATCATCATCATCCGTCGCATGTCCTTCTATCCTCCTGGAAATTGAAAAGGCTCCACCGTCATCACCGAGAGATCATACCCCGTCAGAAGCTCCAGTCGAACCGCGCGCCGACCTGCCCGCCGGCGTCCACCCCGAGCGAGATCCGCCGCCGCGCCGGCTCCGGGACGTCGAGCTCGATGTCGCCGTCGCGGACCTGCCCGGCGTAGTCGCCCATGATGTTCTCGACGTATCCGGCCGTCTCCCGGCACGCCGCGGCCGAGCGCAGGCAGACGTGCTCGAGCCCGCCCTCCCACGACGTCGGGTCGCAGCCCGGCGTCATCGCGCAGGCGGCGATCTCCTTCTTCGTCCAGCCCGCCCCGGCGTTGTACGCGTGCAACCGGAGCGCGTGGTCGCTGCCGCCCGGCAGGCGCGCGTAGCGGCCCGTCAGGCGCATGTAGAGCACGTTCGCGATGAGGCCGCAGATCGGGTCGGCCCGCATGTCGCCGTTCTCCAGTCGGCACGCCGGCGGGAGCTGGCCCTGCACGTCCGTCCAGGCGCCCTCGAGGAACTGACCGCAGCCGACGGCGCCCGCCGGCGACACCGCGTCGCACCTGTGCCTGCTCTCCGCGTGGACCTGCGCGATGTAGACCTCTGCCGGGGCGTCGAGGCGGTCGTCCATGTTCGCGAGCACCCAGAGCTGCAAGCCGCGCAGCTCGGCGCGGGTCAGCGGCTCCGGCTCCTCGACGACCGCCGGCGCCGGCGGCAGGGGCGGCGCCCGGAGCTGGTGAGGCTCGGCCCCGGCGTCGAGCTGCGCCCGCATGGCGATATCCGCCGGCGAGGCGGTGAAGGCGTCGATACGATCCTGGACCGCGGCCGCGAAGATGGACGCCAGCGCGCCCGTCGCCACACCCATCACCAGGTTCCGCAGCCACGGACGACGAGGTGGCCCGGGCGGTGACGGCGGCGGCTCCAGGCGGTTCAGCTCCAGCTCGACAGCATCCATCGTCAGCTCCCCAGGCCGTAGGCGACGACGTAGAACAGGCCCGCCTGTCTCAGACCGTAGTAGATGAGCATGCCGGCCTGCGCGGTCGGCTCCAGCGGCACGAAGACGTGCTCGCGACCTGGAAGCGCGCGATTCGAGACGACCTCGGAGAACAGCGCCTCCCGGTTCAGCACGCGGTCGACGACGACCCCGAGCAGCATCGCGAGAAACCCGTCGGCCGCGCTCTTCGCCCACATGTGCCGCTGATTCAGGACGCCCTCGATCTCCGGCGCCCGGACCTGCGCGATGAACTCCTGATGCTCGTAGAGCTGGGCGAGGTACGCCGCGGCGACGAAGAGCCCGCCCATGACGACGACGCCGAAAGCCTCGCTCGCGATCTGCGTCATCCGGTCGCCGGCGCCGTCACCGGCCTCCTTCGGCCGCGTGTGCAGGTAGGCGGCCACCCCCGCCGCGACGGCGAGCAGCACGATCCCCATGATGATCCAGTCGAACGCCCGGATCTGGGACCCGCCCTCGTAGCGTCCGACCGGTGCAGCCGGGCCCGACTGCCCGCCGCCGTCAACGGTGTCGGCCACCGCCCGCAGACCGTCTCCGGCGGCCTCCCTACCGGACTGCTCGGCCTCGCGGGCGATCTGCTCGGCTTCCCCGGCGAGCTGCTCGAACGCCTCCCGGAGCTGGGCATCCGCCGCGGCCGGCCAGAGCAGGAGCGCCCCGAGCATGACGCCGGCCACCGCCGCTCTGGCACCGTTACCACGAGCCGCGCGTCGTGCCTTCTCCGCCTCGATATCCCGGAGCTGTTCGCCGACGCGCAGCTTCTCGCGCTCGTGCGTCTCCGGAGAGACTACCGAGAACCGCGCCAGCAGCGCGAGGATGCCCAGGGCGGCGTAGGTGACGATCTCGCCCTGATACTCGACCGGCACGAGAGCCAGGGCCTCCGGTGGCAGGTACTCGTTCACGAGGCGCGTCAGGACCGCGACGAGCAGCAGCCCGAGGGTTACGGGTTCCTTGCGATGAATCATGGCCGGCCCCCTCCAGTATGAGGCCCGAGGCGGTTCTGGAATGGCGGCCGGCAACGCCCCGCCCCGAGCACGCCGGCTGGATTGTCAGAATAGCAGAAAGCCCCCGCCCCCGGTGGTAGGAGCACCGGAAGCGGAGGCTTGGGAACCGCCGAGGATGCGAGTGGACATCAACCGCGCAGACCGAGGCAGCCTGCGTTCCCAGTGGTCGACTCCCCCCGGCTGTCCACGACGTGCGTCAGGATAGCACGCGGCCCAAGGTCAGGACGCGCGGTCAGGCTGGACGATGCGGACCCGGATACGACGATGCGGAAAGGCAGCCTGCGCGTCTTGCGCCGCCGCTCGAGGCGTGCGCCAGCCGGCGTTCCCGGCCGGTACGATCGGCCGGCCGGAGGCCAGGGTCGCCGACCACCGCCACCGCCCGCCGCGCCCCTGCCGGACCTCTACCGGGACCGCCGGGCCCGGTTGACGGCGCCACGCGAGGATGAGGGCGGCCGCGACGATGGCGAGGCCGAGCAGCAGCCCGTCCATGTTTCACCCCCGCAGGCGGCCGAGCCAGCCGGCGGACTGCCGGTCGAGCTTGCCGTCGACCCGGTGCAGCTCGTCGCGGATGCCCTCGAGCAGCTCTCGCAGGGCCTTGTGGTCGGCCGCGGCCAGGTCGGCCCGCCTCGTCAGCTCGCTCTGCATCCGCTCGACCATCGACTTGACCTCGGCCGTGCGAGGCCGGTCGACGATACGCGCCTCGAGGCTCTCCAGCCGCGCCTCCGTCCGCTCCCGCCAGCGGCCGACCTCGACGCGGTCGTCCTGCCGTTCCCGGCGGTCGGCCGCGGCGGCGGTCCGTGCCTGCCAGACGGCCGCGAACGCCGCCGCCAGCGCCGCCAGGAGCCCCACCGTCGACATGTCCATCACGCGGCCCCCTGAAACGCCCGCCGCCCGAACCACCGCACGGCCCGGTACGCCATCCAGCGGGTCAGCCGCCCGGTGTGCGCCGCGGCCATGAGCGCGAGGAAGGCGCGGTCAGCCCACGGGCGAGAGCTCTCATCCTTGACCCACTTCGTCAGATTCGGCGTGCACCAATACCGCTCCAGAGCGCCGCGGTAGGCGGCGTCGTGAATGATGGCGCCGTAGATGTGCCGGCCGACGCGCGGAACGAGGTTGCGGAACGCCCGCGGCGTCGACGCGCCGTCGGTCAACGTGCCCGCCGGCGCCCGGTATCGCACGCAGTCGACCTCGACGACCAGCGGCTCGCGAAGAACGAACTCCGGCGGGCCGGGTCCGGCGCACAGCGCGGGGTCGTGCTCGACGACGAGCCGGTCACTGATGATCCGTGCCGTCATCGATCCTGTCCGGGGATGCCGTGCTGGACGGTGATGGCGGTCTCCCCGTCAGTCTTCGGGGCGATCGTCATCGACTGACCCGGCTGCAGCACGTCGATCGTCCTGCCGAGCCGGACCAACAGCAGCTTCCCGCTCCCGTCGTCGTCATGGGTGATTTTCACGGTTGCCTCCGATGCGCCGAATCTCGCCGAGGATGTCGATCCGTTCGCGCAGCGCCCCGAGCTCGACGAGCACCCGCAGCACGAGCGAGCGCAGGTAGCGGACGGCGACGAGCAGGAACCCGAGCACGACCAGCGGCAGCAGGTCGACGATGTCGGTGTCGTCGCCGATCGCGTAGTCGATGAACTCGAGGATGAAGTCCATCAGGCCCCGGCTTCGGCTGCGGCCAGCGACCGCAGCGTCTCATCCGCCGCGCCCTGCGCCACCACATACAGGGCCTCTCGCAGCCGCGCGGCGTCGTCCAGCGGGATCGACCGGATGTCCACCCGCACGTTCGACGCCTCCTCGAACTCCCGGACCCTCTCGATCTCCGAGTAGATCGTCCCGCGGAACGGCTCCAGCTTCGCCGACGGCACCGGCCACCGCTGGTAGAACCCGAGCCACTGACTGCCGCTCTTCGTCTCGATGCCCTGGAGCGCCGCGGAGAAGTCCGCCATGCTATCCCAGGAGTGCACGAAGTGGCCCGGGGCGTGCAGGCGGATACCGAACTTGAGGGCGCCCCGAGCGCGGATGACCTGGCGCGCCGGGCCGACCGTCTCGACCCGCTCGAGGACCGTCTCGCTCATGGCCGGGATGACGATGTCCCGCTTGCTCTCGACCTCGTGCTCCCGGTGCGACGTGAACGTGTCCTCCCACGCCGCCTTGACCGACGCCTCGATGTTGAGGGTCAGCTCGGTCTCGCCGGTGATGCCGTAGGCCTCGCTGCCGTAGCCGACCTGCTGGCGCATGCCCGCCGCGATGGACGCGCCGACCTCCTTCGCCACCGTCGCCGCGGCGGTCTCGGCCTGGAGGTCGCGGTACTGGAGCTCCCACGGCACGTCGCGAGGGGTCGTGTTGCGGTTCGGGATGACCTGCGCGCGGACGACCCGCTGCGGCCCGGTCGGCTCGATGGGGCCGACCTCGACGTCCTCCGGCCGCACGCCGGCGACCTCGATACCGGTAATCCGCACGTCGGCTCCGCCCCGCAGGCGGTACTCGACGACGCCGGGCTCGGCGAACGCGCCCGCGATGTATCGCGAGCCGTCCCAGCCGCCGTTGGCGGGGTCGCCGAACTGCTGGTGGTTCGCGCCGCCCTTGTCCCAGGTGTGCCACTCGGCGATGTGGGACGCCGCGGCGTGCGCCACCGGCCAGAGCGCGTCGATCGTCTTCTGCTGCTCGCTCACAGACATCCTCCCGTCAGGCCGACGAGCAGCGCCAGAACGGCGAGCACCGCCAGCACGTCGCGCCCCCTCGTCGATTCCATCGCCGCCACCTGGACCTCCCTACAGAACGGGCCGGAGAGCGCCCTCGCACGAGCACGCCCCCCGGCCCACGGTAGTCGACGCCGGGATTGTAGCACCCCGGCGACGGACCGGCGACCGACCACCCCCCCCGGCGAGGAGACCAGGAAAGGCCAGCCGGCCGGCCGCCGGCCCAACTCAGACGCTCCAGTCGGCGGTCAGCGTCGACTGGACGCCGTTGGTGTCGGTATAGGTTACGGACATCGTCGCGGCCCGCCAGCGGTTGCCGCTGCGGTTGTCGGTGTGGGTGAAGCTGTTGGCGTCCCGGCGGACCCACGCGGAGCTGATGTCCTGCCGACGCCCGTCCGTCGCAAGGATACTCGCCGCGTCGATCGACCTGATCCCGTCGGGGTCGGAGAGCACCGAAGCGATATTGACCCCGCCGCCGCGTTGGCTTGTCACGCCGTGCGTCAGCGTGCCGGGGCGGTCGGCCGTGGCCGGCGGCCACACCTTCGTCGCGCCGATGGCGATACCGGCGGGCGTGGCTCCGCCGAAGCGGATAGCGGCCGGGGTCTCGGCTCCGAATCGCAGCATCTACGGCCACCAGTAGATCGTGCCTGGGTTCTTCGTCGTGATCGCGTTGTACGCGGCCTCGTTCGCCAGACGTTCGACCCGCGGAGTTGACACGCCCATCCAGCAGGTGTCCGTCACGCCGCCGTGCGTGACCTGGATCTCGACGTGGCCGGCGCCGGTGTTCGGCGCCCTGTCGATGCTCCCCGCGTTGGCCGCGTTCACCGCCACGGACACGACCACACCCTGCCGGTCGCCCGCCGCGATAGCCGACGGCGACGTGATACCCGCGACGTTGACGCCGCTGACGTTGACGCCGAGGGCGGCGGCGTTCGCCACCGGGCCGTTCGGCTTCCACTCCAGCAAGAGCGTCTGCGCGCCGAGGCCCCTGACCCACTGCGACACCGGCCGGAGCCGTTGCGTGCGGGCCAGCGCGCTGTTCGCCGTGGTCTGGGCCGCCGCCGAGGCATCCCGCGCGGTCTGATCCGTGGCCGCGGCCGCGCCCCGCACCCAGCCCGTGGCGCCGTCGGTGCCGACGCCGAGCTCGTAAGTCCGCGCCTCCGCCGCCGCGGCCGGCGCGTCCGGCACGCGCTCCGGGATGGCCGCCGCCGTTCGCCTGTCGATTACGTCCTGATCGGCCGCTCTCCGATAGTTGGGGAACTCGCCCTGATTGGCGACCGCGATACGCCTAGCGTCCGCCGCGCTGTCCCGGTTCGCCTCGATCTCGAGCTGGAGCCGGGCGGCTTCGCGGGTGTTCGCCGCCGCCGTGGTCCCGGCCGCATCGGCCGCGGCCTGCGCCGTCGCCGCCGCTTCCCGCGCCGTCGCGTCCGTGCCGCCCTCGCCGCCGTCGCCCTGCTCGGTGTCGGTGATGCCGGCCCACGTAGCGGCGCCGAGGGCCTGCACCGCCACGCACTCGCCCGGCGGGATTACGCGCGTCTGGCCCGCCCCGATGATGCGGTCGGCGATTCCGACGTCGAACGTCAGATCCTCCGTCGCCGTGTTCAGCAGCCGCGCCCACCATCCGGCAGGCAGGCCCGCCGCCGTGGTGAACGTGCGGGCTGTCGATCCCGTCAGCCGGATCGTCTTCCCGCGGTCGGCCTCGGCGAGCTGCCGGTTCGCCGCCGTCGAGACGACCTCGGCCTTCCGGCGCAGGTCGACCTCGGCCGCGTCGATCAGCGCCTGCACCTGTCCAGACGACAGGCCCGATCCGCCGCCGCCACCGCCCCCGGTCGCTCTGTCGCCGAATCCCATGATCTAGCTCTCGGTGATGGCGACCGCGCCCACGGGGTACTTCCGCTGCGACACCAGCACGTCGACCACCACGGCCCCGCCGACCGCCGTGAAGCGGAGCCGCGCGACCGGATTCGTCTCGGTGTCCTGCCCGGCGGCGTCGAACGGCGAGCTGTCGTGGCCTACCCACGCATCGCCGTCG
This sequence comes from Acidobacteria bacterium bin61, assembly GCA_002238705.1. Lineage (GTDB taxonomy): Bacteria > Acidobacteriota > Vicinamibacteria > Marinacidobacterales > Marinacidobacteraceae > Marinacidobacterium. Next base: position 933 of record MPMW01000047.1, on the reverse strand, counting down.
GGCCTCAGCGAGTACTCGACCTGGACCGACGCCGCGGCCGCGGGTCGGACGACCCAGGAGACCGGCTCGTCGTCGTTCGGCATCCGGTGGAAGGCGACCGTCGCCCGCCCGCCGGCGGCCAGCGCGATCGTCCGCAGAACCGCGTCGCCGACCTTCGTCTCCGCGCTGATTGGCATGTCTGGATTCTACCCGTAGAACAGCGTCACCGTGGAATCGAGCGTCACCACAAGCGCCTGACTCGCGCTGACGCCGCTCGCCCCGGACCGGTACGCGTAATCGGCCTGAGAGCCGAGACCCCGCCGCGCGAAGCCGGTGTCCGGCGCGAACTCGGCGAGGCCCTGACTGTTTCTGATCCTGATCCTGTCCGGCATGTCCTGCATCGGCGTGTTCGACTCCACCGACAGCCGGACGCCGACAAAGGTAGGCGTGAAGAACCCGAAGATGCCGTTGACCGTCCTGATCTCGCCGCTCCGCGCCTCGTAGTCGCGTGTCGCCGACGCGCTGACGAGGTTGCCGAACCCGCGCCCCTCCAGCCAGCCGAAGCTGGCGTCCCCGCCGAAGGTCGGGCCCGGCCGGACGACGAACGTCGCCAGCTCTATCAGCCGCCCCGAGAACGCCGGCATGAGCATCAGGAGGTCGCTACTCATCCGCGATGACCCCGATGTACGTCCAGACCGCGCCGACCCGGTGGAAGAACAGATACGTCCGCTCGTTCGCACCCGGCGCGATGGCCGGCGCCTGCCTCCCGCCCATACCGACACGGCTTGACAGGGTCAGCGCGCGACCGCCGGCGCCGTCCTGCACGACCCGCAGGAGCGCCGCCGTGCCGTCGACGCCGCCGTCGAGCGACAGCGTCACGGCCCCGGTCAGCGTCAGGTCGGCCACCGATCCGGCGTCGACGTTCCACGCCACCGCCGCCGCACTGGCGAGCGT
>MPMW01000046.1:15000-19077 GCA_002238705.1 Acidobacteria bacterium bin61 | reverse complement strand
TCGAACTCGCTCCGATGCCGATGAAGAAGATGACCAGCATCCCTTCCCGACTCCACTTGTCGGCGATCCAGCCGGCCGGCAACGAACCGAGTCCGAACGCGACGAAGCCCGGCGTGGCGTAGGGAATGAGGGCGGCGTAGGTCATCCCCCATTCGTCCGCGAGCCGGAGCGCGGCGACCGTCGCGAAGACCAGCATGACGAGGTGGTCGAGAAAGTGCCCGGCGTTCAGGAACAGGAAGTTCAGGCGTTCGCGCGACATGTCAGCCCCCGGTCCTGGGCGGGGTCCGTCCGCAGGCCCGCAGGTCGGCGCCGGTTCTTTCGGTTGGGGCCAGGCCGCCGCCGCGCTTCCCCGGTCAGCGGCCGGAAGGCGGAGACGGCGTGCCCGGATCGGGCGGCGTGAGCTGGAGCACGCCCTCCGCGCGCATGAAGGCTTCGATCTCATCCACCGTTCGCGGCATGAAGTCGGTGAAGTTCTCCACGCCGTTCTCGGTAATCCCGACCACATCCTCCATCCGCACGTAGAGCCGCTCCTCGTGGACCCAGAGCATGGGGTCCACCGAGAAGACAAGGCCGCTCTCGAAGGGACGCCCCCGGTATCGCCCCACGTCGTGGACCGCGAGCCCCACCGGGTGGGAGAGGTGTCCCCGGAAGTCGAGCGCCTCCCGGGCCGCCTGCTCGTGGAGCGGGTTCGTGAAACCGAGCTCATCGATAACGGGCGCCATCTCCTCGGCTGCCGCATCGAGCACCTGGTCCGGGGTGACTCCGGGACGGAGCCGGGACATGAGCGCCTCGTTGTAGCGGACGATGAACGCGTAGAGCTTGCGCTGATCATCCGTGAACGTGCCGCTGACCGGCCACATGCGCGCAACGTCGCTCGTGTAGTAGCGGTAGTCGGGGGCGTGGTCCATGAGGATCAGTTCCCCGTCCTTCAACTCGGCGTCGTTTCGGTAGTAGTGGCCGAAGTACGCGTTCGTTCCGGTCGCGGTGATGGAGCGGTAACCCTCGCCCTGCGAGCCGTTGATCCGGTAGATGTAGTAGGCCGCGGCGTCGAGCTGGTACTCGTAGAGGCCCGGCTTCGTGGAGCGCATCGCCTCCATGATCCCCATGCCGGCCAACTCGCTCGCCCGCCGGACCAGCTCCATCTCGCGGGGCGACTTGTGGAGCCGCATGGTGTCCACGATGGGCGTGAGGTCGGTGACGGGGAACTGCGGGAACCGCTCGCGAAGCTTGGTGACGAAGGCGCCCTCCCGGGAAGCCCGGCCGTCCCAGGGGTCGGAGACGTGCTGGGCGTGACCGATCAGGTTTTCGTCCCGGCTCTGTGCGCGCCCCTCGGCGGGACTCATGAACGTATAGATGGTCGGAGAAGGGGGACGGAGGGCAAAGCCGTAGAGCTGGCGGGCGAGTTGATCGATGGCGAAGACGTCATCCACTCCGCTCGCCTGCTTGGCCTCGTCCACGTCCTCGGCGGAGAGCATCCGCCCCTCGCCGCGTTCCTTCCGCGGATCGCGGCGGGGAAGGAACAGCAGCGACCGGCGGTTCCTGCCGTCGATCAGCAGGTAGGAGTGCGGGACTTCGATTCCGGTCAGGTAGTAGAACTCGTTCGACTGGCGGAACACGATGAAGCCGGGAGCGGCCGGGGCGCCCTGCACGATGGCGATGGCGTCGTCGCCGATCGCTTCCATTACCCGGGTCCGGCGTTCGGCGAACTCCTCGGCCGGAAAGTCTTTCTGGATCTTGGCGTGATCCTGAGCGCCGGCGCTGGCGGCGGCCAGACCGATCAGAAAAGCGAGTGAGAGCCTGCGCATGGTGGAGCCTCCTGAAGGCGTGAATCGGGGAGATTATTCGCGACGTCGCCCGGCGCTGCCCGCCTCGACCGACCCACGAAGGCGATAATCCCCCCGCTGTGAGCGGAGACAACCCGGAACCTTCGGCCGAACGGCTCGACTACCGCTCAGCGGGGGTAGACATCGCGGAGGCGGACCGGACGCTCGACCGCATTCGTCCGCTGGTCGCGAGTACCCGCCGTCCCGAAGTGTTGAGCGATGTGGGCAGCTTCGGGGGCCTCTTCCGGCTGAACACCGCGGGCTTCGAGCGCCCGGTGCTGGTGGCTTCCACCGACGGGGTGGGGACGAAGCTACGGGTGGCGCGGGACGCCGGACGCCATGAGGCGCCGGGATACGACCTGGTTTCCCACTGCATCAACGACATCCTGGTCCAGGGCGCCGAACCGCTCTTCTTCCTCGACTATCTGGCGATGGGCCAGCTCGACGCCGATGTCGCGGAGGGGGTGATTCGCGGGATCGTGAACGCCTGCCGGGAGTTCGGCGTCGCGCTCCTCGGTGGCGAGACCGCGGAAATGCCCGGCTTCTATCCGGGTGGCGACTACGACCTGGCAGGGACCATCGTCGGGGTCGTCGAAGAGGAATACATCCTGGACGGCAGTTCGGCGGTCCCCGGCGACGTGCTGATCGCCCTGCCTTCGTCGGGGCTCCACACGAACGGCTACTCGCTGGCGCGCGCCATCGTCTTCGACCGGCTCGGTCTCGGGGTGGACGATGTTCTTCCCGGACTGGACGTCACGGTGGCGGACGCCCTGCTGGCGCCGCATCGCTGTTACCTGCCAGCGGCGCGCCCGCTCCTTCGCAACCGGAGCCTGCGCGCGCTCGCCCACATCACGGGTGGCGGAATCAGCGACAATCTTCCCCGGGTCCTCCCAGCGGGTACCTCTGCCGAGGTGAACCTTGATTCGTTCCGCCTTCCACCCCTCTTCCGGTTCCTGGCTGACGCCGGCCGGATTGCCGAGGGGGAGATGCTCCGGACGTTCAACTGCGGTGTGGGTCTCATCGCGGTGGTGGCGGCTGGCGACGAGCGAACCATCCTCGAAACCCTCTCCGGCGCCTTTCGCCTCGGCGAAGTGACGACTGCCGCCAATCCGCCCCGGGTGCGGTACCGGGGCCGCCTCCAATGACCACGGAACCCATCCGAACTCTCCCAACCCCCGGCCGGCGCCTTGGGGTGCTCATTTCCGGCCGCGGATCCAATCTGAAGGCAATCCTGGACAACATCGCCTCGGGATCGCTGGACGCCGAGGTCGCGATCGTCTTCAGCAACCGCGGCAAGGCCAAGGGGCTCGAGATCGCGAAGAAAGCCGGGGTGCCGACGGCAGTGCTGTCCCACCGTGCATTCCCGGACCGCGAGTCCTATGACGCCGCAATCGTCGAACGCCTGAGGGAGCACAAGGCGGACGTGGTCTGCCTGGCGGGTTTCATGCGGATCGTTTCCCCGGTGCTGCTGAACGCCTTTCCGGACCGGGTGCTGAACATCCACCCCTCGCTCCTGCCGGCGTTCAAGGGCCTCGACGCGCCCTGCCAGGCTCTTGACTACGGGGTCCGGATCGCCGGCTGCACGGTGCACTTCGCCGACGAGACCCTCGATACCGGCCCTGTCCTGCTCCAGGCGGCGATTCCGGTTCGTGACGAGGACACCCACGAGAGCCTGACCACCCGGATCCTCACCCTTGAGCACCGGATCTATTCAAAGGCCATCGGCCTCCTGCTCGACGGCGGCATCCGCCGCCAGGGCCGCCGCGTCTTGCTTTCGGAGGCGGCGGAACGGGCCGCTGCCGAGATCCACACGGAAGGCGAGCGAAAGCCGACTTATGCCCAGTAAGGCCCTGGCTGCCGAGCAGATCGAGCTTCTCGAAAAGGGCGCGGACCGCATCGAGCCGCGCCCGGAATTGCTCACCAAGGTGGAGCGGTCGGTGGCGTCAGGCGAGCCGCTCCGGATCAAGGTGGGGTTCGATCCCTCCGCGCCGGACCTCCATCTCGGCCACACCGTGGTGATGCGGAAGATGAAGCACTTCCAGGACTTCGGCCACGAAGTCTGGTTCGTGATCGGGGATTTCACCGGGATGATCGGGGACCCGAGCGGCCGCTCGAAGACCCGCCCGCAACTGACGGACGAACAGATCCGGCAAAACGCAGAGACCTACAAGGAACAGGTTTTCAAGATCCTCGACCCGGAAAAGACGGTCGTCGCCTTCAACAGCGAGTGGCTTTCCGCGCTGGGGGCGGAGGG
>MPMW01000046.1:0-10000 GCA_002238705.1 Acidobacteria bacterium bin61 | reverse complement strand
CTCTAGCGAGTTTCCGGGTGCCCGTACCGTAAACCGACACAGGTGGATAAGGAGAGAATCCTAAGGCGCAAGTGAGAACCCTCGTTTAGGAACTCGGCAAAATAGCTCCGTAACTTCGGGAGAAGGAGTGCCTCGGTAGGGTGTAAAAGCCCGAGGAGGCCGCAGTGAAGTGGCCTGGGCGACTGTTTACCAAAAACACAGGACTCTGCCAAGTCGCAAGACGATGTATAGGGTCTGACGCCTGCCCGGTGCCGGGAGGTTAAGAGGAGGGGTTAGCTTTCGGGCGAAGCTCTGAATCGAAGCCCCGGTAAACGGCGGCCGTAACTATGACGGTCCTAAGGTAGCGAAATTCCTTGTCGGGTAAGTTCCGACCTGCACGAATGGCGCAACGATCTGGGCGCTGTCTCAACGGGGGACACTGTGAAATTGTAATGCCGGTGAAGATGCCGGCTACCCGCGACAAGACGGAAAGACCCCGTGAACCTTTACTATAACCTGGCAGTGAATTCTGGTGCGTTGTGCGCAGAATAGGTGGGAGGCTTTGAACTCAGAGCTCAGGCTTTGAGGGAGCCAATCGTGAGATACCACTCTCATCGTTCTGGAGTTCTAACCTAGGCCCGTGAATCCGGGTCAGGGACACTGTCAGGCGGGTAGTTTGACTGGGGCGGTCGCCTCCCAAAATGTAACGGAGGCTCCCTAAGGTGTGCTCAGGCTGATTGGAAACCAGCCGCAGAGTGTAAAGGCACAAGCGCGCTTGACTGCGAGACCTACAAGTCGAGCAGATGGGAAACCAGGGCTTAGTGATCCGGCGGTTCCGAATGGAAGGGCCGTCGCTCAAAGGATAAAAGGTACTCCGGGGATAACAGGCTTATCTAGCCCAAGAGTTCATATCGACGGCTAGGTTTGGCACCTCGATGTCGGCTCATCGCATCCTGGAGCTGAAACAGGTTCCAAGGGTTGGGCTGTTCGCCCATTAAAGCGGTACGCGAGCTGGGTTCAGAACGTCGTGAGACAGTTCGGTCCTCATCTGTCGTGGGCGCAGGAGATTTGAGGGGAGCTGGCCCTAGTACGAGAGGACCGGGCTGGACGAACCTCTGATGTACGAGTTGTCCCGCCTCGGGGCATTGCTCGGTAGTCACGTTCGGACGGGATAAGCGCTGAAAGCATCTAAGCGCGAAGCCCCACCCGAGATTAGATCTCCCGGATCATTAGATCCCTGAAGGCCCCTGGAAGACCACCAGGTTGATAGGCCCGGAGTGTAAGGCGAGTAATCGTCTCAGCTGACGGGTACTAATCGGCCGTGAGGCTTGACCACATCGTGCGTATCACGAGTTGACGGTGACAGAAATTGTCTGATACCGGGAATGACTGATTCGCCGACGCTACTGCACGCAAGAGCATCTTGATGTTTCGATTCCGGAACATCCCGCTAGACGCTTCCACATTTTGAACGGATCTTTTTTTGTCCCGGTGACCCGAGCGGAGGGGCCACACCCGTTCCCATTCCGAACACGGCAGTAAAGTCCTCCAGCGCCGATGGTACTGCAGCGGCAGCGTTGTGGGAGAGTAGGTCGTCGCCGGGACTCTCGATCCCGTAGTGAACACCGGCGTTCAGGCCGGTACCCGCTCCAATCGTCCCGGTCGGGGTGTGTTCGGAGCGCCGGCCTCTGGCCGGCATCGACCGCCCAGAGGCGGTCGAAACCGCATCACGCCATCCATCTGCATCGCAGACGCAGCTCGAGACGCTACCTCCGCGTCACTGCAGCAACGGCTTGGAACGCCGGCCTCCTGCCAGCACGACGGGGTAACGGCTTGGAACGCCGGCTTCAGCCGGCACCCGCGGCGCGAGAGCGCAGCGGAACCGGGTCACTCCATCGGTCTGCACGGCGGAAGTGGTTTGCAACGCCGGCCTCGAGGCCGGCACCGGCGACCGCATGGCCGCGGAACTCCATCCGTTCGCACGGCGCGATTGGCGTGGAACGCTGACCTCCAGGCCGGTTTCCTCCCGGGGAGGTTGGCGCCGCGGTAGTGCACCCGGTGGGCCGCCGCCGTTCGCCGAGGACGGAGGGAATACCCGATACCCTTCACCAAAATGAAGCGGCCGCTCCTGTTCATGGCGCGCACCGGGCCATGGGCGGTCCCGTCATGGCCGGGACGGCAGCGCGAACCCGATCCTCGACGCCGTTTCCGGTGGGTGGTTGCCCGGCCGGGCGCGGCTTGCGCCATCGCGATCTTCTGTTTCGCGGGGCTGGTCGTGGCGCAAGAGCCGGCAGTGAATGCGGATCAGCATCCCGCCTCCTTCGAACTCGAGATCCCGCGCGTGGTGCTCACCGGCGTCCCCTTCGAGGTCATCGCGACCCCGCAGGGTGAGTCGGGGGATCCGCTCGCCGGTTACGCGGGAACGCCGCGCCTGACCGGAGTTGACCAGGTCGGATCCGGTGCGCACCGGGATGACGGCTCCGTTGTCTTTTCGAGTGTCCAGGTCGAAAGTAGCGGAGAGTTCCAAATCGCGGCGGAGGACGGCGCCGCCCGCGGCAGCGCGGGAACACGGGCCATTCCGGGCATCTGGTCGCTTGCCCCGCCGGTCCTCGCGATCCTGCTGGCGATCCTGTTCCGGCAGGTTGTGCTGGCGCTCGTGGCGGGAGTCTGGATCGGGAGCACCCTGCTCCTGAACTTCAACCCTCTGGCCGGCTTCTTCGAGGTGGGAAGCCGCTATGTCATCGGGGCGATTACCGACAGCGACCGCGCCCACATCATCGTCTTCAGCATGATGTTCGGCGGGCTCGCCGGGATCCTCTCGAGGAGCGGCGGAGCGCGGGGATTCGCCCAGCTCATCACCAGCTTCGCGCGCACCCCCCGCCGCGGTCAGGTGAGCACCATGGTGACGGCGCTCGTCGTCTTCTTCGACGACTACGCCAACGTCATCATCCGGGGCAACCTGATGCGGCCGATCACCGACGGTCTCCGGATCTCCCGCGAAAAACTGGCCTTTCTGACCGACACCGGCGCGGCCTCGGTGGCCAGCACGGTGATCGTCTCTACCTGGGTCGGCTACGAAGTGGGGCTCATCGATCAGGGCCTGGATCTGATCGACTATCCGGAAGACGGGTACTCGGTGTTTCTGCGCACCATCCCGTACCGGTTCTACCCCATCTTTTCCTTTGCCCTGGCGCTGGCGGTGGGGTTCTGGGGCCGCGACTTCGGCCCGATGCGCGCCGCCGAAGAGCGGGCGCTGCGCCTCAACCAGCCGCTTCGCCCGGGGTCCGAGCCGGCTACGGAAGCTCTTGACGAGGGTCCGGGGGTGGAGCGAATCACCAAGGGACTCTGGATGGCCGGGGTATTTCCCGTCCTGGCGGTCCTGGTCACCGCTGGAGTCGCCATCTGGTTGACCGGCGCCAACGCTCTCGCCGCCGAAGGGGTCACGTCCTACGGTGTCCGGGAGATCGTCACCAACTCGGATTCCTACGTTTCGCTGCTCTGGGCCTCGGTGGCGGGTTGCGTCACCGGCATCGTGTTGGCGGTCGCCCGCCGGATCCTGACCCTCGGCAACGCAATCAGCGCCTGGATTGCCGGACTCAAGTCCATGGTGCTCGCGATCGTGATCCTGGTGCTCGCCTGGTGCATCGGCGACGTCACCGCGGAACTCCACGCTGCGCAGTACCTCGTGCAGGTGCTCCAAAACGTCCTGAATCCGAGTCTCCTGCCCACGCTCACCTTCGTGGTTGCCGGGGTGATGGCGTTCGCCACCGGAACGAGCTGGGCAACCATGGCGGTGCTCATGCCGCTCGTGATCCCGCTTTCCCACGCGCTCGCGCAAAACGCCGGACTGGCTACCGCCGTGTCCGACCCGATCCTTATGGGTGTCGTGGGAGCGGTCCTGGCGGGCGCGGTCTTCGGTGATCACTGCTCACCGATCTCCGACACCACCGTGCTCAGCTCCATGGCATCGGCTTGTGACCACCTGGATCACGTCAAGACGCAGCTTCCCTACGCGCTCAGCGCGGCGGGAATCGCGATCGTCCTCGGAATCCTCCCGACCAGTTTCGGGGTGTCCCCGGGAATCGCGCTGATTGTCGGCATTGCCGCGGCGATCCTGTTGGTGCGGCTCGTGGGCGCCCGCATCGAGGAAGGGAGCGCTTCGTGAAGACCGTACGACTGGGGACCACCGGCCTCGAAGTCAGCCGGCTCACGCTCGGCTGCATGACCTACGGCGACCCGGGGTGGCGTTCCTGGATCCTCGACGAGGGGGCGGCCCGCGACCATTTTCGGCGCGCCCTCGATCTCGGCATCAACTTCTTCGATACCGCGAACATGTACTCACGGGGGGTCAGCGAGGAGATCACCGGGAAGATGCTCCGGGAATTGGCGCATCGCGAGGACTACGTGCTCGCCAGCAAGGTGTACTTCCCGGTCGCCAAGGGACCGAACCGCGGCGGCCTTTCACGAAAACACATCCTGGCCGCCTGCGACGCGTCACTGAAGCGGCTCGGGCTCGACTACGTCGACCTCTACCAGATCCACCGGTTCGACCACGAAACTCCGATCGAGGAGACCATCGAGGCACTGGATTCGCTGGTGAAGGCCGGCAAGGTGCGCTACCTCGGTGCGAGCAGCATGGCGGCCTGGGAGTTCGCCACCATGCTCTTCACCGCGGACGCCATGGACGCGTCGCGGTTCGTCTCGATGCAGAACCACATGAATCTCGCGTATCGCGAAGAGGAGCGGGAGATGGTTCCGCTCTGCCTCGACCAGGGGATCGGGTTGATCCCCTGGAGCCCGCTGGCGCGGGGCTTCCTGGCCGGCAATCGCACCCGTTCGAGCCGGGACGCGACGCCCCGAGCCAGGGACGATTCCTACGCCGACCGCCTCTACTATGAGGAGGCCGATTTCAAGGTGCTCGACACCCTGATCGAAGTTGCCGCCCGGCTCGGCGAGAGGCCCGCGAAGGTGGCGCTCGCCTGGCTGCTCTCCGTTCCCGGCGTCGATTCGGCAATCGTGGGGACAACCCGTATCGAACAGTTGGAGGAACTCGCCGCCGCCGTGGACCTGACGCTCGATGAGGAAACGATTGCGGCGCTGGAAGCGCCCTACATCCCGCACCCGGTACTGGGCCACGATCAACCGGCGCCGCGGGACTGAGCGACCCGCGATCCGGCAGGCCCGGAACGCCATCGGGATCTCTCTGGTCGGCCTGGCCCTGCCGGTCGTTTCGCCGGCGCTGGTCCAGGAATACACCGACATCGCCGCGGACGCCGGCCTGACAGTGGTCACCGGTACGGGGGGGCCGGAGAAGAACCACATCGCCGAGTCCACCGGGACTGGAGTGGCGGTCCTCGACTACGACCAGGATGGGCTTTCCGATCTCTATTTCGCGAACGCTCCCTCCTGGGATGATCCGGACGGCGCCTGGCGAGCGCGTTCCGGAGTTCTCTACCGGAACGAGGGCGGCCGGCGTTTTTCGGACGTCACCGAGGCCGCCGGGCTCGCAACCGGCGTCTACGGTCAGGGAGCCGTGAGCGCGGATTTCGACGGTGACGGTTTTCCCGATCTCTACGTGACCGCCCTGGGTCCGAACCTGCTTTTTCGCAACAACGGGGACGGGACGTTCTCGGAGGTCGGGGTGGAAGCCGGTGTTGCGGACCCCCGGTGGAGCATCGGGGCCGTCTTTGTTGACGCCGATCGCGACCAAACGCTCGACCTCTTTGTCGCCAACTACATCGCCACGAGCGAGGCCGAGATCCGCGCGGGAGAGCGCACCCGGCGCTGGCGGGGGCAGGTGAACGTGCTCGACGGCCCGCGCGGCCTGATGCCGCAGACCAACCGCTTCTATGGGGGCCGCGGAGACGGCACCTTCGAGGATCTCACCGCCGCCTCCGGGGTCGGGGACGTGCCGGCGCGCTACTCCATGGGGGTCGTCGCGCTCGACTTCGACGACGACGGCGACCAGGACATCTTCGTGGCGAACGACAGCGGGCCGAACGAAATGCTCGAGAACCGCGGCGGGACCTTTCGCGACGCCGGGCTGCTGACCGGAGTGGCGCTGAGCGCCGACGGCGCGACGCAGGGCAGCATGGGGGTGGCGGCCGCGGACGCGGACGGGAACGGGTTTCCCGACCTGGTGGTCACGAACTTCGCCCACGACCACTATGCCTTCTATCAGGGTGTTGCCGCGTCGCTCTTTCTCGAGGACGCGGTGGGAGCCGGTATCGCTACCCCCACCTTCCGGCCGCTCGGCTGGGGAGTCTTGTTCTTCGACGCCGAAAACGACGGCGACCTGGACGTCGTCTTCGCGAACGGCCATCTCTATCCCCAGGTCGAGGCCGACCCGGCGCTCGGCGAGACCTACGGGCAGCCGGACCAGCTCTTTCTCTGGACAGGCCGGGCGTATGAACTGAAGACTCTGGGACCGCCGCTCCGCTCCTCCCGGGGCATGGCGCTCATCGACATCGAGTCGGACGGCCAGTGGGAGATCGCGGTTGCCAACCAGGATGCCTCCCCGGCGCTCTGGGCTCGGAACGCACCCGTTGAAGGCTCCTGGATTCGGCTGCGGCTCGTGGACCCGGCGGGAGAACGAGACGCCTTGGGGGCCCGGGTCAGGATCGCCTCGTCCCGCCAGTCCCGCTCGGTGCGTGCGGGCGAAAGCTACGCGTCGGACAGCGAGCGGATCCTGCACTTCGGCCTCGGGTCCGCGGGCGCTTCGGAGGCGCAGACGGTGGATGTCGAAGTGCGCTGGCCGGACGGATTCGTCGAGGAACAGGATGCGCTCTCCGCCCGCGGAACCTGGCTCCTCCGCCGCGGCTCCGCGCCGGTCGCCCTCCCGCCGCGATGAACCGGAAGCGCCGTCTCGGAGCGCCGGCCTCTGGCCGGCATCGCTCGCCCGAGGCGAGGGAAACACGCGTTGCCGGGAACCGGGGCGCGACGCGCTACCCCATCGCAACACAAGCAAGGCAAACGACGCGTGCGCCCGTCCTCGTTGCTTTTTCGCTTGCTGTCGCCTTCGACGTTGCGGCCGTCAGTCGCGCCAGCCAGATCGAGTCTGCGGCTGATGTTCGCGCCCGCATGGAGCGCGCCATCGCTCTAATCGCCGCCGAAGACACGGAGCGCGCCATACCGATCCTCCTTTCGGTCGTGGATGACATTCCCTTCCACGGGCCGGCCCGGATGCAGCTCGGGGCGCTGGCGGTGGAGCGCGGTGAATGGGGAGTCGCGCTGGATCATCTGGAAGCCGCAACCCGTTCCTACGGATCCGAAGCTCCCGAGGGGGCGATTCCGGTGCAGCGTCCCGGGCTGGCTTGGGCGCTCTACTCGGATGCGCTGGGCCAGACCGGCCGCCTTGAGGACGCTGTGGAAGCCACGGGTCGCTCGCTCCGCATCGCGCCGACCTACCTCCCCGCCCTTCTGGCTCGGTCCAACTTTGCACGGCGACTCGCCGCTGCGGAAGGGGCCGGGCAGGTGACCGAATCCTGGGAAATGTTCCTCGACACGAGCCTCGATGCCGCAAGGACGGCTCAGGAACAGGCTCCGGACCGGCCGGCCCCCTGGACCGCGCTGGCCCTGGCGGCCGACGAGGCCGGGATCCCCCAACTCGCGCAGTGTGCGGCCCGGGTGGCCTCCGACCTCGCCCCGGACGACCCGCGCGCCCTGTTCCTCGTCGCCTGGACATCGGTCGAGTCCGCTCCGGAAGAAGCCTTGGCGGCAGCGGAGCGAGCGCTGGCCGCCGGACTCCGGGACGAGCCGGCCCTCTGGATGACGCTCGGCCGCCTGCGCGCCTTCCGGCTGGACATGGAGGGATCGCTCGATGCCTACCGGGGGGCCCTGCGTCTCGATCCGGCCACCGCCGGCGAGATGGCAAGCGTGGCGCTCGATGCGATTGTCGCCAGCGGGGACCGGGAACTGCTGGCGCTTCTCGAAAGGCGGGCGGCGCGCCGTCCGGAGGCCCTGAACACCCGGTTCGCGCTCGCGAAAGCCACGCTGCGGGAGGGGCAGGTGGAGCGCGCGTCCAGCGAACTCGTCCGCCTCGCGGAGGCGGCCCCGGATCACCCCGCAGTCCTCACCAGCCTGCACGCCGCGCTGCGGCGGGCCGGAGACGCGCCGGCAGCCCAGGCGGTGCTGGCCCGCCTGGAGGCGGTGAAAGCTGCCGAAGCAAACGCTTGGGAGCGCGCCAACCGGGCGGAACGAGACCGCGGGCGCGCGCGGGATGCCGCCGCGGACGGCGATCTCCGGGTGGCGTTGCGACTGTGGGAGCGGGTGTTGGAAGGCCGCCGGGACCCCGGCGCCGACTCGGCCGCGCTCGCTGCCGATCTGGCCGAGTATGGATTCGCGCTCGAAGGGTTGGGCCGCGATTCCGAGGCCCTGGCCGCGTTCCAACGGTCGCTGAGGCTCCGCCCCTTCGACTCGGCAACACTTTCCGCGGCGGCGAGAGTCGCCCGCACCGTCGGCGACGGCGAAACAGCCGACCGCTACGGCGAACGCGCCCTCCTCACCGCCCCCGACTGCCGCTGACAGCCGGCGCCCGCCGGGGCGCGATCGAGGCGTGGCACCCCGGTTGCTCTAAGTGGTGGTTTCCCAGCACCTACCGCTGCCTCAGGGGATCGAAATACTGGAAAAACCGGCTGTTTTGGACGACAATCCCCTCTTCTTCTATTCACAAATCCGAATCCTGTGAATCGAATTTCCGGAGACTCTCCCGGGAGAAGCTCATGATGCATCGCTTCCACTTTCCGCGGCCGGCAGGGCTGACGCTCGGGATCCTGATCCTGGCGCTGGCGTTACCGGCCACTTCCCTCGCGCAGGACGGCCTGATCCGGGGCACGGTGACCGACGACAGCGGCGCGGTGATCCCGGGTGCGACCGCCACGCTCCTGAGCGACGCCATCATCGGCGGCACGCGATCCACGGTCACCAACGAGTCCGGCGTTTTCCGCTTTCCGGCACTGCCAGCCGGCGAATACAGCGTGGAGGTTGCGCTTAGCGGCTTCGACACGGTGCGCTTCGAGGGCGTGCGGGTCGGCCAGAACACCACGGCGACGCTTGACGCGACGATGAACCTCTCCGGTGTCCAGGAGGTGGTCCAGGTAGTCGCGGAGGCCCCGCTCCTCGATGTCAGTTCGAACGCCTCGATCACCACCTTCAACGCCGAGTTGGTGGAAGAGTTGCCCACCGAGCGGAATTTCTACGACTACATCCACATTTCCCCGGGAATCAGCCAGATGAACAGCGGCGGCGGCGGCGATCGCGCCATCGCCTTCGGCTCCAATCAGCAGTCGAATTCCTGGAACATCGACGGGGTCGAGACGAGCGCCCCGGAAACCGGGTCCTCGTGGGGAGACCCGAACGTGGACATGATCGAGGAAGTCGAGATTATCGGGATCGGCGCTCCGGCCGAGTTCGGAAACGCCACCGGCGGCACCTTCAACATTGTCACCAAGAAGGGCGGCGACACGTTTAGCGGTAGCGGCAACTACTTCCACCAGAGCGACGGGCTCACCTTCCCCGAGATCTACGCCGATGCAGATACCGGCATCCCGGCATCGGCGGGAGCCGCCAACTCGTTCGCGTTCGAGCGCGATAACTTCGCCGATGCGACCTTGACCCTCGGTGGTCCGGTTATTCGGGAACGGATGTGGTTCATGGTGGGAGGGCAGTACTCCCGCGACAGTTCCTGGGAGGCGGGCAACGACCCGACCAAGGCCACCGCCGACAACAGTGAGAACGACAAGCTCACCGTGAAGCTCACCACGAAGCTCACGGATCGCCATGAGATCTTCATCAACAGTCACTTCGAGGATTGGGCCTTCATTGGCGGGAGTTCGCCAAACGTGACAGCGTCGGCGGCCTTCGTTGAGCGCGGCGCTACGGTCACGTTCGCAGGAGGCCTGACCAGCACGCTTTCCGACACCACGATCTTCGAAGCGCGCTACTCGCAGTGGACGGCGAGCGATATCCACGATTCCCCGACCGGCAGTTTCGACATGCCCTTCATCAACTATGACGCGGAGCC
>MPMW01000045.1 GCA_002238705.1 Acidobacteria bacterium bin61 | reverse complement strand
TCTGGATCGGCTGAATGTTCTTGGGGCTGCTGTCGCCCGCCGTGGAGTAGCGGGTGTGCCCGATCGCCGCTCGCCCGGCCAGGGTGTCGAGCGCGTCCACGTCGAAGACGTCCGCTACGTGTCCCGGACCGTTCACGCCGACCAGGCCGTTCCGGTCCGGGGAGGCGGCCACGATCCCGGCGGCCTCCTGCCCGCGGTGCTGCAACGCGTAAAGCCCCAGGTAGGCGAGGCGCGCCGCTTCCGGGTGGTTCCAGATCCCCACCACGCCGCACTCCTCCTTGAACCGGTCCGGCAGGACCCTGCCGGGAGGACCGGGGCCATCGACCACCGGGAGCGCGATCTGGCTCACCCGCGCATCCTACGCCAGAGCCATCCGCCCCAAGCTGTTGCGGAAGGTATCCGCGAGGCCCTCGAGTTCGAGCGAGACCGCCGGGCTTCCGTTCACGCGAATCCGGAGCGCATCCCCGCCGACGGACCCGGCTTGTGTCAGTGGAACCCCGTGGCGGGAAGCGAGCTCGGCGAGGGCCTCGGCGTCACGTGGCCGAACGCTGAGGAGCGCGCGGGCCGGCCCCTCGCCGAAGAGCGGTCCTTCGAGCCGGTCCGCACACTCGATCGCGAGGTCCGCGCCGATCCGTGAGCCGTCCGGGGCGAACAGGCTTTCGATCGCCACCGCCGCGAGTCCTCCCTCCGACAGGTCGCGCACGGAAGCGGCGATCCCCTTCGTGCCGACCGCGCGAAGGAAGGCTCCGAGCCACACCTCGGCAGCCAGGTCGGGCTTCGGCGGCCGCCCGTCGATCCGCCCGTGGTGCTCCTTCAGGAAGGCGCTGGCGCCGAGCGCCTCCCCGGTTGCGGGCCCCGCGAGGAAGAGAAGGTCACCCGAATCCGAGAAGTGCTGCGGGATCCGTTTCGTTGCGTCCGCCAGCACCCCGACCACGCCCACCACCGGAGTGGGAAAGATGTTCCGCCCCTCGGTCTCGTTGTAGAAGCTGACGTTGCCGCCCGTAATCGGCACCCCGAACGCTTCGAGAGCTTCGGTCATCCCGGCGATGGCCTCGGTGAACTCCCACATGATCTCCGGCCGCTCCGGGTTTCCGAAGTTGAGGCAGTTGGTGGCTCCCACGGGCGTCGCGCCCACGGCGGCGAGATTGCGGCAGGCCTCCGCGACCGCGATGGCGCCGCCGCGACGCGGGTCGCGGGCGGTATAGCGGCCGTTCCCGTCGAGGGTCATGGCGATCCCGAAGTCCTCGCCCTTGATGCGCACCACACCGGCATCGCCGCCCGGACGCACGATCGTGTCGCTCCGGACCATGTGGTCGTACTGCTCGTAGACGAATCGCCGGCTGGCAAGCTCCGGCGAACCGGCCATTTCGAGGACCACAGCGTTCCAGTCGGAGGGTTCCGGCAGGTCGGCGGGGACGATCTCGGGGGAGGGCCACCACGAAGGGCGCGCGACCGGGCGGTCGAACGCCGGGGCGTCGTCAGTGAGCGCCCGGCACGGCACCTCGGCGGCGATCCGCCCCTGGTGCCGGACCCGGAGGAGACCGTCGCCGCTCACCGTCCCGATGGGCGCCGCGTCAAGGTCCCACTTTTCGAAGATCCGTGTCACCTCCGCCTCGCGTCCATTCCGGACCACGAGGAGCATTCGCTCCTGGGACTCCGAGAGCATGATCTCGTAGGCGTTCATGCCGGTCTCGCGCTGGGCGACGTGGTCGAGGTCGATCTCGACGCCGGCGCCCCCCCGGGACGCCACCTCCGAAGTGGAACAGGTGAGTCCGGCGGCGCCCATGTCCTGGACCGCGATCAGGGCATCGCCCCGCATGAGCTCGAGGCATGCCTCCATCAGCAGCTTCTCGAGGAAGGGATCGCCGACCTGGACGGTGGGCCGCTTCGCTTCGGCTTCCTCGTCGAACGCTGCCGACGCCATTGACGCGCCGTGGATGCCGTCCCGTCCCGTCTTGCTCCCCACACACCAGATGGGGCTTCCCGGCGCCTCCGCGCGGGCGCGGAAGATGCGGTCCGCGGGCGCGATGCCGAGGGCGAAGGCGTTCACGAGCGGATTCAGCGAATAGCAATCCTCGAAGAAGACCTCGCCTCCGACCGTGGGAATTCCCATGCTGTTTCCGTAGTTGGCGATCCCGGCAACCGCCCCGGTCAGCAGGGCGCGATTCCTGGGGACGCTCAGCGGTCCGAAGCGGAGCGAGTTCATGAGCGCCACCGGCCGCGCGCCCATCGTGAAGATGTCCCGCAGGATGCCGCCCACTCCGGTCGCGGCGCCCTGGAACGGTTCGATGAAGGTGGGGTGGTTGTGCGATTCCACCTTGAAGACGGCGGCGAGCCCGTGGCCGATGTCGACCGCGCCGGCGTTCTCCCCCGGCCCCTCGATGACCCGGGGGGACTCGGTGGGAAAGCGGGCGAGATGACGCCGCGAGGACTTGTAGGAACAGTGCTCCGACCACATTGCGGAGAACATCCCGAGTTCGGTCTGATTGGGGGCTCTGCCGAGCAGGGTCCCGATCTGCTGGAACTCCTCGGTGGAGAGCCCGGCAGCGAGCGCCGTCTCCAGGGTCGCGAGAGGATTCACGGGCAGAGGCTCAGGACTGGGTGAACCGGTGGAGGCTCTCGAAGAGGCGGCAGCCGTCAGCGCCGCCGAGCGCGTCTTCGTAAGCCCGGTCGGGGTGGGGCATGAGAGCGGCGACGTTCCCGCGCCGGTTCCGCACTCCGGCGATGTTGTTCCGGGAACCGTTTGGATTGGCGTCCGCGGTAGCTTCGCCGTCATCGTCGCAGTAGCGGAAGATCACCTGCTCGTCCGCTTCGAGCGCCTCGAGAACCGCATCGTCGGCCCGGAAATTCCCCTCCGCGTGCCCCACCGGCATCCGGAGCGCGGTCCCCGGCGCGAGCCCCATCGTCAGTGGGGAGGAATTCGCCTCGACGCGAATCCGCACGTCGCGGCAGACATAGGAGAGGGACTGGTTTCGGAGCATGGCCCCGGGAAGCAGGCCGGCTTCCTGGAGGATCTGGAAACCGTTGCAGATTCCCACCACGGCCTGCCCGCTGTCCGCCATCCGGGCGAGCGGTTCCATGACCGGAGAAAAACGGGCGAGACCTCCGGCGCGCAGGTAGTCGCCGTGCGCGAAACCACCGGGCACGACCGCTGCATCGAAGCCGTCGAGCGAGCCCTCCTTGTGCCAGACGAGTTCGGCGGGCTGCCCGGTCACGGTCTGGATCGCGTGGAGCACGTCGCCTTCGCAGTTCGTCCCCGGGAACACGAGCACCGCGAAACGGGCCATCCGACCAGCTCCCTCAGTCGAGAATCACGTGGACGTTGAAGTCCTCGAGCACCGGGTTGGCGAGCACCCGCGACGCGATCTCCGCGGCGCGCGCCTTCGCCTCGCTGGGCGAATCGGCCTTCACTTCCAAGTCGAACATCTTCCCCTGGCGCACCGACGCGGCGCTCAGGCGCGGGTCAGCCGCGATCGCTTTCTTGATGGCTTCCCCCTGCGGGTCGTACACCGATGGCCGCAAGCGGACCAGAACCCGCACCCGGAACGTCATGGACTGTTTCCCTCCGCGAAGACTCGCTCGAAGACCTCATCGAGATGGCGGAGCTGGACGTCGAGGTCGAACGCGGCGTCGAGTTCCTCGCGGCTCAGGAGAGCGGTGATCCCTTCGTCCTCGTCGAGCCGTTCGCGAAGCGTGCCCCCGCTTTCCCAAAGACGCATCGCCGCTCCCTGGACCATCCGGTACGCCTCCTCGCGGGAGGTCCCCTTCGCGGCGAGGTCAAGGAGCACCTGGCCGCTGAAGACCATGCCGTTCATCCGGTTCAGGTTGTCGAGCATGGAGTCGGCGCGCACCAGGAGTCCGTCGAGGATCCGGGTCATGCGCAGCAGGATGTGATCGGTGAGCAGGAAGCTCTGCGGAATCGCCATTCGCTCCGCCGATGAATGGGAGATGTCCCGTTCGTTCCACAGCGCGATGTTCTCGATGGCGGGCAGGGTGTTGGCGCGGATGATCCGGGCAAGTCCGCACACCTGTTCGCAGCCGACCGGGTTCCGCTTGTGCGGCATGGCCGAGGAGCCCTTCTGACCGCGTCCGAAGGGTTCTTCGAGTTCGCGGATCTCCGTGCGCTGGAGGTTTCGGATCTCGGTCGCGATCTTCTCGAGCGTTCCCGCGAGAATGGCAAGCGCCGCCGCCAATTCGGCGTGCCGGTCGCGCTGGATGACCTGGGTGGAGATCGCGGCGGGACGGAGGCCAAGCGCGTCGCAGACGCGTCTCTCGACGCTCGGCGGCAGGTGGGCGAAGGTGCCGACCGCCCCACTGAGCTTGCCCACTCCCACGGCTTCCCGGGCGGAGGCGAGACGGCGGTGATTGCGCCCCATTTCCGCCCACCAAAGGGCGAGCTTCATGCCGAAGGTCATCGGTTCGGCATGGACGCCGTGGGTCCGCCCCACCATGACGGTCCGGCGGTGCTCTTCCGCCCGCCGGCGAAGAATCTCGCGGAGCTCCTCGACCCGCCGCAGGATCAGGTCGGCGGAGCGGACGAGGCGGGTAGCGAGCGCCGTATCCACCACGTCCGAGCTGGTGAGTCCGAAGTGGATCCAGCGTGCTTCGGCCCCCACGTGTTCCGCCATGGACTGCGTGAAGGCCACCATGTCGTGCTGGACCGTCTTCTCGATCTCATGGATGCGGGCAATGTCGAATCCGGCCCGCTCCCGAATCGCGACCGCGGCCTCTTCGGGGACGATCCCCTCAGCCGCCATGGCCTCGGCCGCGGCGACCTCCACCTCCATCCAGGAAGCGAAGAGTGCTTCGTCGCTCCAGATCGCCCCCATTTCGGGGCGGACGTAGCGATCGGTGAGCACCGAGTCAGAACAGCGTTGGCGCTCGCAGCGGTACCGGGTTCAGGAACCGGTTCACCCGGGGCGTCATGGGCGGTTTCGCCGCGGCACGCACCGGCCGGGTCCAGATCTCTTCCGTCAGGTCGTGCCGCCGGGCGACGAGCAGCCGCACTTCCGGCCGCCCGGCGGCGTCGAGTGCGGTACGGGCCGTACGCAGTGCGAGTTCGGGAGTGTTGGTGTTCTCCGAGAGATGGGCGAGGACCAACGTGTTCACCGAAGAGGGAAGACGTCTGCGGAGGTACATTGCGAGAGCGCCGTTCGAGAGATGGCCCCGGGTGGAAGCGATCCGCTGGCGGATGGCGAACGGATAGCGGCTCTCGAAGAGTTGTTGTTCGTCGTAGTTGGACTCGATCAGCACTACGGAGGCGCCCTTGACGGCCTCTTCCATCTCGTGCGAGAGGTGGCCGAAATCGGTTGCGTGGAAGAGGACGGCGCCGCCGCGCTCGAACCGGAACCCGATCGGATCCTGGGCGTCGTGCGGCGTCCGGAACGGGGTGACGGTGATCGTGCCGACGCGGCGAGTCTCGCCGGGGAGGAGAGGGAGCCAATCGGGGGTCTCGGTCCCGTTCCGCGAGATCAGGCAGCGCCAGGTGCCTTCGGTGCAGGCGACCGGAATTCCGTGGCGCAGCGCGAAGGTGGTGGCGCTCCGGCAGTGGTCCCCGTGTTCGTGGGAGACCAGCACCGCGGCGATGTCGGAAGGACTACGCCCGGCCACCGCGATCCGTTTTTCCAGAGCGCGGCAGGAAAGCCCCGCCTCTACCAACAGGGTGGTGGGTCCTCCGGAGACCAGCGCCGCATTTCCGGAGCTTCCGGAACCGAGGACGCGCAGGCTGATTTCCACGGGAATTGGTCCTAGAAAAGGGTGCTGAGCACGGCGATTCGGAAGCCCGGAGCGTAGCATCCGCTCTTGCTTTCGGTCAACGCCCAAACCCCAAGATATTGGGGGTAGCGGACCACCAAACCACAATGGGTTGTGGCAGGGAAGGGAACGCCGGGCTCCACGCCGGCACCCGCTGCGCGAGTTCGGAGCGCCGGCCTCTGGCCGGCATCGACCGCCGAGAGGCGGTCGAAATCGCACCCTCCACCCACCCCCACAGGCCATGCCGGAGGGGAACCTCCCTCGCCGCTGAAGAGATAACGGCTTGGAACGCCGGGCTCCAGGCCGGCACCCGCTGCGCGAGAGCGCAGCGGAAGGCCCAACGCTCTACGTCTGTACCGCGGGAACGGCCCAGAACCCCCACCGGGAGGGCTGCGCCGGCCTCCGGGCGGGCACGCGCTGGCCGCGCGCCGACGCAACGGGAGGGATCCAATCCCTGTTCACGGCAAGCCCCTCATCCCCTCGGCGCTATCGTGATCCCCCGTGCAGAATCTTTACGGCCTCTCCCGCCCGGAACTGATCCAGGTCGCAGCCGGCCTCGGTCTTCCGCCCTACCGGGGCCGCCAGCTCTTCCGCCACCTCTACCGGCACGGTCAGACCGACTTCGGGGAGATGACGGACCTTTCGGCATCCCTGCGGGAGGATCTCGCCTCGCGCTTCTCTGTCACGCACCCCCGGGTCGTGGAGTCGTCCCGATCCGGGGATGGCGCCGTCAAGCTGCTGATCGAACTGGAGGACGGACTGCTGGTCGAGACCGTGGCCATCGGGAGCCGCCGGGAAGCAGTTGGGGGAAAGTCGGGAAGAGCCCAGGGAGCCGGCGGCGGCGCTTCCGACCTGACGGTCTGCGTGTCCACCCAGGTGGGCTGCCCGCTCGCCTGCACGTTCTGTCGCTCCGGCGCCATCGCGTTCCGTCGCAACCTCACCGCCGGGGAAATCGCCGCCCAGGTGCTGCTCGCGGAGCGCGCCGCGCCCGAAGCCGCGAAGGGCAGGAGGAACGTCGTCTACATGGGGATGGGGGAACCCCTCCTCAATACCGACGCGGTGATCGGTTCCCTGGACTTCCTCACGGACGGGGACGGCTTCGGCATCCCGGCCCGCCGGGTCACCGTCTCCACCGTCGGGCTGCCGGACGAGATGGGGAAGCTCGGAAAAGCGGCCCCGCACGTCGGGATCGCGATCAGCCTCCACGCCGGCGACGACGAGACCCGGGGGCGCTTCATGCCGATCGGCCGCCGGCATCGAATGCCGGAGATCTTTGCGGCGCTGGAGGAGCTTTCTCCGTCAAACCGCCGCATCACGATCGAGTACGTCCTGCTCGGCGGTGAGAACGACCGTCCGGAGGACGCTCGGGCGCTGCTTCGACAACTGCGTCGCTTGGCGCCGGCCGGGATCCGTCCTCATGTCAACCTGATCGCCTTCAACCCCTGGGAGGAGCCCGAGCCCGGCCCGCCGCATCGACCGGGGGCCGAGGGGGACGCTGAACGGTTCCTCGGGATGGTCTCGGCCGCGGGGTTTGTCGCGACCCTCCGCCGCAGCCGGGGCCGGGACGTCCTCGCCGCGTGCGGCCAGCTTGCCGCCACACCAGCGTGATTCGGTGACATCCGGCTGACAAATGGAGTCGACGCTTTCCCGATCGGCATCGGGATCGTTCTCCCACCGAAACGGGACGGCGGGTCTCGACATGGACCTCGTCGGAACGCGGACCGGCTGGGGGGCCGCCTTGACTGGCGGAACCTCGGATCATTTCGGATCCGGCGAGTTCCTTTTGTTTCCGGGCACGAACTCTTCCATCCCGGCGGTTGCCCATATCGCGTTCTGGCCGTCATCGAGTGCAGCCGCAAGCATCCTTTTCTCGAAGCTAGGCGGCTGGGTTATTTTCGTGGGATCGATTGGCTCTGCTTTCGAGGCGAAACCGAGGAATTCTGATATCTCCCGCTCCTTGGGCTTGTGCTCTGGTCGTTTCCACTGACGCGATAACGGTTGACGCGCAAGCGTTGGATCCCCTCGGCGAGCGGTCCAGATTTCCGCGAGTACGCCCGACACAGCTTCGATCAAACTGGTCGTTCTGCCGATCAACCCGCATAGGGTGTCGTTCGCCTCTTCCGCCAAACAGATCGCGCCAAGGGGCTCGGCAACCAGGAACGCCTCCACTTCGGACAGCAAGGGATGTCGCGGTAGGTGGGCAGCGTGACGCCATCGCGCCGGAAGCCCGTCCGGAGCCAGAATCGCAGTGTCCTCAACCACCTCATGAAATTCGGTGCGGCGCGCCCTGTGGACAATCATGTTCCGGTAGTTCGACATCCATTTGATCCAGTCAGGTCCGTTACGGGTTGCAATGAAGCTGGTTAGACGTTGCGCAAACTCGGTCTGCAAGTTGTTTTTTCGTCTCCGCTTCTTTGAAGTGAGTAAGTTTCGAAGATGCGTCCGTACTTCGTTGAAGTCTGTAAGCTCAATGTTTAGGGGTGCCGCGATCACGCCGACAATCGATGCAGCCAGGCAGTCGAGGGCCGAAGACAGAGCGACGACAATGCCGTCAGCGTGAATCTGGGTTAGATCGCCTAACAAGTATTCATAGGGATTCTTGGGTCGGAATCGCACCCGTCCGTCACGTATCGTCGTGCGTTCGCCAAAGACTGTCCGTTCTCGATCCGAACACGCCAAGAGCTCCAACCAGTGGAGATGAACTGACCTCAGATGATCGGGAATACTGACGGTACAAGAATAGAGGTAATCGCTTACGAAGATACGGCATGCCGTGTGTTCTGTACCGGGCGTTGCCCACCAACGGACCCCGTACGGAGGGCCGACGGCTAGATCGTCATGGATCAGCGCTGCGAGTCGATGCGCGTTCGGAATCGAAGGACCGAGGCGCAATTCGCTCTCTATCTGTGGATCGGGTTCGGGTGAGAAATGCTCCGATAGGCGCTCCACGTCCTGTGATCGCAATTGGTGCTCCTTGTTCGCGTCGTGCAGCGCCTCGCGTGTGAAGGCTGGCGTAGCGTTGAACTCGCTCTGCTGGGTTTCCCGCGCGCGCTTCGTTAGATTGCGACGGTTGAACAAGCGAGTCTAGCGAGCGTACTCCGTACGCTTGGTCGCGGTGCCGTGGCCGATTCGGGAAGCGCCGGACCAACCGTCCCCTTTGATCGTCGCCGGCAGGTGCCGTGAGCGGAGGATCTTTCGGACACGCCGAGGAAGCCCGAAAGCTCCGCCACGGTCGTCCACTTGCGGCTGCCGCAGATCATCTCGATTACGGCGCGGAGGCGCTCGCTTCGCGGCCGTTTGCCGAGGCCGGCGATGGCGGTCTGAACCTCGGACGACAACTCCTGATTCGTGTCGGGCGCCGGTGTGGGCTGGCTAGCGGGCTTCGGCCTCGGGCTCTGCGGCTTTCCGACGGCCTGGTTCCGGACCTTGCGGGAGCGACGGACCGGAGCGCGGGCGGCGGGTTCCGGAGTGACTTCCTGCGGCGGCTCGGGCCGAGGCAGCGCGCGCCGGCTGCGGAGCGGGCTGCGGCTCCGGTGGCGCCTCCGGCGGCGCCTCCGGCGGCAGCGGCGTGATATCCAGTTCGCCGAGGTGCTCCCGGATGTCCTCCCCGCGGGGCGCCCAACTCCTCTCCGTCCTGGTGAGCCGTTCCCCGAACTCCCGGAGCCCGTGGCCGAAGGTGGCCAGATTCCGCCCGATTCGCCGTGCGCCGCCCCGTCTCTTGGCGAGGATCGCGCCGTGTGCTCGATGACTCCACCCATCCGGGCGACGCTCCGGCCGATCCGCGCCCCCGTGCGCGCGGCCCGCGTCCACCCTCGCCCGGCGGTCTCGATCCCCTCCGAGATGGGTTCGTGTTTCCGGCGGACCCAGCGCCAGGCGCGGCGCACACGAGCCCCCGCCCGCCCGAACCAGCCGGCCCCGTGAACGACCTCGGGAACGACTCCGCGTTCGGGTGTCCGGCCGGGATCATGCCTCGATCCGTTCCACCGCGTGACGCCTGCGATCTCCGGCTTTGGCGGACAGGGCCGAGCGACCCAGGACCGACAAAAACGCTCAGAAAGCCGAAACTACCCGAATCCAAGCCGGTTTGGACACATCCTGACCGATTCCAATGCGCCAGGAGCGATTCGCTGCGATGCGGACCCCGACCGGTTCCGGATAGCGACCATGTCTCGATTCGCAAGCCGACCATGTCTCGATCCCGCCCGAGGGCTCCCGTCGCGGCAGCGGGGGATGGGGCGGCTCTCTGGCCGGTGTCGCTTCAGGCCCCGGTCAGCCAGTCCAGGAAGTCCCGAACCTGGCTATGGAACTGGTCCTTCACGCCCGGCATCCGGCCTTCGAGCCGCCGGATCCGGTCCGCGCGAAGCTCCCATCCGTAGGTATTCCGGAACAGATGGCGGAAGCGCAGAAAGTCGCCCAACTCTTCCGCGAGTGCGGCATTGATCGGCGGCGGACGGAGATCCGGGATTGGCAGGCTCATGTCGGTCAGCAACTGCCGGTGCCACTGACCGCTCTGGGGAACGCCGCCGTTCAACTCCTCGGCGATACGCTGGAAGACCCGCTCGATCCCGCTATAGAAGTCGTGCAGGATGGATCCCCGAGCCCGCAATCCGAACGGGCTGTCGTCCTGAGGGGCTGAAGCAGCCTCGTCGGCAAGCTGGTCGAGGCGCCCGAGTTCGTTCTCGATCTCCGCAGCCAGCCGCCGCGCAAGCGCCTCTTCGGGACTCACAAGACGACGCCTTCCCGTTGCACGCTTTGGCGCATGAAGTCGGTCGCGCTTTCCAGGGGGACGATGTCGAGTGCGAAGTCCGTCATCGCCGCCGCGCGGGAGGAGGCCGGCAGGAAACGCTCGGAGTCCAGTCCTTCCACGGCCAGATCAATGTCCGACCGCGGGGTGAACCGCCTCGAGGGCGTGAACGCCGAGCCGAAGCCGATGACCCGCCGGGCGCCCTGCCGGTAGAGGAAACGCGCGATGTTTCGGGCGTCGCTCCGCGCTCGCTCCCGGCCTTCCGACGAGAAGCGGGTACGACGAAGATGCTCCAGCAGCAGGCGGCGGTCCACCATCGCTTTCGCAGTATAGCCACGGACCCGTCGGTCCTCCCGCGCCCCCCGGGAGTGGCTGGATCGAGTGCTTTCCGGCGGGAGGCCGGGATCATGCCTCGATCCGATCGTGCCGGTTCGCGCCGATCAGGTCTCGATCCGCTGGCCGATCATGCTCCGATCCGTGAACATGACCCGAGGCGACCGATCCTGCCGCGCGCCGCGAAACGACCGGATTCAGAAGAGTCGGGCCAACTGGCGCTGAGCTGGCCGGCCGGCGACTCCTTCCCGAAGTACCGCCGCCGCTCAAAATGACGCCGTCACGTTCAGTGAGACGATGCGGGGGGCGCCCAGGAAAGCCGCCTGACCGCTGATGGTGGCGAGGTAGGCCCGGTCGAGCAGGTTGTTCCCGATCAGGGCTATTTCGAGACCCTGGAGTCGCGGGCTGATCCGGCCCGCCGACCACCGGAAGTAGGCGTCCAGGAGCCAGTAGGCGTCCGCGTTCCACGAGCCGTCCAGCGTGACGCTGCGCGCCCCGGTGTACTTCGCCGAAATACCAGCGGCCACTGGCTCTCCGTTGTGGTCGGCCGAAACCACGACCAGCGTGCGCGGCACGCCGACGACCTGACTCCCGGGCCGGATTCCCTGGGCGGCGGAGACCAGCGGATCGCCGGCGCCGACGTAGGTCGCGTCGTTTCGCGTCCAGGCCGAGTAGAACGACGTGGACTGTGTGACCCGCAGGGTCGCAGACAACTCCACGCCCCGCGAGTCGATCCCGCCGGCATTGAAGTACGAACCGCC
Source organism: Acidobacteria bacterium bin61 (assembly GCA_002238705.1). Lineage (GTDB taxonomy): Bacteria > Acidobacteriota > Vicinamibacteria > Marinacidobacterales > Marinacidobacteraceae > Marinacidobacterium. The sequence continues at coordinate 7,514 of MPMW01000045.1, read as the reverse complement.
TCCGGCGATCAGGTAGTTCGGGCCGGCGGCCGTCTGGGGTGAAAGGAAGAAGATCCGGTTCTGGAAGTCGATCCGGTAGTAGGTGGCGGTGGCGGCCAGGCGATCCCCGGAGTAGCGGAACCCGACATCCAGGTTGTCCGCGGTCTCCGGCTCGAGCCCCTCGAGACTGCGGCCGGGCACTTCGAGGAGCCGATCCGAAAGGGACTTGAAGTTCTGCGCGTAGCCGGCGAAGAGTTCGAGTCCGCGGACCGGCGCGGTGTAGGTGAGCCCTCCGGAAAGGAGGAGGTCCGAGTCGGAGGACACCGAGAGTTCGGCCGTATCGCCGAAGTGGTCCCTCCGGCCCACCTCCACCAGGTATTGCCGGACCCCCGCGTTGATGGCCAGCGGACCGGCGAAGAGGGTGTCCTCGACGTACCACTTGATCACCGATTGGGGGAACTCCCAGTCGTACTGGCGCCAGTAGGGGGTGTCGTCGTAGCGATGCGAGACCCGGGAGTCCACCACCTTGTGCCAGTCGCGGCCGAGGTCGCGCCGGCCGTCTTCGGCCCAGACCCCGGCGCGGAGGCGATTTCCGCCAATTGCGAGTTCCCCGAACCAGTCCCCGTCCAGGGTGAGGCCGACCCGCTCCTTCCCGTAGTGGCTGTGCCGGTAGGACTGCACCGGGATCGCATTCGCCGGATAACACGCGGGGTCGAATTCCGGTCCGGCGCCCCCGTAGGGGAACTGCAGCGAGGAAACGCATCCTGGCCGCGGCGCGAGCGGGATGCCCTCCGGATCCACGAATCGCACCTGGCCGAGAGGTTCCCCGCCGCGGGCGGTGAATCCGGACATCAATTCCGATTCGGCGCCTCCGCCGTCCGCGGTGACATCCACGACATACGGAGGCAACCAATCACCGCGTCCCAACTGCCGGTGGTAGTAGGCGCCACCGGTGATCGAGAGCACGTCGGTGGCGGCAAACTCGGCCTTCACGTAGCCGAAGGTGTTCTTCCGCGGAATGGCCCAGCCGAGACGGTACAACTGGTTGACCCACGGCGTTTCCGTCCAGGTGTCGATCAGGCGGTCCCAGCGGGGATCGCTCCGGAACTCGGCATCGGAAGTGAGCCGCTGGTAGGAAGCGTTGTCGGTGTCGTCGTAAGAGACGTACGCCGAAAGGTCCAGGCGGCCGGCCCCCGCCCGGATCTTGCCGGCCAGGTGGTCCCGCTCGCTCCGGGCGAACCCCTGGATCCAGTCCCGGCTTTCCTGCCGTACCGCGGAGACCCAGGCGCGGACTTCCTTCCCGAACAGGTGTCCGGTGTCCATGCGCAGGTAGAACCGCTGGCCGTCATCGGATCCCAGATCCACTGCCGCGGTGAACTTCCGCTCGTGCTCCGGTTCGTCGGTGGTGAAATCGAGGGTTCCGCCGAGCGCTTCGATGGATCGGGAGGCGATGTCCGCGGTCCCCTGGGACACCGTGACTCCGCCCATGTTCGCGGGGTCCACGAAGCGGTTGGCCTTGGAACCGCTCCAGTAGTCCGAGGTGCCGTTCGGCATCCCGTCGATCGTGGTGCCGATCTGCGCTTCGTCCAGATTGACCTGAAAGCCGCGCATCGAAATGCTGGTGGACCAGTCGTCGGCGCCATAGGCGTCTCCCTCCTGAATGGAGACGCCCGGGAGGTTGTCCACCACTGCCAGCACGCTCGTGATCGGCGACTGCTGGGCGACCATCGGTTCGGCCACCACGTTGGTGGCGAAGCTCCGCGGCTCCTCGGCCACCACGGTAATGGACTCCATGACCCGGCTGATCTCGAGGATCACCTGGAGCCGCGTCACCTCGTCGGGCTGGACGGAAGCCGCTTCGCTTCGGGTCTCGAAGCCGGAAAGGGTGGCTTCGACCAGGTAGTCGCCGGCGGGGAGGTTCTCGAAGGCGAAACTGCCGTCGGCCGCGGCGACCTGGGGTCCGGTGGATGCCGGCACGTCGCCGAGCAGGGACACGGTGGCCCCCGGAAGCGCGCTGCCCGTCGAATCCACGACCCGGCCCTCGAGGGACCCCGTGGGTTGGGCGGCGAGCAACGAAGGGACGAGTGCCAGGAGCATCGCCAGGCAGTGACTCCGCCACGCTGGCGCGGTACGAGTGAACATTCGAATTATCCCTTCGGCCAGTCACCGCTCAAGAGTTCTGGGAGTCCATGAACCGGCACCACCGATAGCCGCCGGTCCAATTCGTAGGGGACATCCCCTGGATACACCACCCAGAGGTGTTCCAGCCGCAGGTCCGCGAGCGCTACTCGCATCGATTTCGTGGAACGCGGGGCATCGGCGTACTTGAACTCGAAACCGTAGCGGCGACCGCCCCGGATCACCAACAGATCCAGTTCCGCGCCGCTATGGGAGCGCCAGAAACAGGCGCTGCGGGTATCCAGGCACGACAGTACCTGCTCGATGACGAATCCCTCGAAGGACGCCCCGAGTCTGGTGTGTCCCGCAAGTGTGCGCGATGTGGTTACTTCGATCAGCGAATGCAGAATCCCGGAGTCACGGACGTAGATCCGGGGTGCGCGAACCTGACGTTTCTTCAGGTTCTCGTACCACGCGGGCAGGATCCGCACCATGTAAGCGCCGGCGAGCAGATCGAGGTAGCGGCGTGCGGTGGTCTCGTTGCTTCCCATCGAACGGGCGAACTCGGCCGCGTTCCAAATCTGGCCGTGGTAGTGGGCCACCATTTCCCAGAAGCGGCGAAGCGCCACGGCGGAGATGTTGAATCCGAGTTGCGGGACGTCGCGCTCCAGAAACGTCCGCACCTGGTTTTCCCGCCAGCGGGCGGAGCCGGCGTCGCTGGGAGCCAGGTAGCTCGGGGGAAGGCCGCCGCGCAGCCACAAGGTGCGCCACTCGGACGGCGATTGGCAGACGTCGTCCAGATCGAATCCGGCGAGGTCCACGAACCCGACGCGTCCGGCGAGACTCTCCGAAACACCACGAACGAGGGACGGAGAAACGCTTCCCAGAAGCAGCCAGCGAGTCCCTGACTCGGGTCGGTCCATCAGTGGACGTAGCGTGGTGAAGAGGTCCGGCATGCGCTGGATCTCGTCGATCACCACGAGCCCGGTCAATGGGGCGAGGGCCGTTTCGGCGGCTTCCAGGCTGCGGCGATCCACGGCACGCTCGAGGTCGAAATAGGTGTGGTCCGGTTCCGCGGCCATGAACGCGCGCGCCAGTGTGGTCTTGCCGCACTGGCGGGGGCCGAGCAGCACTACGCCGCGATGGACGGCGAAGGTCTCCCGAATGCGGCGCAACGGGCGGAGACGTTCGACAAGCACGGGACTATTTTCCTTGAAAATCACGTATTCCACAACCTGATCTTCAGGGATAAATGATCTGATGTCGCGCCGTCCGCGGCCGGGAGCGGCAACGGCCCCGAGGGTTGGCCGGGCGCAGCGCTATCGGCGGCGATTCCGCGCCGTGAGCGATGCCGGTCTGGAGGCCGCGACCGCGAGAACCGGCCGGCCTTCCAAAAGGTTGCGCCACCGGACCGGCGTGACGGCCCGCGGTCCCCTCAGTCTTCGGCTTCGAGTTCGTCCGAGGCCGCTTCGGCGGCGGCGGCCTTGGCGTGGCGCCAGGCGGTGATCCTGTCCGCGACCGCGGGATCGCTGAGCGCCACGATCTGCGCCGCGAAGTGGGCGGCGTTCTGGGCGCCGGCCTTGCCGACCGCAACGGTTCCCACCGGGAACCCCGGAGGCATCTGGACGGTGGCAAGCAACGCGTCGAGACCGCTGAGCGACGCCGCCAGCGGAACCCCGATGACCGGGAGGATGGTCCGGGCGGCCATCGCCCCCGCGAGATGGGCGGCCATGCCGGCCCCCGCGATGATCGCGACCACGCCGCCCGCCCGGGCGCTCTCCGCGAGCGCGGCCGCGCGGCCGGGCGTCCGGTGCGCCGAATAGATGCCCATCCGGCAGGAGACGCCGAGCGACTTGAGGACCTTCTTGGCCTCGCGCATGACGTCGATGTCCGAGGGGCTGCCCATCACGATGAGGACTTTGGGGTTGTCGGTGGAACTCATGTTGACTCCTTCTGTCAGACCGCGCCGGCGGCGATATCCCGGCGAAACGCCTTCTTCTCCCAAGTGATCGAATCGGCGGTCCGGTAAGCGGCGTCCCGCGCGCTCCCCCAGTCCGCACCCAGGCCGGTGACCGCGATCACTCGGCCACCGGCGGTCTCGATTCCGTCCGCGCCCGCACGGGTCCCGGCGTGGAACACGCAGGTTTCGCCGATCTCGACTGTCTCCGGCAGCCCCTCGATCGGGACCCCCTTCCTGTACGAGCCCGGGTACCCGTCCGAAGCCAGGATCACGGTTACGGCGCGATCGGATCGGAAACGGACGGCCTGGTCCGGCAGCCGTCCCGTAGCGGCCCCGAAGAAAAGCGGCAGCAGGTCGCAGTCGAGCCGCGGCATCAGCGTCTGCGCCTCCGGATCCCCGAACCGCACGTTGAACTCGAGCACCTTCGGCCCGTCCGCGGTCAGCATCAGGCCGGCGTAGAGCACTCCCCGGTACTCGCGCCCCTCGGCGTGGAGGCCGGCGACGGTGGGTTCCACGATTTCGCGGCGCACCCGCTCCATGGTCGCTTCGTTATCGCCGAGCCCCGGACTCAGGCTCCCCATCCCCCCCGTGTTCGGCCCTTCGTCGTCTTCGAAGCGCCGCTTGTAGTCCTGGGCGGTACCGCAGGCGATTGCGCGGGTCCCGTCGCTGATCGCAAAGACGCTCAATTCGGGGCCCGTGAGGCGCTCCTCGATGACGACCGCCTTTCCGGCCTCGCCGAGGCCGCCTTCGAGCAACCTTGCGGCGTCCCGGGCGGCGGCATCGAGATCGCCGGGGAGGAACACGCCCTTGCCGGCGGCGAGCCCGCTCGCCTTGATTACCGGCGCTTCGCCGTATTCCCCGGACCGAAGCGCCCGCTGCGCCGACTCAGCGTCCCGGACCACGGTGTGGCGGGCGGTCGGAATCCCGTGGCGGCCCATGAAGTCCTTGGCGAACTCCTTGGAGGCCTCGAGGAGGGCGGCGTCCTGCCGAGGCCCGAAGCACGGAATGTCGCGCTCCGCCAGCCGGTCGGCCAGACCCGCCGCGAGCGGAGCCTCCGGTCCGGCGACCACCAGGTCCACGCTTTCTCCGGACGCGAGGTCGGCCAGCCCGCCGACGTCCTCCGCCCCCACCGGGGCGAGACGCGCCACTCGGCCGATGCCCGGATTCCCGGGCGCCGCGATCAGCTCGTCGAGTTGGGGACTCCGCGAGATAGCCCACGCCAGCGCGTGTTCGCGTCCGCCGCTGCCGACCAGAAGGACCCGCATCGCGGCGCCCGACGGCCTACCGCGTACGACGCCGACGCTTGCGGGCCCGCTTGCGTGCTGCGGCCCGCTTGGCGCGCAGCTTGTCGCCGGGCTTCACATAGAACGAGTGGCGCTTGATTTCCTTGATGATGTCTTCGGCTTGAACCCGCCGCTTGAAGCGGCGGAGGGCCACATCAATCGCTTCGCCTTCCTGGACGACGATTTCCGCCAAGTGATCCTCGGTGTGTGATTTCCGGTGTGTCGGTTCTATGGAATTATCAAAACCCGAGCCCATGCGGCCCGGGGAGCGGGAACGCTAGTCCCCGCGGCCCCCCATGTCAAGCAGGACCGCGGGGATGCGTTTCCGGGTCAGTTCGATTCGTCGAGCAGCCCGGCGTAGGAGTAGAGGACCGTGGCGACCGACTTCTCGCCGCCGATCATTCCGTACACCTCGCCGGCGCCCTCGATCACCCAGAACTCGTTGGCGGCGTGGGCGCCGCCGCCGTGTCCGACCGCTCCGCCCACGATGGGCATCGCCAGATCGGTTCCGTCCGCGAAGTCTCCGTCCCGGCCGCTGAACAGGTACGCCGGCCAGTAGCCGCCGCCCAGGATGGAATCCTCAGCGACCGGGTCCCGGTAGCGGACCCCGAAGATGGAGAACATCTCCCGCACCGAATCCGCGAGCTCGTTGTTGTAGTTGCTCTTCGACCAGGGCACGTCGCCGACGATCGTCATTTCGACGTCCTCGTAGCCCTGCTCGTCGAGGTAGTCGCGGATCTTCTGGACCATATCCAGCCCGTCCATGTTCGGGACGTAGCGCATGTTGTGCTTGGAGGTGACCCGGTTCGGCAGGATGGCGCCCGCGCCGCCCGGATACATGTTGCCGGACCAGATGCCGTCCATATTGAAGGAGATCCCGTAGCGCGCGTTCATCAGGTGCTGGAGCGGATCGTCGGTCATGAAGCGCGCCACCCCGATGTTCTCGGCGGCGATCGCGAGGTCGAGGTTCTCCGCCGAGCTGCGGAACATCTCCTCTTCCGCCGGTGAGAGCGGCACCGCCCCGTCGTAGAACCCGGGCACCAGGACCCCGTTCCCGTCGTCGGTGATCAGGGTGTCCAGCATCTTGATGTGCCGGAGCAGCGGGGCATCCGTCGAACGCTTGTGGATGCCGTGGATGTTCGACGCGACCGGTCCGCGCCCCCAGCTCTCGCCGCTGGTGGTCAGCTCGATGTAGACGCAGCCCTCGGAGCCACCGGAGAAACCCGCTGCCCCGCTCCGCGCCTGGCGGCCCGTGCGGTACATCGCGTCGGCGTCCCGGAAGAGCTCCGGGTTCTCCCGGACGAACTGGCGCAGGCCGATGGACATCCGCTCCTCGTCGCCTTCGGCGATGAAGATCAGGTTCACCGGCATGGACCCCGTCACCTCGTAGATCGAGTGCATCCCGTTCCACATGGTCATCTGGGGACCCTTGGAGTTCGTGGTGCCGCGCCCGATCATCACCTTCTTGAAGGGGCCGAACTCGGTGAACTCCCCGTCGAACGGTGGGAACACCCACGCCTCCGGCTGGGTGATCGGCATGGTGTCGTACATCCAGTAGATGAGCAGGGTCTGCTCCTTGCCGTAGTCGCAGTTGGCATAGACGACCGGGTTGCCGGGTTGACCCCACTCGGTCATGGGAACCTCGTACACCTGCGAGTGCTGACAGCCGATCTGGTCGAAGAACCCCTTCACCATCTGGGCGGACTCGGGGATTCCCTCTCCGGAGTTCGAGATGCTCGGCTGCTGGATCCAGCGGCGGAGGTTCATCACGTGCCGGTCCGCGTTGTCGTCAATGTGCTGGAACACCTGTGCGAGTTCTTCGGGGACCCGTGACATGTCCGGACTCAGTTCGGTGTCTCCGTTCGGTCGAATCCCAAGTTCCGCTACGGTCGGGGCTGGATCCTCCCCCATCTCCGCCCCGCCTCCGCAGGCGGCCAGGAAGGATGCCGCAGCCATCAGTGCGATGAAGGCCCAGACTCTCCGGTTGCGCATTGCCTCGTCTCCTTCGCCGTCGCCTCGGTTGCCGGCGGACCGGTAGCGGCGGGACAGCATTTCGGAACATACGCGGGCGGCTCGGGCACTGTCAAAGGGACGCTCGAGAAAACGCCGGCGCGCCGCTATCGGGATGCCCGATTCCGTGCGGCCCGCGCCGTCAGCCGGGCGAGCCGGACGAT
>MPMW01000044.1 GCA_002238705.1 Acidobacteria bacterium bin61 | reverse complement strand
GCGCGGTGGCCGAGTGGCTGGCGGACCGGGGGGCGGAATCCATCGTGCTGAACGGACGCCGGGAGCCGGACCCGGCAGCCCAGGACACGATCCGGGCGCTCCGCGAACGCGGGGTGACGGTTCGGGTGGAGTTGGCCGACGTGTCGGACTCCGCCGCCGTGGACCAAATGCTGGCGCGGATCGATCGGGAACTCCCGCCGCTCGGCGGCGTCATCCACAGCGTGGGAGTGCTGTCGGACGCCGCGCTCACGAACCAGAGCTGGGAGAGCTTCGAGACGGTCTTGCGGCCCAAGATCCTGGGCGCGTGGCGCCTCCACCGGGCGACCCTGGACCGCGACCTGGATCTCTTCATCCTCTTCTCCAGCCGGGTCGGCGTCATGGGGAATCCCGGCCAGGCGAACCACGCCGCCGCCAACGCCTTTCTGGATCAGCTCGCCGGTCACCGGCGCGCGCTCGGGCTCGCCGGGCAGGCGATCGCCTGGGGCGCCTGGTCCGAGATCGGCGAGGCCGCCGAACAGCGCGGCCGGATCGAACGGCAGCGTGCGGCCCTGGGCGGCCGCTGGTTCACGCCCGAGCAGGGCATCCGGGCGCTCGACCAGCTCGTGCGGCAGGACGTCACCCACTCCGTGGTGATGGCGATGGATTGGGGCGTTTTCGCGGAGGCCGTTCCGGACCGGCCGCCTCTCCTGGAGGACCTCCTGTCCAGCGCTTCCGAGGCCGAAGACGAAGCGTCCTCGTCGTCGGACGACCTCTTGACCCGGCTCCGGGGACCGCTGGGGCGGGATCGGCAGGACCTCCTCGTGTCGTTCCTGCAGGGGGAAGTCCGGGCCGTGCTACGCCTGTCCTCGGCGCCGTCACCCAACGTGGGGTTCTTCGACCTCGGGATGGACTCGCTGATGGCGGTGGAGTTCCGGAACCGGCTGAACCGGACGTTCGCCGGTGCGTACACGGCGCCCAACACGGTGGTCTTCGACTATCCGGACATCGCCAAGCTCGCCGCCCATCTGGGCGAGGAACTTGGCGAGATGAGTGAGGCGCCGCCACGCGAGCCCCAGTCCGAACCCGCCCCGTTCGCCGTTGCGGTACCGGAGCCGGCTCCGGCGCCGGTTCCGGCCGCGTCGCAAGCCGTTCGGGCGGATGCGGAGGGCATCGCCATCGTCGGGATGGCGTGTCGCTTCCCGGGTGCACCGGACCTGGAAACGTTCTGGCGCCAACTTGAGGCGGGCGTGGAAGCCGTATTCGACGGCCGGCCGGGGAGCGGTCCATGGACCGGCGTGGCGGGAGACCCCGCCGGCGCGGACACCGGGGCCCGGCGCGGCGGGTTCATCGAGGGGATCGACCGGTTCGACGCCCGCTTCTTCGGCATCACCCCGATCGGTGCCTGGACCATGGACCCCCAGCACCGGCTGCTGCTGGAGACGAGTTGGCGGGCCCTCGAGGATGCGGGATTGGATCCCGAAACGCTGCGGGGCAGCAACACCGGGGTCTACGCCGGCGTCGCCTCCAGCGAATACCGGGACCTGATGCTGGCCGCCGGTGAGAGCGTGAGCTACCTCGGCACGGCAGCCAGCATGGCGGTCGGAGGTGTCTCCTTCAGGCTCGGCCTCGAAGGGCCCACCATGCCGGTGGAACTCAATTGCGCCTCTTCGCTGGTCGCCGTGCACCACGCGGCGGTAGCCCTCCGGGGGGGCGAAGTGGACCTGGCGCTTGCCGGAGGCGTGAACACCATCCTGTCCCCCGGAAAGACGAACGAGATGGTGGCGCTCGGCATGTTGTCGCCGACTGGCCGCTGCCGGACGTTCGATGCTTCGGCCGACGGGTTCGTGCGTGGCGAGGGCTGCGGGATGGTGCTGCTGAAACGCCTCAACGAAGCAGAGGCCGATGGTGACCGGATCTGGGGCGTCATCCGCGGATCGGCGGTCAACCAGAGCGGGGCGACCGCCGGCCCCACGGTACCGAATGGCGTAGCCCAGCAACAGGTGATGGAGGCCGCGCTGGCGCGCGCGGGCATCGCTCCCGTGGGCGTGGACTACCTGGAAGCCCACGGGAATGGCTCGGAGATGGGCGACCCCATCGAAGTGCAGGCCGCGGCGGCGGCGTACGGCACGGGACGTGAGTCCGACCGCCCGCTGCTGATCGGGTCGGTGAAGACCAACGTGGGCCACCTGGAGACCGCAGCCGGGGTGGCGGGACTCATCAAGGCCGCACTCGCAATGAACCACGGGTTGATTCCAAGGCACCTGCATTTCGAGAACCCGACCCCGGTCGTGGACTGGGCCCGTCTGCCGGTTCGGGTCACGGCGGAGGCGGAAGCGTGGCCCGATCACCCCGATCGCCCCGCCCGGGCGGCGGTCAGCGCGTTCGGGGTTTCCGGGGCGAACGCCCACCTCGTCATGGAGGGGCACGAAACCCCGAACGGAGCGCCGGCGGGACGCGGCATGCCGGTGAGCGTTTCGATGCCCGAAGCCCTTTCCGATCTGCGACCGCCAATCGATGGGCTGGCCGCGCGCGGAACGCGTTTCCTGCCGCTCTCGGCCAAATCGGAAGCCGCTCTCGCGAGGGTCGCACGAACCTATCTGGATTGGCTCGACGAACGCTCGGGTGCACTCGTCTCCGGAAACGCGGACGATCCGCTGTTGTCGGACCTGACGTGGACCGCCGGCGTGGGCAGAAGTCATGTCAGCGTGCGTGCTGGCGCCGTGTTCCGGGACGCCGAAGCGCTGCGAGTGGGCCTGGCCGCACTCGCGGGGCCGGATGGAGCCCGGGGAAAGGGGCCGGTTCCGCAGGGGCCCAGAAAGGTTCTGTTCGCCTACGGCGGGCAACCGGGCCCCTGGCTGGGCGCGACGGAGGAGTTCTACGAGTGTGAGCCAGTGTTCCGGGCCGTTTTGGATCGCTGCGAGGAAGTGTTCCAAGAGGAACGGGGAGCGTCCCTGCTCGAGCTGATGTTCGGCGGCGCGCCTTCGCCTCTCGAATCCCCCGAATGGTCCGGCCCGGCGCTCTACGCGGTGCAGTGCGGGCTAACCGCGCTCTGGTCAAGCATCGGCGTCCGGCCGCAGGCCACAACCGGACTGGACGCCGGCGGGCTTGCCGCCGCACAGGCACTGGGAGCCCTGGATCTGGAGGACGGCCTGCGTCGGGCGGCGGCGGGAGAAGCGGCAGCCAGCGCAATGCAGGACCGGGAGTCTCTCAACGAGAGCGAGGTCATTGTGGAGATCGGTCCGGGGGCCGTCCGCGGCCGCCGCCCGCAACCGGCCCTGGTGTTGTCCGCGTTCAGGGACCGCACCGGTCCCTCCGCTCACGAAGGGTTCGTGACCGCCGTGGCCGCTGCCTACGCCGGCGGCCTCCCTATTTCCTTCGCCGGGCTCTTCGCGGGCGAGACCCGACGCCGGATTGAGCTTCCCGGGTATCCGTTCGAACGCCGGCGCCACTGGATCCCGGAGCCGCGCTCGCGGCACCGAGACCACGCCACCCGCCGGGGCGGAATCTGAAGCCCTCCGAGGGAGCGCCTTTTCAGGCCCGTCCGGATCGAGACACGCCCCCGTCGGGGGATCCGGGTGCTTTCCCAGCGTTCCCCTGATAGTAGCTGGAGGCCGTCTACGATTACGGGGCGATACCACGCAATCGCAGGAATGTGACAAGCGCAGCCAAGCAGATTACCCGCCAGCAGGTCGAGGATTTCCTGTTCCACGAGGCGGCGCTTCTGGACGAGTGGCGGTTATCCGAGTGGCTCGACCTGTTTACCAAGACGTGCGGCTATTACGTCCCGCCCACGGACGTTCCCGAAGGCGACCACCACACGAGTCTGTTCCTCATCGCCGACGACCGCGAACGCCTTGAGTCGCGGGTGGGCCAGCTCATGGGGCGGTTCGTTCACGCTGAGCACCCCAGGTCGCGCACGCGCCGCCTGATCTCCAACGTGCGCATCCGCGAGCCATCCGGCGACACGCTGCGCGTCACTTCCAACTTCATCGTGTACCGCATACGCCTGGAGGTGACGGACGCTTACGTGGGCCGTTATGAGCACACCCTCGTCCACCGGGACGGCGGGTTGAAGATCAGGGAGCGGCGGGCAATCCTCGACCTCGACGCCCTGCGCCCCCAAGGCAAGATCAGCATCCTGCTATGACCCTCGCGCGTCAACGCGGCGAAACGCGAGCGCAGGGGTGGCGGCGCGCGGAGGCACGGGGCGGGGGCATCGGGGCCAGGCCGCGCAACGAAGCCCCGAGCGAGAGGAGGCATCCAAATGGCTGACACGATGGATTCACGCCGCTTGTCCGAACTGGTCATTGACGACCGGGAGCGCGGCCTTTTCCGTGTCCACCGCTCCGTCTTCACGGACCCGGACATCCTGGCGCGAGAGCGCGAACGCATCTTCGACCGCTGCTGGATCTACGCCGGCCACGAGTCGGAGGTGCGCAAACCGGGCGACTTCGTCACTCGGCGCGTGGCGGGGCGGCCGGTCATCATCACGCGGGGACGGGACGGCAAGGTAAGGGTGCTGCTGAACACCTGCACCCACCGGGGCGCGATGGTCTGCCGGGAGCCGGCAGGCAACGCAAGGGTTCACCAGTGCTTCTACCATGGCTGGAGCTTCACACCCGAGGGCAAGCTGAGCGGTATCCCCGGCAGGGCCGCCTACAGCGAGGCGTTCGATCAACGCGAGCTGGGTTTGCGGGAGCCGCCGGGCGGAACGTCCGTTTATCGCGATTTCATCTTCGTGAACTTCTACCCGGCGAACGACGTTCCTCTCGAGGACTATCTCTGGAACGCCAAGGACTACCTCGACCTCGTGGCCGATCAGTCTGCGGGACGAATGGAAATCGTGAGCGGGACGCAGTCCTACACCGTACGAGCCAACTACAAACTGCTCGTGGAGAACAGCATTGACGGCTACCACGCGATGACCACCCACAAGCGCTACTTCGACTGGCTGGTGGATGCCAACGCCATGGACAGGATGGAGACTGAGTTCCTGCGCGACGCTGACGAGTCCAGGCGCTTTTCGCCCAGGGCGCTTGGCAACGGCCACTCCGTCCCGGGCAGGGCGGTTGCTTCCTGGGGCCGCCCCATGGCTCATTGGATTCCCTATTTCGGGAAGGAGCGCGAGTCTCATTTCAAGGAGATGTACCGCAACGCCGTGGAGCGGCTCGGGCAGGAGCGCGCCCACCAGGTGTGCATGTGCAGCGGCAATCTTCAGATATTTCCCAACCTCCTCATCAACGACATCATGTCCACCAACATCCGCACTTACTACCCCGTGGAGCCGGGGTGCGTAGAGGTCTCGTCCTGGTGCCTCGGGCCGGAAGAGGAAGAGCCGGAGGAACGCGCATTGCGCCTCGACAACTTCGTCTCGTTCCTCGGACCCGGCGGCTTCGCCAGCCCCGACGACATCGAGGTCGTGGAGGTCTGCCAACGCGGCTACGAAACGGTCGGGGAGGTGAATTACTCGGATGTGTCGCGAGGGATGAAGCGTTCCTCCCTTTCCGAGCGCGACGAGCTGCAGATACGCGCGTTCTGGCGCCAGTGGTCACGGCTGATGAACGCTGAAGAACCGGTCTCCATCCACGACCGCCCCGGCCTTTGACCAGTCTCCCTCGTGTCGTTCCGTTCGCGGGCCTGGGACGGGCTTGGGATCCTTGGCAAGGCGGAGTCGGACGATCACGGGTACGGGCCAGCGCGCGCCGACGGGCGGTGATGGTCCGGAAGTCCCGGCCCGCGCCGGGGGTCGCCGGCTGGCCGGCCCCACAACGATGAACTGCGCGGCGGCGGGTCAGGCCCCCGCGCATTCCGCAAGGAACTCTCGCATCAACTTTACGCACTCCCCGGGTTGCTCCATTTGCAGAAAATGGGTGGTTTCCGGCAGGAAGTCGTAGTCGACAGTCACGACGTCGCCGAGATCCAGGGTCGGCAGATAGGAGAAGGGCAGAGTTGGATCGGCCCCGATGACCTTGATTGGACAGCGCAATGAAGCAAGGTCAACCAGCACTGCGAAAGCCCTGCCGTAGTCGATGATCTGCGCCTCGTAGTCCCGGGGACAGCGAAGTTCATATCCCTCGCCATCTGCGCATTCGCGCAACATCGTTCGGGCCGCGAGTTCGCAGACCCCGGGCGCCAGCCGCTGGAAGGCGGGAACCAAGGAAAGGAGCTCCGCAAACTCCGACCGGGCCCGGAACCGTTGTGTGCGGCGTCGAGTCATAGCAGCGACACGTTCACTCGCCGCGTCGAACTCTTCAAAGCTGTCTCCGCGCTTGCACACGGTCGGATCAAAGAGGACGTAGGCGGAGTATTTGCTGCCCCTGGTAGGAGACAGGAGTGTCGTCAGCGCGGCAACCGAATGGAAAACCCCGACCTGCGGTTTGGCGCCGTAGTGGTGATCGATGGCCTCGAGAATCCGGTCGTGATCACGTACCAAGGTCGGTAGCGTGTGCGCTTGCAGGGAGCTGACCGCGTTCCAGCCGTGGTTTCTCAGGTCGTAGACGATCAGATCAAAGTCATCGGTCAGGAGCGACCAGAAGGGATAGTAGAAATCGATGGCCAGACCATTGCCATGGGTCAAGACGAGGCGCTGGCCGCCCGGATTCCCGTGGCGGCGCAGGGTGATGAAGGTGTCGTCGTCTACCGCTACATCGCAGATGGCGATGGGCTCGGGAACCTCCCAGAGGGTTGGTGGGGTCATGTTCGAGTCGCCACTCTCCCTATCGCTTGATCGTCATCCGTGGTCCGGCAAGGAGTGCAGTCGGCAGCGAAATCCGTGCTCCCGTTGACTCCCGGCATCCATGGAGAATGAACGAGCGTCCCGATGCGGAGCGCGGGAGCCATCGTGCCGACTCTACCCTCCGGCACCGGTTCTGGGTGGCGGTCCGTGTTGCGGTTCGATTTAAGTCCGGCGGGGCTGGCTCCAGGGCTGGCCCCCGGTCCTCACGCCTCCCCCAGCCGCAGATCGCGAACCGGCCGCTAGTAGAGACACTGGAGCCCAACGAAATCGCGGGTCGCGGCGGCGGAGGCCCCGGGGTTTCTCGAGCGGCAGGAAGTGGGTCGTCTCCGGGATGAAGTCGTAGTCCACAAAGAGCATGTGGGTCATGTCGAATGTAGGCAAGTACGAATAGGGCAGGGTCGGATCGGCTCCGGCCACCTTGGTCGGGCACGCCAGCGCCTCGAAGTTCACGAGCACTGCAAACGCCCGGGTGTAGTCAACGACCTGGGCCTCGTACTCGTCGGGAGGCTGTGCGCCTCGCGTGGCCCGACGGCCTTCCAGCCGTGGTTCCTGAGGTCATGGACGATCAGGTCGAAGTCATCGGCGAGCAGCGCCCAGAAGGGGTAAGAGAGTTCGATCGCCAGGCCGTTTCCATGACTCAGGACCAGCCGCGGTCCGTCCGGATTGCCGTGGCGGCGGAGGGTGATGGAGGTGCCTCCGTCCACGGCCACGTCGCGGGTGGCGACGGGCCTCGGGACCTCCCAGACCGCTTCTGGAGTCGCGTTTCAAGGCCTTGACTCTCCGCAACCGACGCAATCAGGGTCCGGGGCGCAGCGGCGAGGTCCGGATCCAGCCGCAACCGGCGCACCCAAGGGCCCACAACCACTGCGGCCCCGGTTTCCGGGTGGACTAGCCGGAGTGCTTGTCCACGAGGGCGGCGATCCCCCGCAGCGTCGTACATCCGGCGCAATCACCGGCGGTCAGCGAAAGACCGAAGTCACTGTTGACGACCTTCATGAACGCAACGGCGTCCACCGAGGAGACTCCGGAGTCGGCAAATTGCCGGTCCAGATCCGGAGTTCGGCCGAGGCCGAGATGTTCCTGGGCAAGTTGCGCGAGACGCTGTTCGGTTGCAGTCATGAGGGGGCCTCCGAAGGAGGCGGATTATTCCACACGCATCGGAAGCGTGAGTCATGAAGAACATGCCCCTTTCGGGACCGACAAGGACCAAAGCCCAGGACGAACGGGATGCAGGAGTATCCGCGAACAGGGTCAGGTGGACATGCCGCGCGCCGCGATCGGCCAGACCGCTTCCACGAGGCCGCCGCGCACCGCGTACATCCGGTCGTAGAGGTTCACCACCGGATCGCAGTGGGAGACGATGAGTTCCAGCTTGTCGCCGACCTTGTAGGTCCGGCTCGGGTCCTCGTAGCGGATCGTCCCGAACTCGTCGGAGCCCGAGGTGTAGCTCATCCCGCTCTCACCCTTGACGATCGCCCAGGGCCGGTTGATGGTGCACGCCTTGGCGCCGGCGTCGGTCGTGGCGCGGCCCTCGTACTGGGCGTTCAGGACCGTGGCGAGGATCGTCAGGGACGGCTGGAAGTCACTGTAGACCTCCGGATCGGTGGCGCCGCCGATTTCCAGGTACTGGGCGTCCATGAAGACGTAGCTCCCGCACTGGACATCCGTGAAGCCGGGAGTCTCGTGGTCGATGTTGTAACTGCCGGTCCCGCCACCGCTGAAGATGCCGGTGTCGAGCCCGGAAGCCTTCATCCGTTCGCAGGTATCAGCGGCCGCCGCCAGCCGTCCCAGGGTCTGCGCCTTCCGCTTCCCGAAGCCCTTGACGTGCTGCGAGCCGCCGTCGTAGCAGAGGAGGCCGCGCAGCGTGAGGCCGGGAAGCTGGTCCACGAGCTGCGCCAGTTGGAGCGCCGGTTCGCCGGGCGTGATTCCGGTGCGATGGCCACCCGGATCGACGTCCACCGTTACGTCGGCGGTGATCCCGGCGGCTACCGCGGCTTCCGAGAGGGCGCGCGCGTTCTCGGCGGTATCGGTCGTCTGGATGAATCCGGGGCACTGCTTCGAGAGCCCCATCGCGCGCCGGATCTTGAAGGGGGTCACGTTGCTCGTCGTCAGGAGCAGTTGGTCGATCCCGTGGTCGAAGAGGGCCTGGGCCTCGCTCACCTTGGCGACCGAGATTCCGAGCGCGCCGGCTTCGAGTTGCATCCGGGCGATCGCCGGGCACTTGTGGGTCTTGGCGTGCGGACGCGGCGCGATGCCGTTGGCGCTCGTGGTGCGCGCCATGTGGGCGATGTTCGCCTCCAGGGCGTCGATATCCACCACCAGCGCCGGGGTGTCGAGGTCCCACATGGAGATTCCGAACTCGGCGACTTCGCGGCCGGCCGCCCGGGCTTCGATCTCGGAGCCCGTCAGCCCCTTGACGGCTCGGGGCGAGAAGACCGCGGCGGACGCGCCGGCGGCGCCCAGAAAACTCCGGCGCGAGAAACTCTTTTCGAATCGGACGTTCATCATCCGGCGTTTGTACCACCCCGCCGGTAGCGTGGGCGACCGGGAACCCATACACTGGCCCGCCGCTATGCGAGCCGCAATTGCGATCGCCGTCCTTTCACTCGTCGGGCCAACCGGCGCGGCCGAGGCGCAGGACGGCATCCCGGTCAAGAGTCCGCTCGTCGAGGCGGCCTGCGGCAGTTGCCACGCGTCCGACGACGCGGGACGGATGTCCCGGATCTCCTGGCAGCGGAAGTCTGCGGAAGGCTGGCAGATCACCGTCATCCGCATGATGCGGACCGGCAACATCAGCCTTTCTCCCGAAGAGGCGCGCGACGTCGTCCGCTATCTGACGGACCACCACGGACTCGCCCCCGAAGAAGAGCGTCCCTACTTCTATCTCGCGGAACAACGGCCGCACCAGGAGGCCTTCGCCGAGGACGAGGACCTGATCCAGGAGACCTGTTCGCGCTGCCACCTCACTGCCCGCTTCCGCACCCAGCGGCGCACGGCGGAGGAGTGGGACCTGCTGAAGGGGATGCACGTCGGCTACTTCCCCACCATCGAGGGCCAGACGTTCCGCGGGGAAAATCCGGAGGAGCGTTGGGCGGTGGATCGCGTCCTCGACCAACTCAAGGAGAAGTACCCCTTCGAGACGCCCGAGTGGCGGACCTACCGCGCCAAGGGTCCGGGACCGGGAATCGCCGGACGCTGGTTCTTCCGGGGCTCGCAGCCAGGGAGCGGACCGATCGGCGGCATCGTCGAGTTCCGTCCCGACGACGGATCCGGCGGGAACTACGGCTACGAGGCGAACCTGATCCACGGCGACGGCACTGGCGAGCGCCGCCTCGGAGCCGGAGTGCTCTATGGCGGGTTCTCCTTCCGCGGCAGGAGCCAGGGGGACAGTCTGGAACAACGCCGGGCAGCCCTGATGCTTTCGGATGACGGCCAGACACTCACCGGACGCCTGTTCAGCGGCCGATTCGGCGAGACCGGCCTGGACGTCACGCTCACTCGCGCTGCCGGCGGTGTCCAGATCGGCGCCGCCTGGCCGCCCGCCGGCCAGACCGGAACCACGGCCACGGGAGTCCGGATCCTCGGAGCGGGTTTCGCTGAGGATGCTGTCTCATCCCTCGATTTTGGGGCGGGAGTGACCGTGCAGGACGCCCGGCGGGTTTCCGAAATGGAGCTGCTGGTGGACCTCCGGATCGACGCCGATGCGCCCCTGGGCTACCGCGACGTCTCCGCCGGCGGCATTCGCCTCGTGGACGGCTTCGCGGTCCATGACGGCGTGGACTACATCCGCGTCACCCCCGAGATGGCGCTTTCCCGGGTCGGCGGGGCGGTCGCCCCCAAGCAGTTCGTCCAGTTCGAGGTGAGCGGCTGGCACCGGGGTCCCGACGGCGAGACGCTCACCGACGACGACCTGGCCCTCGGGCCGGTCGACGTCACGTGGACCACCGAGGAGTACTTCATCCGGGACGAAGACGCCGATACCCGCTTCGTGGGCAACATCGACGAGCGGGGCCTCTTCACCCCGGGGCTCGACGGCCCCAACCCGGAGCGCGAACTCATGGCGGACAACATGGGGGACGTCTGGGTAGTCGCCGAGCACGAGGACCCGGAGACCGGCGAGACGCTGCGGGACCGCGCCCGCCTGGTGGTCTCTCCGCCGGTCTTCCTCTACTGGGACCTGTTCCCGCAAAGGACGGGGCAATGAGCGTTCCCACTCCCTCACAAACCCTGGTCGAAGCGACGCAGATGCACCGCTTCCACGGCGGAGAGCGGAACTACGCGTTCCTCGTCCCCTCCTCGATGATCTTCGAACTCGACGAAACGAGCGAACGGGTGCTCGACCGGCTCGCCGGAGGGCCCAGGCCCCCGGCAGAGGTCGTCGAGTCGCCGGAGGAAGAAGCAGCGCTCCGGGAACTGGCGGGAGTGGGAGCGGTGGCCCGTCAGGGGACGCCGCTCATCCCGCTCGGTGGCCTCCAGGAAGTGGACGGCCCCCCGCCGATCCGCACGGTGGTGCTGAACATCACGAACTCCTGCAACCTGGCCTGCCGCTACTGCTACGAGTACGGGGACGACCGGATCGCCGAAGCCGAGGTTCCGGCGGCGATGACCGAGGAAACAGCACGGCAGTCGGTGGATCGGCTCATCACCGACTCCGGGGAAGCGAAGGACCTGCAGGTCACCTTCTTCGGTGGGGAAACGCTGCTCAACTGGCGAGTAATCCGCCCGACCGTGGAGTACGCCCGGGAAGCGGCACAGCAGGCCGGAAAACGGGTGGATTTCAGCCTGACCACGAACGCCACCCTGCTGACTCGCGAGATCTCGCAGTGGATCGCGGACAACGGGATCGGGGTGACGATCTCGGTGGACGGTGACAAACAGTTCCAGGACTCCATGCGGGTGTACCGGAGCGGAATGGGCAGCTACGACGTGATCGCTCCCCGAATCGCCGAGTTCCTGAAGCTCCAGAAACGGCCGGTCGGCGCCCGGGTGACCGTCACGTCGAAAAACCTCGACGTCCCGCGGATCTTTGAACACCTGATCGGGCTCGGCTTCTACGAGGTGGGCTTCGCCCCGGTGACCTCCTCTCCCGACCAGGACTACGCCCTCGGCGAGGACGGTTTCGACGAGTTGCTCGACCAGTTCCGCGGCCTCGCCGACAACTACGTGGAAGCAGCCACCGAGGGCCGCTATCTCGGGTTCTCGAACCTCAGCGACCTGCTTGGCGAAATCCACGAGGGCGTGAGCAAGGCGTACCCCTGCGGGGCCGGACTCGGGCTCGTCGGAGTCGCCCCCGGCGGCGAGGTCGGCCTCTGCCACCGGTTCGCCGGTTCCGGCGACCATGATCTGGGACACGTGGCCACGGGGATCAGCGAAGAAAAGCGCGCCGAACACCTGAAGAAGGCTCACATCGACGCCCGTACCGACTGCAGCCAGTGCTGGGTCCGCAGCCTCTGTTCCGGCGGCTGCTACCACGAGGCGCAGGTGCGCTACGGCGATCGTTTCCGCCCCAACCTCCACTACTGTGACTGGATCCGCGACTGGACCGCCCTCGGCCTCTCCGCGTACGGGCGTATCCTTGACCGGAATCCTCAATTCCTCGCTCGCTTCGAGGGAATGCTGCAGGCCGCGCGGCAGACCCCCTAGGAGACCGCCATGAAACACCTCTCCCCCAAGAACCTCAAGGCGCGCTTCGCCACCGAGTGGCTCGAGGGCGGCGGGGCGGCGCGCGCTACCGCCGACGATCCCGGGCCGCACTATCCCTCCGGCTGTACGACGATCTTCTCGCCGGGATGGGAGGTGGATGCGACGGGAGGCACCGCGGCGCTCTGCCAGCCGATGGAGCGGGACCTCTACGACTGCTACAAGACCTGCTACTGGCCCGCCCAGGTGCCCGACTACCTCAACAACAGCCCCGACTGGCACAAGAACTGTGCTGCGGCGACCCAGGACTGGAGGGAGATCGACCTGGTCTTCCCGTGAGGCGCCGTTTCCGAAGCTCCACAGTTCGCCCTGAGTTCCAGTCCATGATCCGGCCACTGTTCCTCGCCCTGGGGATCGCTCTGCTTGTTGCCGCTCCCGCGAGCGGACAGGACGCCGACCGATTCCTTGCGGGAATCTGGCCCGACGAACTCATCACCTTCGACCAGGAGACCCTGAGGTTCGAAAAGGTCGGCAACCTCCGTCACGGCGCGGCCACCAACAACACCTGGACCGCCGACGGGCGCTTCGTCGCCATCGTGACCGGCCGGATGGAATCCGTCGAAGTGTTCGACGCGACCGAGATGGCGGTTGTGGACGACTTCCGGCTGAGCACGGTGGGCAAGCGCATTCGCTTCATGAGCGCCACCCCCGATCCGGACGCCCGCCGGATCTACCTCGTGCCCGTGGTGGTGGACCTCGAACCCGACCGCTTCATTCACCAGACGCCGTCGGAGATCTGGGTCTTCGACCGCGACCGGCGGGAGGTGACGCACGAGATCCCTCTCGGCGACGCGAGCGACTGGCGTCCCAATATCCACTTCAGCCCGGATGGTTCGTCGGTGTACCTGGTGAACGAACAGATCGTCGAGTTGGACGCCGAGACCCTCGAGGAGACGGACCGGATCGAACTGGACCGGCCGCTCGCTCCCGGCTACGGAGGGGTGCGCGGCCACTCGCTGGACGAGGTCGAGCCCGGCCGGCTCTTCGGGATGTACCGGACCGTGGAGCCGCGCCAGGGGATGGAACTCTTCGGCCTGCTGGAGATCCGGCTACCCGAGAAGACCTTCAGCCACTACGAACTGGGACCCCAGATGCAGCTCGCCCGTTTCGCGCTCTCTCCCGACGGTAGGCGCGGCTACGCCGGGCTGAGCGATGCCGCGGTGATCGACATGGAGAGCCGGCAGGTCATCCTGCGCAGGAAGGGCTTTGAGCGGGGCCGCACCAACATCTCGATGATCGTCTCGGCGGACGGGCAGCGCCTCTTCGTGTCGGGGGTCGGGGACACGATGTACGTCTACGACGCGGAGACGCTCGAGCCCGAGACCGAGATCTTCGCCGGGGGTGACTTCATGCTTCCCCCCCACCCCCTCCGCTACCGGGCCGGCGCCGGCAACTGATTGCAGGAGCGCTAGGAGCGCCGGCCTCCAGGCCGGCGCGGTCTCAGGAGCCGCCGCCCGACAGGGCAGCGGAAATCCCTTCGCTACTCCCCGCATGATTCATCGCCATGCCTGACAGCGGAGCGCGGACCCCCGTCCCCGATATCTACCGGCGCGCGTTCCGCCTGACGCTTCCCTATTGGCGGAGGCTCTCGGGGGTTCTCGTCCTTTCGCTGCTCGCCGGGCTCCCGGGGCAGCTCTGGCCGCTGCTCCTGGTCCCACTGCTCGACGACGCGCTGCTGGGCGGCGATTTGCTGTTGCTGCTCCAACTCGCGGTGCTCATGGCCGTCATGCAGATCGGCGGCCTGGTGCTGACCTCCTACACGGGCTATCGCTACGTAGGGCTCTCGGCCCGGGCTCTCTTCGATCTCCGGCTCACCGTCTACCGGCGCCTCCAGCGGCTCTCCCCCCGCTTCTTCGCCGGCGCCCGCACCGGGGACCTGCTGTCGCGACTCAACACCGACGTCTCGGAACTCCAACGGACCGCGGGCGACCTCCTCCTGTCCCTGACCCAGAACGTGCTTGGGCTCCTGGTCGCGCTGGCGCTGGTGCTGGCGCTCGCCCCGGCTCTGCTGGTCCCCGCGCTGGTCGTCCTGCCCCTCGCGGCCGTTGCTCTCACGCGCCTCCGGACCCGCGTGACCGACGAGAACCGGCGGTTGCGGGAGGCCGGGGCGTCCGTCGGGAGCGCGCTCGTCGAGTCCGTGCTCGGGATGCGCCAGACCGTCGCCTTCGGCCAGGAGGAACGCGAGGCGCAGCGTTTCCGCGGGGAGAACGACCGATTCATCGACGCCCTGTTGCGGGCGCGGCGGACAACCTACGTGGCTTCCGGAATCCCCGCCTCCCTCGTCTCGATCGCCGGCGCCGCGGCCTTTCTCTACGGCGGCTATCAGGTGATCCAGGGCAACCTCACCCTCGGCACCCTGGGCGCCGCGATGACCTACCAGATGCGGCTCTTCGGCCCGGTGCAGGGTCTCCTCGGTCAGTACCTGGGGCTGCGCGCCGCCCGGGCGTCCTTCGAACGCGTGTTCGAACTGCTGGACGAACCGCCTGGAGTCGAAGATCCGAGGGATCCGCTGCCGGTCAGCGAAGCCCGCGGTCCGCTCCAGGTGGAAGACGTCTCGCTCTCCTACGGCCGGGAGGAGAAACCGGTGCTCGACGGCGCTTCCCTCACACTCCCAGAGCGGTCTTTGACCGCTCTGGTGGGTCCGAGCGGCGTCGGCAAGACCACCCTCGCGGACCTGATCCTCCGGCGCCTCGACCCGGATCGGGGCCGGCTCTCCTGGGGCGGCGCCGACATTCGCCGGTTCACACTCTCGGAGCTGCGCGACGGGGTCGCGGTGGTCGAGCAGGATCCGTTCCTGTGGCACGCCCCGATTGCGGAGAACATCCGTTACGGACGGCCGGATGCTTCCGACCGGGAAGTCGAAGCGGCGGCGCGCCTCGCGGCACTCGACGACTTCCTCGCGAACCTTCCGGACGGCCTCTCCACTGTCGTCGGCGAGCGGGGCCAGCAACTGTCGGCCGGCCAGCGCCAGCGCATCGCCATCGCGCGGGCGGTCCTCGCCGAACCGGGACTGATCCTGCTCGACGAGCCGAGTTCGGCCCTCGATGCCGAGACCGAAGCGCGCCTGATCGAGCGCCTCGTGCCCTGGCTCAAGGAGCGCACCGCGCTGGTGATGACCCACCGCCGGGCGTTCGTCGCGGCGGCCGATCGGGTCTTCGCTCTCCGCGACGGCCGGATCGAGGCCCGGAACTGACGGCGCGCGTGGCGGAAATGCTGCGGATCGCGATCCTGGACACGGGAATCAACCCGGCGCACCGCCAGGTGGGCCCGGTAGCCGGAGGCGTCCGGATCACCTGGCGCGACGGCGGGGTTCGCCTGACCGGGAACCGGCGTGCCGATTGGACCGACGAGATCGGGCACGGCACCGCGGTGGCGGCGACCGTCTCGGACGGCCTGCCGCCGGAGGCCTTCACGCTGCTTTCGGTGCGCGTCTTCGGACGCCGCACGGACGCCCCTCCGCACTGCCTGGCGGCCGGCATTCGCTGGGCGGTGGAGCACGGAGCGGCGATCGTCAATCTCAGCGCCGGAGTTCCGGCGGGCAGCGATCCGGAGGGCGAGGCGGTCCTGCGCGACGCCTGGATCGAGGCCGGGGAGGCGGGGATCACGCTGGTGGCGCCGCGTTCGGGGCGCGGATCCCTCCTCATTCCGGGTTCGCTGGCGTCGGTTCGCGGCGCGGTGGGAGTGGAGGCCGAGCCGGGACTCGGCTACGGTGCGTTGGCCCGGCGCGGGAAGGTTCTGATCGCCTCTCCCTGGGCCCGGCCCCTACCGCCCCTGCCCCGCGAGAAGAACCTCTCGGGGGTGAGCTTTGCGGTCGCGGCGGTCACGAACCGGGTGGCGCAGCTTCGACTCGACGAACGGATTTCGGCGGGGACCACGGTTCGGGACGTGCTCCTCGGCGCCGTCGCGGACGCGCCGGGAGCCGCGCGCACCCCGGTTGCCTGAGCTCCCCGGTTCACTCCCAGCCGAACGCGTCCCGGATGATGCCGTGGACCCTGGTGTTCTCTCCGATTCCGAGGACCCCGCCGGCGCCGGGGCCGTAGCCGAGCAGCAGCACCGGCTCCGAAGTGTGTCCGCCGGTGGACCAGACGACCTGGGTGTGGTTCGCGAGTTGGCGCGCCGCGAGCGCCACCGGGATCGAAACCGAATCGAGGTAGTAGGCGGAGAAATCCCGCGGCGCGACGTTCTCCTCGTTGAGCTGACTGGCGAGATCGGCCGCTTCCTCGTCGGTGAGCCGGATCCCGGTCGCTTCCTCGATCACCGCGAGGACCGATTCCGCGGTGGCCGGCGAAGCGATGTCCGGCATCGCCTCGATCAGCGAACGGCGCTGGGCAGCCAGCATCTCCAGGTGGCGGGCGCCGGCCATCTCGGGACCGGCGGAGTAGTCCGGAAAGACCGTCTCCGGGAGGGGGCCCGGCCCCCCGCCGGCGTAGGTAAACGAAAACCCGCCGGTGCCATGGTCGGCGGTGACCAGAACCAGGGTGTCGTCCCGGTTCCGGGCGAAATCGAAGGCGGCGCCGATCGCTTCGTCGTAGTCGAGGATCTCGGCGAGCATCGCGCCGGCATCGTTGTCGTGGCCGGCGTAGTCGATGAGGCCGCCTTCAACCACCAGGAAGAACCCGGCCTCGTTGCCCTCAAGCGAAGCGATCGCCGCATCCGTCAGTTCGGCAAGTGTCGGCACGGTGTCGTCGAGCCCGTCCCAGGACCGGTCGAGCACGTAGGGCAGGTGGCTCGCGGCGAAGATGCCGGCGAGACGCTCCGTCCCGCGGGCTGCCGCGAGGCCGGCGCGATCTCCGACCACCGTATAGCCCCGCTCCCGGGCTTCGGCGATCAGGTTGCGATCGTCGTCGCGGTTCGAAGGGCCGTCCGTTCCGGCCGGCAGTCCCGGAACGCTCTCCCCGAGATTCGTTCCGGCGGGAATCATCGCCCGCCCGCCGCCGCCGAGCAGCACCTCGACCTCAGGCTCGGAGAAGAGCTGATCGGCGAGTTCGGCCTCCGGCACGTAGCGCGATTTCGCGTGAACCTTGAAGGCGGCCGGGGTCGCGTGCGTGAGCCGCATGTTCGCAACGAGTCCCGTGGCGAGACCCCGTTCCTCCGCCCACTCCAGGATCGTCGGCAGCGGCTCCGCGGTTTCCGGATCCACGCTCAGCGTCTCGGTGAGCGCCCGTCTTCCCGTCGCCATCTGGGTGGCGGCGGCGGCGGAATCCGTCGTGATCCGCGCATACGAGTAAGGGATCGAATACCCCGCACTCCCGGCGTCGGCCAACTCAGCCATCCGCAGCGGACGGCCCCGTACCTCGGAGGCGTACGCCAGCCCGAGCGCGAGCTGGTTCATGCCGAACCCGTCCCCGATGAAGAGGATGACGTTCCTCGCCCGCTGCGGTTCGGGCGGAGTCGCACAACTTGGCCCGGCCAGTCCGAAGACGAGGGCCGTCAGTGAGAAGATCGCGGCGAACGAACGCCGCCTGCGGTCTACTGGCTCGTCAGAGCCGCGTAGTTGTCCTTGCAAAACTCCTCCAGTTGTTCGGCCAGGTGGCTGGCGGCATTGCGCAGGCTGGTTCCGCTCTCCCGCTCGTCCAGCCCGGTCAGGTTTCCTCGCGCCGACCCACCGAGCGCGACCGCATCCACGTAGTGGAACTCGACGATCTCGCTGCGCTCGACCAGTTGGACCTGGCCGTTGATGAACAGTCTCTCGAGTTTCGGCATCATCGTCTGTGATGTTCGGTAGTTGATGACGCGCAGGGTGATGTTCGCTTCCTCGGCGTGGTCTACGACGCGGAACCAACTCCGCCGCCCGGCGACCCGTTCGCGTAATTCTTCAGCAGCCTTCTCAAGCCCTTCCTTCAGCTCCTGATCTTCGGGGTCGCTCGCGTGGATGAAAACGTTGAAGGGCTCGGGTGGGCGCCGGGGCGCTTGTTCCGTGGCATTCGCCGCGGCAACAGCGAACGCCGTCAAGAGCAGAAGACCGGCAAGCGCTGGTCGCCGAGGCGGAGTGCGGTGGATGGTCATGATGCCTCCCCGTGATGCGCGAAAACGGCCCGCAGGGCCGATCGCGCAGGAATCATCGCACGGTGGACCGAAGCGCGGCACGGTTTCGCGACCGGGTGAACGTCCGCGTCTGCCGCGCTAACGCGCCGCATCCCGCGCGCGGAGCTCGCTGAGGGCGGCGTAGTTTTCCCTGGTGAACCGTTCCAGCTCTTCCGCGAGATGACCCGCGGCGTTCCGGATGCTGGGACCGGTCCGGACCGGACGCTCGTCCAACCCCGAGAGCCTGGTGCGCACGCCGCCCCCCTGAACGACCGCGTCCAGGAAATGGAACTCGCGGCCCTGCTGGTCTCCGTAGACCGCATCGAACAGTGGATTCCAGTGCTGGCCGGTCCGGTAGTTCACGAGGCGCAGGGTCAAATCGGCGCTCTCGAACGAATCGGCCAACTGGAACCAGTGTCGCCGCCGCTCCACCCTCTCCCGGACCATGGGCAGCGTTTCTTCCAGGCTCGCCTTCAACGAGTTGTCGGCCGGATCACCGGCATGGACGAACACCCGAAACGGCTCCGGTGGACGCCGGGGCGCCTTGTCCTGACTGGCGGCGGCAGGGGCCAGCGCGAGAAGAGCGACAAGAGCGAGAATCGAGCCCGGGATCCGGGTGACGGTCAGGCGGGAAGACATGTCTTCAGCGCGTTCCCGTGGAGTTCTCGTGCGTAAACGTCTCGAGCTGCCGCACGAAGTCGGAAGCGGCGGGCCGGAAGCTACGGGTTTCCGTCGCGCCGGTACCGGAGCTGCGGATCTGTTTCCGGTTCCGGCCCATCCGCACGACCGCATCGAACGAGAAGAAATTGCTCCCCCTTGATTCGAAGACCCGGTTCGGGGTGAAACCGGCGGGCCCGCCGACATGTCTCAGTTCGCTCGTT
>MPMW01000043.1 GCA_002238705.1 Acidobacteria bacterium bin61 | reverse complement strand
TAGGAGCCTGTCCCGCAGGACGATTTCCGAACGTCATGGTGGGAAGACACAGTCGGTTTCACCCACAAACGGACCTCTCGGTGGTCGAATGTCTCCTTCATGGTGAGTGTTTCCTCCTCTGGGTGGGACTTTTGTCCTCTGATTTTTTCTACGGGGCAGGCTCCTAGCAGCCCGTGAACATGTCGCGCGATGTTCAACCGGCGAATTCACCCCGGCGGAACCGCTCCGCTTCGCAACGCCCGTCGCTGCGTTTCGGTCGAAATCCACCCGGTATTCCGACCTCACGCGCCTTGTCAGCCGGGCGCCTCGCCGGTTTCGGCGCTGCCGGCAGCCCGAGCCCCGCCCACGTGCCCTTTCACATCGTCGCTCCCCCCCGAGGAAACGGAGCGCCGCCGGCAGGAACCGCGCGGTCAGACGAAGAGCGAACTGACGGAGGCTTCCCCGTGCACGCTCTCGATCGCTCGCGCGAAGAGCGACGCCACGGAAAGCACCTCGATCCTGCTGTCCGCCGCCCGAGCGTCGGGAGCGAGGGGAATGGTGTCTCCGACGATGAGGCGCTCGAGCGGACCGTTCCGGATCCTCGCCACCGCGGGCCCGGAGAGGACCGCGTGCGTACAGACCGCCAGCACCCGGGTAGCGCCATCCGCGTGAAGCGCTTCGGCGGCGCGCACCAGCGTGCCGGCGGAATCCACGATGTCATCCACGATCACCGCGGAGCGTCCCCGCACGTCTCCCACGACGTGCATGGTCTCCACTTCGTTGTCGCTGCCGCGCCGCTTGTCCATCACCGCGATGCCGACACCGAGTTTCTTGCCGTAGGCGCGCGCCCGTTCGACCCCTCCGGCATCCGGCGAAACGACGATGGGCCGCTCCAGTTCAAGGCCCAGAAGATGATCCAGCACCACCGGAGTCGCGTACAGGTGGTCCACCGGAATATCGAAAAAGCCCTGGATCTGGCCGACATGGAGGTCCATGCAGATGACCCGGTGTATCCCGGCGACCGTGAGCAGATCGGCCACCAGCTTCGCCGAGATCGGGACCCGGGGACGATCCTTCCGGTCCTGCCGCGCGTAGCCGTAGTAGGGAACCACCGCGTTGATGCGGGCCGCCGACGCCCGCTTCAACGCGTCCACCATGATGAGCAGTTCCATCAGGTTTTCGTTGACGGGCGGGGAGGTGGACTGGACGACGAAAACGTCCGCACCCCGCACGTTGTCCTTGATCTGGAAGCGGACCTCACCATCCCGGAACCGGCCCAGCGCAACCTCGCAGAGCGGAACGCCCAGATGGCGCGCGATTGCAGCCGCCAGGCCCGGATTGGAGGAGCCGCCGATCACCTTCAGTTCGCCGGCATAGCCGTGAGTTCGCGACTGGCTCCGGCGGTCGTTGTTCGTTGTGCTCATCTCGATCAAACGCGCCGCGGCGAGCCGCCTCCGGACCCGAGACGCAGGCGCCCGCGCATCATCCGTCGATCACCCGCTCTCCGGGCTGGGGCGGAAGGATTCGAACCCTCGTAGACCGGAACCAAAACCCGGCGCCTATCCCCTCGGCCACGCCCCATCCGGCCCGGTCCCCAGGAGGGCTGCCCGATGTTCGCTGCGAGTGATCGTACGCGTCGCGATCGCCCGAAGGTTAGCCCCCGAAAGCCGGGAGGCCGCGTGCGTCGCCCGCTCCCGGTCAGGGAAGACCCCGAACACCGCCGAGCCGCTCCCTGACATGGCCGTCTCAACGGCCCCGGCCGCCTTC
Organism: Acidobacteria bacterium bin61; assembly: GCA_002238705.1. Lineage (GTDB taxonomy): Bacteria > Acidobacteriota > Vicinamibacteria > Marinacidobacterales > Marinacidobacteraceae > Marinacidobacterium. The sequence continues at coordinate 18,082 of MPMW01000043.1, read as the reverse complement.
AGGGTGCTCCGCATCCGCGAGATCGCTTCGGGGGGCCGGGTCGTTTGCAGCACGGTTGACCGTTCGAGGTCGTTCGGAAAGCATCCTGCGAGGAGCTTGCGACTGGGTTGGGGCCCCGTGGGACCCGACTCGAGAAACCGTACCAGACTCCGGGTCCGTTCGGACCCATGGTCTCCGGCGGGAGCGGCCGCTGGCGGCGGCAGACCGCGATAGGCGTCCGGCGTCGAAATACCGAAGTCCGGGACAAGCAGGACGAGTGGCAGTTCCGGCGAGTCGGCCAGCGGGAAGACCTGCTCGCCACGGCCGGTGGCGAGCGCCAACCCCCCGTACAGGAAGTAAGGCGCGTCCATTCCGACCTCGCTCAGCAACCCGTGGAGCTCATGGCGGCCGAGGCCCAGCCGGAACAGGCAGTTCAGGCCGACGAGCGCCGCCGCGGCGTCCGAGCTTCCCCCACCGAGTCCCCGGCCGGCCGGGATCCCCTTCTGGAGCCGAATAGCCGTGCCCGGGAGGCGCCGGCCGAGCCGCTCCTCGAGCCGTGACGCGGCGCGGAGAACCAGATTCGTCTGATCCGTGGGGATGGAGGGGGTGTCGCATTCCAGTCGCAACCCGTCGCCGCGCGGTTCGAAAGTGAGGGTGTCCCAGAGATCCACACCGGCCAGCAGGGTGCGGACGGCGTGGTATCCATCCGCGCGTCGCGAGAGAACCCGCAGTCCCAGGTTGACTTTGGCCGGGGTCCTGATGACGAGTTGGCGAGCGGTGGGAGTCGGATCGGCCACGGCGCTCTCACCCGTTCATCGGCCCGGGAGCCGGGAGGCCTGACTCAGTTCACGAACCTGGGCCCGCCGGTAACCGGGCGGCGTCCGCACCTGGAAGGAATCGGGATGCAGCGAGGCGTTCACCTCGAGCTCCTCGACCGTCAGGGTGGCCTGCACGCGGTCGGAAGCGATCTCGACCCGGCGCGGCACCTGGCGCCCTCGCCGCCGATACTGACCCGGATAGCGGGCCTCGTAGCCGGTGGCCACAACGCGCCGCACCTGAGATCCCTCCGTCACATCGTCCCACCAGACCTCGGCCCCGCTCCGGAGGACCGCGGATCCGTTCGCTGGAAGCGACCGGAGATTCCCGGATCCCCCAATCGGCGCGCCGCTCCCGACCAGGATGGCCGCAATCTGCTCGCGCCCCACGGAGACGCCGAGTAACGGTCCCGTGAACTCTTCCAGTTCCTCTCCTTCAGCAAAGGCCCGCTCCCCGGGCACCACCAGCCGTACCCGGCCCGGCCCGGCCACGAGCGTCCAGCGGGAGCCGCCGACCGGAGCGAAGAGCTCGAGTCGCATGGCTTCGACCGCTTCGGGATCCGGGCCGCCTGACGGTCGGACGAACACCACCAGCAGGCGTCCCGAAAACCGGCCCCGCTGACCTTCTCCGCGAAGACTGACGATGGCCTGATACCGCCGCACGCTCGCGGCGAGCCGGGCCGTTTCATCCAGCAGTTGAAGCGCGGCGGCCTGGTTCAGGGGCGCCGCTGGAATTCGGCTCGTCCGGGCTGCGCAGCCCACCGAAGCGGCGAGTCCAAGGAGCATCGCGAACCGCAACGCCGCTGCCGAGTGGCGGGACTGGCCGATTCGCGGAGGCTCCGGAAAGCCCGGTTTCGGTCCCGCTCTACTCCGGGTCGTTACCGGCTTCCTCGATTTTTCGGGCGATCGCCTCTCGTTCGAGTTCCTGGTCGCCGTCGTGCTGGAGAGCCATCCGCCAGAAGCGGACCGCTTCCTCGGTGTTCCCCTTCGCCCGGTAGAGATCTCCGAGGTGGTCCAGGACCACGCTGTTTTCGGGCATGCATTGCTGCGCCCGAAGCAGGTTCGGTTCGGCCAGCTTCAGGTCGCCCTTGCGGAACTGCACCCAACCCAGGCTGTCAAGGTAGGAACCGTTGTAGGGATCCACCGCCAGCGCCCGTTGGATCAGTTCCTCGGATTCGTCCAGCCGGTCGTTCCGGTCCGCGAGCATGTATCCCAGGTAGTTGAGCGCGAGGTCGTGGTCGGGCTCGTCTTCGATGACCCGGCGGAACTCTTCCTCCGCTTCCTCGGTTTTTCCCTGACGCTCGAGCAGGGCGCCGAGTTGGAACCGAAAATCCTGGTCATCCGTCCGGTCTTCCAGCCAGCCGCGGGTGATCCGTTCCGCACCCGGCAGGTCGCCCGCCTGGACATGGTGCCGGACCAGCGCGTGCACCACTCCCCCCGTCTCGGGATACTCGGCCACCAGGGCCCTGAGAATCCCCAGCGCAGCGTCGTTCCGGCCTTCCGCGTTGAGCACCCGGGCCTGGAGCGCCAGCAAGCCCGGTTCTCCGGGCCGATCCGCGATCAACTCCTCGACGAGCGGTGTTGCTTCGTCCGCTCGGCCGGCGGCCACCCGGTTCTGGACGAGCGCCACCCGATACCGGAAGGCCTCCACGCTGTCCCCGGCGAGCCGAACGGCCTCCTGGAGCGCGTCGTACGCCTCTCGGTACTTCCCTGCCTGCTCCAGCGCCTGGGCCAGACGCCCGAGCGCGTCCCGGCGACTGCCAAGCCCGTAGGCGTCCTGCGGAAGCGTCACCAGGCTCTGGAATTCTTCGGCCGCCCGGTTGTACTCGCAGCGGGCAGCAAAGACTCCACCGAGCGCCAGTCGCGCCGGCACGCTCCGGCTGTTCTCCTCCAGGAGGCGCACCAGCGCCGCTTCCGCATCCTCGAGCCGCCGCTGCTGCCGCCGCACCATCGCCAGGCCCATGAGGGCGATCTCACTGCGAGGTTCCGCCACGAGCAGTTGCTCGAAGGCCTCACCGGCCTCGTCCAGTCGGCCCACGCGGGCCAGCCCGTCCGCGAGGGATAGCCGGAGCCCCTGATCGTCGGGATGGTCGGCCGAACCCTTCTCGTAGAGCTCGACCACCTCGAGGAGGGCTTCCTGGGGCGACCGGCCCGGGATCTCACCGTCGCGAAGGAGGTCGTCCACCATCTCGCGCGCCTCCGGCTGGCGCGGCTCGATGCGAAGCGATTGCAGGAGGTAGTCGAACGCCTGTTCCCGGTCCCCCGCGGTGAGGCGGAGCTGCGCCAGCAGGAGCAACTCGACAAACGCATTCGGGACGCGGCGGACAATTTCGCGAAGATGTACGGCCGCGTCCTCGCCGCGCTGCATGGCGGCGAGCAACCGAGCCAATTCCGAGCGGCTGCGAAGATCGTCGGGATCGAGCCGGACCGCCTCGCCCAGCGAAGAAACCGCGCGTTCGGCCACCTCGGGATCGTCTCCGGACCGGAGGCGGCGGAAATACACCGAGCCGAGCGCCCGGTGAGCGGCGGAGGCATCCGGATCCCGCTCCACCGCTTCGGCCGCAGCGGTTTCCGCGGCCTCCAGATCACGCGCCGCGAGGCTCAGGCTGGCGATGGCGAGGAGCGGTTCGACCGCCTGAGGGTCGAGTTCAGCGGCGCGCCGGTAGGCGGCAATCGCTTCGTCCCGCCCCCCGGACATCTGCGCGATCCGGCCCTCGCCGAACACCCGGTAGGCCTCGGCGACCGGATCGACGGCTACGGGTTCTTCAGCCTCGTCCGCGGGTTCGGCTGGCGCGGGCGCTTCCTCGGTGGGAACCGGTTCCTGGGCGCCGTACGTCTTCCCGGGGAACCCCACGAGAGCCGCCAGCAGCGCCCAAAGGGGCATCCGCGACATCAAGCGGGAATTTATCGCTCCCGCACGAACGACGGCAGCCAGTTTCGCCGGTGGGGGCCCGCCCGCCGTCCCCTAGTGGCGGAAAGGGCGGGCGCCGGTGAGGACCATCGCCAACCCCCGCTCGTTGGCGGCGTCGATGACCTCCTGGTCCCGAACCGAACCGCCGGGCTGGATCACCGCGGTGATCCCGGCGTCCGCCAGCGCTTCGAGTCCGTCGGCGAACGGGAAGAAGGCATCCGAAGCCGCAACCGCCCCCTGAAGGGACGACTGGGCCTTCTCGACCGCGAGCCGGCAGGAATCGAGCCGGCTCATCTGCCCGGCGCCCACTCCGACGAGCGCGCTGCCGCGTCCCACGACGATGGCGTTGGACTTGACGTGTTTCGCAGCCTGCCAAACGAATCGCAGGCCCTCCCATTCCTCTGCCGACGGCTCCCGTTGCGTCGCCACCCGATACCCCGATTCATCGTCGCCGCGGTCCCAGTCCTGGACCAGGAGTCCGCCCGCCACCCGGGCGAAATAGCGCCCCCCGGGGGCGAAACCGCGAAGGTCCTTCATTTCGATCAGGCGGAGGTTCTTCTTGCGCCGGAGCCGGGCAAACGCATCGGGGTGGAAGGTGGGCGCCGCAATAGCCTCCAGGAAGGTCGAGGCCATCTCCTTCGCGGTGGCGAGATCCACCTCGCGGCTGAGCGCCACGATTCCACCGAACGCGGACACCGGATCGGTGGCGCGGGCGGCAACATAGGCCTCTGCCAGGGTCCTCGCAACGGCGGCGCCGGCGGGATTCGAATGCTTGATGATCGCGGCGGCGGCCTGGTCCTGGTCGCGGGCGTTCGCGAGGTCGGCGACCAAACGCACCGCCGCGTCAAGGTCCAGGATGTTGTTGTACGAGAGTTCCTTGCCGTGGAGTTGCCGCGCACCCGGGATCCCGGCGCGCGCCCCGGGATCGCGATAGAGGGCGGCCGCTTGATGAGGGTTCTCCCCGTAGCGAAGCGCCGCGACTCTCTCGAACTCGACGGAGACCCGCTCGGGGAAGGCTTCGTCGGTCCCGGAGTCCGTGAAGGACGCCGCCACCGCGCGGTCGTAGGCGGCGGTCGCGGCGAACGCCGTCGCGGCAAGCCGCCGCCGGAGCGCCAGGCCGGCGCCGGGCTCGGGACCGTCGAGCGCGGCGAGCACCTCCGCGTAGTCGGCCGGATCGACGACCACGGCGACGTCGGGCCAGTTCTTTGCCGCGGCCCGGACCAGGCAGGGCCCTCCGATATCGATGTTCTCCCGAACCTCGTCCTCTTCGGCGCCTCGGGCCACCGTCTCCTCGAACGGATAGAAGTTGACCGCCACCACGTCGATGGGCTCGATCCCGAGTTCGCGAAGGGAGGCAAGGTCGTCCGCACGCGCGCGGCGGGCGAGGATGCCCCCGTGGATGCGCGGATGGAGCGTCTTGACGCGCCCGTCAAGCATCTCGGGGTGTCCGGTGACCTCGGAGACCTCGAGTACTGCGATCCCGCAACCCTGAAGGAATCGCGCGGTGCCGCCACTGGCCACGATCTCGAAGCCGCGCTCGACGAGACCGCGAGCGAAGACGTCGACCCCGTCCTTGCGGCTGACGCTCAACAGGGCGCGACGGGGGAGGCCGGTCGGCTTTCCTGGGTCACTCATGGGCCGGAAGGCGGCGGATGCTAGCAGGAGCGTGGTACCCCTTGAGTACTCTTGCGAGCCGCCGCCGGATTCCCGCATCCCGGCGCCTCGATTCCGTGCCCGAAAGCCAGAAAACAGTCCTCTCGCAGCTCCCCGCGGTGGGCCGGCTTCTCGAAACGCGCCGCTTCCGGGCGCTCTCCGACTCCTGCGGCAGGCCGCTCGTCACCGCCGCTCTCCGGGCCGAGATCTCGGAACTTCGGCGGGCCGTGCGCGCGGCGGCCATTCCGGCTGGTTTCTCCCGCGATCCCGAGGCCTGGCTCGCGGCCGCAGTGCAGTCGAGGCTCGATCGGGCCGGCGGACCCGACCTCCGCCGGGTGATCAACGCGACCGGCATCGTCGTCCACACGAATCTCGGAAGGGCGCCACTGTCCGAGAGCGCCGCGCGGGCCGTCTTCCGGGCCGCGAGCGGCTATTCAGACCTCGAATTCGATCTCGCTTCCGCGGCGCGGGGGAGCCGCCAGCAACACCTCGCCGGACTGTTCGAGGCCATGTTCCCCGGGAGAGCCTCGGTCGTCACCGGAAACGCCGCCGGCGGGGTCCTGCTGGCGCTCGAAACCCTCGCCGCCGGAAAGGAGGTGGTCGTGTCGCGGGGGGAACTCGTCGAGATCGGGGATTCCTTCCGCATTCCGGACATCCTGGCGAAGAGCGGCGCGCAGCTCACCGAGGTCGGCACGACGAACCGCACCCGCATCGGCGATTACCGGCGCGCCATAACCGAGAGCGGCGGCCGGGTCGGAGCGCTCCTCAAGGTCCATCAGTCCAATTTCCGGATCGTCGGTTTTACCGAAGCGGCGTCCACGAGCGAACTCGTCTCGTTGGGCGCCGAGTTCGGAGTCCCGGTGATCGAGGATTTCGGAAGCGGCAACCTGCTGCCGCTGGCGGAATTCGGAGTCCAGGGCGCCGGGGGCGAACCGACCCTTGCCGATCGGGTTGCGTCGGGGGCCGATCTCGTCATCTTCTCGGGAGACAAGCTCTTCGGTGGGCCCCAGGCGGGGATCCTGCTCGGAACGCCGGAAGCGATCCGCGCCTGCCGCCAGAATCCGCTCGCGCGAGCCCTCCGTCCCGACAAGATGGCGATCGCCGGCCTGCAGGCGACGCTCTGGAGCCACCTCACCGGCCGCGCCGATCGTGAGGTTCCGGTAGTCCGGACCATCGCGCGGCCGCTCGAAGACGTTGCCGCAGCCGCCGAGAGCTTGCGGCAAGGCCTGACGCCGGCGACCGGCTGGGAATTGGAAGTGGTGCCGGAGACCTCGCGGATCGGAGGTGGCGCCGCGCCCGGGGCGGGCTTGCCTACCCGCTGCCTCGCTCTGTCCCGCGCCGGAACCGACGCGGAAGAGATTCGCCGGGAATTGCTCCGGAGCGACCCGCCGGTGGTCCCCCGCATCGTGGACGACCGGGTGCTCCTCGACCTCCGGACGGTCTCGGAAGACGAATACGACGAGCTGCTCGCGGCGCTCAAATCCATCGTGGAAGGACCGTAACGGGACCGAACCCCGAGGCTGAATCCGGTCCCTGCACAAAGTACCCTTCCCGGACCAACCTCATGATTCCCGCCAGCGAACAATCCGGCCGGAAGGCCCCTGCGGATCTGGCCGGCATCCTGTTCATCAATGGGAAGGAGCGTTCCATGCCGCATCCAGCGTCGGTGCGGGGCGTCCTGGAGGAGCTCGGACTCCTGAACCGCCCGGTGGCGGTCGAGGTCAATGGACGCCTCGTGCGGCGAGCCGATCAGGAGACGACCGTCCTCCAACCGGGTGATCGGGTAGAGATCGTGAGCTTCGTGGGAGGCGGTTGATTTGACAGCAGCCGAAGACACCCCGCTCGTACTGGGCGGGCACACCTTCAAGTCCCGCCTGATTCTCGGCACCGGCAAGTACTCCTCGTTCCCGCTGATGCGGGACTGTCACGCCGCTTCCGGGTGCGAAATGGTGACAGTGGCAGTCCGGCGGGTGGATCTCGACGCCGAGGAGACCCTCCTCGACTACATCCCCCGGGACCGCTACACCCTGCTCCCCAACACCGCCGACTGCTTCACCGCTCGAGAAGCGATCCGCACGGCCCACCTTGCGCGCGAGGCCGGGCTCTCGAACTGGATCAAGCTCGAGGTCATCGGCGACCGGAAGACGCTCTATCCCGACAACGAGGAACTCCTCATCGCCACCCGCGAACTGGTCAGGGACGGCTTCGTCGTCCTCCCCTACACGAGCGACGACGTGGTGGTAGCCCAGAAGCTCGAGCAGGCCGGCGCCGCCGCGGTCATGCCGCTCGGAGCCCCCATCGGTTCCGGTCTCGGCATCCAGAACCGCAACAACATCGCGTTCATCCGCGAAGCGGTCTCCGTGCCCGTCATCGTGGACGCCGGGGTGGGAACGGCGTCCGACGTGACGGTGGCGATGGAGTTGGGCGCCGATGGCGTCCTCCTGAACACCGCGGTCGCGGCGGCCCGGGAGCCCGAGAAGATGGCCGAGGCAATGAAGCTCGCCGTCGAAGCCGGGCGGCTCTCCTGGCTCGCGGGACGCATGCCCCGCCGCCGCTACGCCACCGCGTCGTCGCCCCCGGCGGACGCGCCGATCGCCTGAGCTGAGACCGGTGGCGGCAGCCCGGAAAAAGGCGCCGGTGGCCGCGACCGCGGAAACCACGGCCGGTCGATCGGCGGAAGCGGCGCTGCGGCGACGTACGGGGCGGATCGTCCGGATGCTCGCGAAGGAGTATTCGGCGGCCGAATGTGCGCTCCTGCACGAATCCGCCCTCCAGTTGCTGGTCGCCACCATCCTCTCCGCGCAGTGCACCGACCGCCGGGTGAACATGGTGACCCCGGCGCTGTTCGCCCGCTATCCGACGGCCGATGACTTCGCCGGCGCCGACCCGGACGAACTGGAGGAGATGATCCATTCGACCGGTTTCTTCCGAAACAAGACCCGCTCGATCATGGGCGCCTGCCAGAGGATTCGCGACGACTTCGACGGCGAGGTTCCGGACAACATGGAGGATCTCCTGACCCTTCCCGGGGTGGCCCGAAAGACCGCGAACGTGGTGCTCGGCACCTGGTTCGGCAAGAACGAGGGAGTGGTGGTGGACACCCACGTCTTCCGCATCAGCCATCGTCTCGGTCTCGCGCCAAAGAAGAACACCTCGCACACCGAACAGCGGCTGATGGCGCTCGTCCCGCGCCGGGAGTGGACGAACTTCAGCCACCGCGTGATCCTGCACGGCCGGGCCGTCTGTTCGGCCCGAAGCCCCGACTGTCGTTCCTGCCAACTCGAATCACTCTGCCCGAAGAACGGCGTCGAACTCCCGAAACCGGCGACACCCACTCGCCCCCGTCGCCGCCCGCGAGTCTGATTACGGCATGAAGCTTGGCCTGGAGCTCGGTTATCTGACATCGGATTCGCCTGACCCGATCACGCTTGCGAAGGAGGCGGAGGCCGCCGGATTCGATTCGGTCTGGGTGTCCGAGGCCTGGGGCAGCGACGCCGTCAGCCTGCTGTCCTGGATCGGCGCCGGCGCCAGCCGCGTCGCGCTCGGGACCGCCATCCTGCCCATCGGATCGCGCACGCCCGCGCTGCTCGCGCAGACGGCCGCCACCCTCGACATGCTCAGCGGCGGGCGATTGGTTCTCGGCCTCGGCGTCTCCGGGCCGCAGGTCATGGAGGGGTGGCACGGCGTCCCCTTCGCGAAGCCGGTAACCCGGACCCGCGAAACCGTCGAGGTCATCCGGCAGGTCCTGCGGCGGGAGCAGAGACTGGAGTACGAGGGAGAGTCCATCCGTCTGCCGATGGCGGACGGCACCGGCCTCGGCAAGCCGCTGAAGCTGATGCTGCGGCCGCGCCGCTCCGAGGTTCCGATCTACATCGCCTCGATCGCGCCACAGAACACGGCGCTCACGGCCGAGATCGGCGACGGCTGGCTGCCGTTCCTCTACTCGCCGGACCAGGCGGCCGGGATATGGGGTCCCGCGCTCGCCGCCGGCGCCACGAAGCGAAGCCTCCCGGCGCCGCTTGAAGTCGCTCCGATGGTCGATTGTGCGCTGGGAGACGATCTCCCCCGTCTGCGCGACCAGTTGCGGCCCGGGATCGCGCTCTACGTGGGCGGGATGGGGGCGCGCCGCCGCAACTTCTACAACCAGCTCGCGCGACGCTACGGATACGAGGACGAGGCGAAGAGGGTTCAGGACCTGTATCTCGACGGCAGAAAAGACGAAGCCGCGGGCGCCGTCCCGGACGGGCTGGTGGACGAGATCTGCCTCGTCGGATCGGAGGCGAGGATCGCCGAGCGGGTCGCCGCCTATCGGGAAGCGGGAGTCACGACCCTGATCGTCTCGCCGCCCGTCGATGAGGAGGGGAATCCCGTGTCCGGCGGGCTGGAAGTCCTGCGGCGCGCCGCTTCGTGAACGAGATGACCCTGCTGGCGCTGTTCGCGGTCTTCTGCGGACTGACGGTGACGCGGGTGGTGCTCGTCTACCGGAGAACGGGGATCAACCCGGTGAAGATCAAGGCGGACGACTCGGTGTTTGGGGCGCTGCACCGCGTTCTGAAGGTGACCGTCGCGACGCTGCTCTTCATCAGCCTGGTGTACGCGTTCGCGCCCGGCGTGAAGCCGTGGCTGGTCCCCGTCGACTATCTGGAAACCGAAGCTCTGCACCTGGCCGGCGCCGTCCTCGCCGCTGTCGCGATCCTCTGGATCGCCATTGCCCAGGTCCAGATGGCCGCTTCGTTCCGCATGGGGATCGACCCATCCGAGCACACCGCGCTCGTCCGCCACGGACTCTTCTCCGTGTCCCGGAACCCCATCTACGTCGGGATCCTGGCGTTCATCGGCGGGTTCTTCCTGATGGCGCCCAACGTCCTGAGTCTCGGCGCCGCCGTCGCCGCACTCATCGGTTTCCCGGTCGCGGTTCGGCTGGAGGAGGAATATCTGCTGTCGAAGCACGGCAACGCCTTCCGCGAGTACCGGTCCAGCGTGCACCGGTGGATCGGCACCCGAAGCGGCTAGACGGCTACGGCGTCCAGGCTTCGGCCCGTTCCAGGAACACCGAGGGATTGGCCAGCCACTCCGCGTAGCCGATCTCTCGTTCGCCGGTGAGGTAGTCCAGCTTGTCGTCGAGGCAGGCGAGCAGGATTTCCTCGCTCTGGTCGAGCGCGAACCCGCCGTGTTCAACCTCCGTGTCGAGGGCGGTTACGACCAACAAACCGGCCGAAACCTGTTCCACGGCGCGGTTCCCGATCTCGTCGCCCGCCAGCGCGTCCACCTCCCGGTTGAGCAGCGCCAGCAGGTGCTCCGACCGGACCGATTCGGCGCCGAAGAAGACGACCTGCGGATAGCCGGGAGAGGGCGGTATCAGCTCGCTGCGTCCGGCCAGGTTTTCGGATGACCCGCTTGCCGCGATGCGAAAGGCTTCGCTGCCGTCGGCGACGACGACCCCTTCGGGGGTGGTGACGCTGGTCCCCGCGAGCAGCGCGCCGTCCTCGTCGACAAGGCCGACAATCTGCAGGAACCGGGACTCGCCGGTCGTTTCCATGGAAACGCCGACGCGCGCCTCGCTCGTCAGATCGCTGTATTCGGCAAGCTCGGCGGCGTCCACGCCTCGCACGAGGAGCGAATGCCGGAACGTGACGTGTCCCGACGTGAACGCGACGGCGGGCGCGCCGGACGCGTCCCGGGTGCGCTCCTCCAGGATGGTGATGCCGCCGCCCACCAGGTCGTAGTCCGGGCCGGCCGGCAACAACCAGATGCCCGGCCAGGCATCGATGCCTCGACGGTTGAACGAGAGACCGGCGCCGTCCATGGCCTCCAGCGCCGTCAGGAGGTCGGCCTCGTAACCCAGATGTTCATCGAACGCCGCCGACATGGGATCGTCACCGGCGCGGTAGCTGATGGGTTCATAGAGGGCGAAGAAGCCGAACTCGAGGACGCGTCCTTCCTCCGCGCAGCGAATGGGGGCCGGGACGGCCGGCGCGGGAGCGGGGGTGGGCGCCGTCGGCGACGTCGGAGGAGTGTCCGAGCCTTCGTCGCAGCCGGCAACGCCGAACGCGAGCAGGAGCGCGGCGGCCGTGGCCTGACCGCGGGCCCCGGGCCGCTTCATCAGGTTTGCTCCGCCGGCGGGTCCGCGGGGCCGGGAGGAGCCGCGAAGACCCCCTCGAAGACCCGGGTGACGGGCCCCTCCATGAGGGGCGCGTCTCCGGTGCAGTCGATGTGGATGCGGTCGCCGCTCGCCACCCGAACCGCGACGGCCGGGGGCCAGTCAAAGAAACGGTGCGCCACCGTGACCGCGGCCGTGGCGCCCGTCCCGCAGGAGAGACATTCGGCCTCGACGCCGCGTTCGAAGGTGCGGAGTTGAATCTCCCCGGCGCGCTCGTCGAGAGCGATGAAGTTTGCGTTGGCTCCCGCCGGAAAAGCAGGATGGCGCCGGATCGCGCTGCCCCGGCGATCCACGTCCACCAGGCTGACGTCGCGGACGACCTCGATGGCGTGCGGAACACCGACTTCAAGGGCGAACAGCTCGGCCTCCCCACCCGGCAGATCGGACAGGCGAAGACGGCGGATCGGACCCGGCGGCGCCATCGCCACCCGCACCGTGGCCGCTCCGGCCGCCAGCCGTCCCGGCGGGGGGCCGCCCACGGAGTCCGCCCCCCGCCGGGCCCCCCCGGGATGCCGGCCCGCGGCCCGCCCGCAGGGGTGGCCACCCGCTGCGAGCGCCCGGCGGCTCCGATTTCCCGGGCGAACACCGCGGCGCAGCGCGTCCCGTTGCCGCAAAGCTCCCCTTCGCTGCCGTCGGCGTTGAAGTAGCGCATCACGTAGTCGGCGTCCCGCTCCGCCCCGCTGCCCTCGATCAGGATCAGACCGTCGGCGCCGACGCCGATCTTGCGGCGGCACGCCCGCCGGGCGAGCGGAGGCTTCTCCGCTTCCCCGATGGAGCCGTTCCGGTTGTCCAGGACCACGAAGTCGTTCCCCGCGCCGGACATCTTGACGAAGGAAAGGGAGCGAGTCGGCGGGTCGGGGTTCATGGCGATCCACGTCCGATCGTGGCCACCGCGCCGTCCTCCGGCCGGGGAACCGCGGTTCCGATCCGAACCGCCTCGACGTTCGCTTCGCGGAGCCGGCCGAGGAAGTCTTCGGTCTGCGCTTCGGGCACGCCGGCGAGAAAGCCTCCCGCGGTCTGCGGATCGAACAGCAGCTCCAGCCGGGGATGGTGCGACGCCTCGGGCTCGATGCGGATTGCCTTGGCGATCCTCCGGTTCTGCTCGTGCGCGGTGCTGCGGAGACCCGACCGGAGGAGTTCCTCGGCGCCGGGCAGCGCCGGCAGCGCGGAGACGTCCAGTTCCGCCGACACCCGGCTGGCGCGCAGCATCTCGGCAAGATGATTCATGAGACCGAACCCGGTGACGTCGGTCGCCGCGCAGAGCCCCGCCGCAACCGCGGCGCGGGCCGCCGCCTCGTTGGGGCGCACCATCTGGGCGGTGGCCGACTGGAGCCACGCACCCCGTCCTTGGCCAAGCATCACGCCCCGGAGCACCACGCCGCTGCCCAGCCTCTTCGTGAGGTAGAGCCCGTCGCCGGCCTCGAGGCCCTCAAGGGTCAGGAGCCGTTCGCCGATGGGATGACCTTCCACCGAGAACCCGACCGTCAGCTCGGGTCCGACGGTCGTGTGGCCGCCGAGCAGCGAAATCCCGCGGTCGTCGAGCAGCGAGCGGGCGCCCGCCAGCAGTTGGTAGAGCGTTTCCGCTCTTTCCTTGACGGACTGCTCCTCGGGAAGGTTGACGAGGGCCATGGCATAGCGGGGCTGCGCGCCGGTAGCGAAGAGATCCGAAAGCGCGTTCGCCGCCGCAACCTTGCCGTTCAGCCAGTGGTCGCCGCTGAACGCCTTGAACCAGTCCACACTCGAAACCACGACGTCGCCGCGCGGGGTGGCAAAGGCGGCGGCGTCATCCGACTGCTCGAGCCCGAGCCGCACGCGGCCGTCTCCCCCGTCCGGTCCCGCGCCCAACTCCTCGCGCAACCGGCCGAGCGCGAGATCGAGCGTCGTCTGACCGGCCTTCGCCGCGCAGCCGCCGCAGACCATGGCCTCCATGGCGCTCCGGTCCATCCGCGAGAACTCGCCGGTGGTCCCGCCTCCGTCGTCGAGCACCTGGAACTTCCGCATGAACTTCCGGTCGATCCGGTCCTTCAGGTTCATCACCCAGCGGCCCTCGAAGGACGTTCCCCACTTCGCCCCGAGAGCGTGGCCGTCGCCGAGGTTCAACAGGGTGAGGAAATCGGGCTGCGGCCGGTAACTCCGGAGCGGACGCCCGGCCACCACCCGCCGCAGGTTGTCGGCAATGAAGGGACCCTGCCGCACCGCATAGACCCCGGCCTTTGGAGTCGCCGGCCAATCCCGGAGCGTCGCGCAGTCCCCCACCGCGAAGATCCGGTCGTCGTCCACGGTCTGGAGCGTGGGAAGGGTGAGGACGAAGCCACGTTCGTCGAGGGGCAGTCCCGAATCGCGAAAGATGTCCAGGCTGCCGGCCCCCACCGCCCAGATGAGAGAGTCGGCGGCTACGACTTCGCCGCTTTCGAGCCGGACCCGGCCCTCCTCCACCGCGGCGACGGACTCACCCGTGCGGATCGTGATTCCCCGGGCGGCGGCGTTCCGGCGCGCCCGCATCGCGAGCGAGGGCGGGAACCCGATGAGAACCTCGGGTAGCGCCTGGAGCAGGGTGATCCGGAGCGCCCGCTCAAGCCCGGCCCCGCGCGCCGCCGCCAGCAGCCGCTCACGGACCGTAAACGCCAGCTCGACTCCGCCGGCGCCTCCGCCCGCGACCACCACTTCGAACGGCCGGGCCGCTTCGTGCGCCAGAAACGATTCCGAGAGGGTCCCGATCTCCCGGACCAGGCGCGCGATCGGCCGGGTGGCGCGAGCCCGTTCGCGAACACCGGGGAGATCGAGCCCGGCAACCGTGCTGCCGATGTCGAAGGAGACGAAGTCGTAGGCGAGCGGCGCCTGCCCCTCGAGCGGGATCCGGCGCGCCTGGGGGTCTACCCCCACCGCGGGCGCGAGGATGACCTCCGCGCCCGCCAGGCGGGCGAGCGGGACCACATCGATCTCGAGCTCGGACGCCCGGTACTGGCCTGCCACGAACCCCGGAACCATCCCGGAGTAGACGGCCACCGGGGTATCGAGCACCACCGTCACCCGGACCTCGGGCCAGGGGCGCATCATCATCCGGCGCAGGACCTGGACGTGGGAATGACCTCCGCCGACCAGAACGACGTGGGGCCGGGGGGCCACGGGTTCACGGATCATCGGCAGGGGCGCAGCCGGCAGAGTATCCGCAGGCGCCGGCGAACCGGCATCGGCCATACAATCGCGAACCCGGCCGTCTGCGAAATGCGAGCGGCCTCGGCATGCTTTCCCCCTCCCGGAAGGAGACGATCATGAATCACCAACCGACGAAAACGCGCGAACGGATTGGGGGACGCCTGGCCCTCCCGTTCGGGGCCGCGCTCCTCTTCGCACTCGCGGCCGGATGCAGCGGCGGCGGCGAGGAGCCGTTCATGGAGCAACCCTGTACGGACGACATGGACCTCAATGAGTGTCTGGTCTTCCGTTCGGCCCAGTACGAACTCGACACCGAGCGCGAGAACCCGCCGCGCGGCTTTCTGGACCCCGACGTGTTCATCGAGCACGAGGCGTCCGGCTTCGCCAAGGTGCTCTGCTCGGCGGTCTTCCTGACCGGGCTCGATTTCGAGGCCGCCCAGCACCAGATCGGAGGCTTCACCTCCCGCTATCGGTATCGTGACCGGCTCCCGGGGCGCGAGATCGACATGGACAATCAGAAGATCCACATCACCACCGATACCGGCGTCACGCGGACGGCGGTGCTCCACGGCGACCAGGGCTGCGTCACGCTCCCGATTGGGGAGGATGCCCCGTTCTACGAGACCGTCCCCGTCACCTCCACGGTGAACCAGGAAGACCCGTGGCCCATGGGGGACGTGCTCCCGGATGAGCCGCTTCCCGAGGACGTGGACGCGGAGCAGCTCGAGGCGGCGGTGGACGCGGCGTTCGAGGAAGGCGCGATGACGCTCGCCTTCGTGGTCCTCCACCGGGGCCGGCTGGTTGCCGAGCGGTATCGCGAAGAAGACGGGATCACCAAGGACACCCCGCTCGAGAGCTGGTCCATGAACAAGAGCCTCTCCGCGACCCTGATGGGATTGTTGATCACCCAGGGGGTCTACACGCTCGACCAGCTCGCTCCGATCGACGCCTGGCACGAGGACCCGAACGACGTGCGCGGCACGATCCGCATCCAGGACATCCTGCAGATGTCCAGCGGACTCCGTTGCCTCAACGCCGGGGATCCGGAGTGGGACGAAGCGACGATGGGCTATCCGGATCACCTCTACCTCTACACCAGCACCGTGGACTCCCACATCTGGGCCACCCAGCGCGCGCCGCAGTGGGCGCCCAACACGGTCGGGCGGTACCGCAACTGCGACCCGGTGCTCACGAACCACATCGTCCGGCTCGGAGTCGAGGGGCGCGACGAGAACTATCACCAGTTCCCCCAAAAGCACCTCTTCGACAAGATCGGCGCCGACCGGTTCGTCGCGGAAGGCGATCCCCACGGCAACTTCCTGCTGAACGGCTACGGCTTCGGGAGCGGGCGGGCCTGGGCGCGGCTCGGGCAGCTTTATCTGGACGGCGGCATGGCCCCGAACGGAGAGCGGGTGCTGTCGGAGGAATTCGTCGAGTTCGCGACCTCGGTGGCGCCGTCCTGGGAGGCTGACGGACGGCCCATCTACGGCGGACTCATCTGGATCAACAACCCGCCGCACGGCGGGGAAAAGCGCTTCCCCGCGCTCCCCAACAGCACGTTCAGTTTTGCCGGCGCCGGCGGCCAAAGCACGATCATCGTCCCCGAGCACGAGATGGTGATCGCGCGGCTCGGGCTCTACGAGGGCTCGCTCGACGGCAGCGCCAACCGGGCGCTCCAGAACGCGCTGGCGATGCTGGTGGAGGCGATCCCGAGAGCCGACGCGCCCAACTGATCTTCATGCGCACGCACCCCTTCCGGCTGGCGGCGGCCGGGCTCACCCTGATCGCACTCGGATGCTCCGGCGCCGGTCCCGATGATGCCGCCGGTGGCGTCGCCGAAGCGCAGGGTGGGCCGCCCGCCCTCCCGCTCGAGAGACTCTCGCTCCCGTCCGGATTCGAGATCGCGGTCTGGGGCCGGGTTCCCGGCGCCCGGTCCCTGACCCGGGGTGAGAACGGAACGATCTTCGTAGGGACCCGGGAGGCGTCCGGCGGGGTGTACGCCCTGCGCGACAACAACGGGGACGGGGAGGCGGACGAACTGCACACCCTCGCCGAGGGCCTCTTCATGCCGAACGGGGTGGCGATGCGGGACGGAGACCTCTACATCGCCGAGGTGAACCGGATTCTCCGGTTCGACGACATCGAGTCGCGGCTCCCGGATCCGGGCGAGCCGGTGGTCGTTACCGACGACCTCCCCAACATGCGCCACCACGGCTGGAAGTTCATCGACTTCGGACCCGACGGGATGCTCTATGTCCCGGTGGGGGCGCCCTGCAACCGCTGCGCCTCCGAGGATCCGCTCTTCGCCTCCATCGCCCGCATGCAACCCGACGGATCCGGGCTCGAGGTCGCCGCCCGGGGAGTGCGGATGTCGGTCGGGTTCGACTGGCACCCCGACACCGGGCAGATGTGGTTCACCGACAACAACCCCGATTGGCTCGGTGACGACAACCCGCCCGGTGAAATGAACATCCTCACCGAAGCCGGACAGCACTTCGGCTATCCCTATTGCCACGCCGGGGACGTGAGCGATCCTTGGTACGGCCGCGATCGTGCGTGCGACGAATTCGAGCCGCCAACGCAGAAGCTGGGGCCCCACGTCGCCGCGATCGGGATGACCTTTTATCGGGGCGACCAGTTCCCCGAGGAGTACCGCGGCCAGGCGCTCGTCGCCGAGCACGGCTCCTGGAACCGGAGCGAGCGCATCGGCTACCGCCTGACCCTGGTACGCAACGAAAACGGCGTGGCGACGGCCTACGAGGATTTCGTCACCGGCTGGATCGGCGAGCCCGACGAGCGGGCCTGGGGCCGACCCGTGGACATCCTCGAGCTGCCCGCCGGGGACATTCTCGTCTCCGACGACCGCGCGGGAGCGATCTACCGGATTTGGTACTCGGGAGACTGATCGGGCTCGCGGCGGTGCTCGGCGCCGCCGCCATCCCGGCGTTCGCACAGGACCGGGACCCCGGCGAATGGCCGCACTACGCGGCAGATCTGTCCTCGACCCGTTACTCCCCACTGGACCAGATCAACGCCGGAAACGTGGACCGACTGGAGATCGCCTGGCGCTGGACGTCACGGAACTTCGGACCGCGGCCCGACTTCAACCTGCGCGCCACCCCCCTCATGCTGGACGGGGTGCTCTACGTGACCGCCGGCGCCCGGCGGGCGGCGCTGGCGATCGACGCGGCCACCGGCGAGACACTCTGGGCCTACCGCCTCGACGAGGGCAAACGCGGAGAGTCGGCGCCGCGGCAGACCTCCGGACGGGGAGTGGCCTTCTGGAGCGACGGCGAGACGGCGCGGGTGTTCCTGGTCACTCCGGCTTACCGCCTGGTGGCGCTCGACGCCGACACCGGGAGGCTGATCCCGGGCTTCGGCCTGGACGGGATGGTGGACCTCCGCCGC
>MPMW01000042.1 GCA_002238705.1 Acidobacteria bacterium bin61 | reverse complement strand
AGGATCTCCATGAACTCGTCGATGTGCTCGGCGTGGGTGCGGAAGATTCCGGGTGAGGGGCGGAGCCAGAACCGGTCGTTCAGGTAGGTGGCCGAGACGAAGATCCGGCCGTCGGCGTGGAGCGCCCGGATGAGCCGGCGGTTGAGATCGTCCACTTCCTCGTCGGTCCGCCCTTCCGGCCGGTAGCGGAAACACATGGTCGAGAGATCGGGCTCCGGGCCGACCTCGATGTCCGGCCAGCGGCGCAACTCGTCCTGGAGATAGCAGGCCAGCACCCACTTTTCCTCGAGGGCGGCGGCGAACGCCTCCGTGCCGTGGAGGAGCAGCGGCAGCAACAGGCGGAGTCCGCGGAAGTGGCGGGTGAGTTCGATCGACCGCTCCGAAGGAGACGCTTCCTTCTGGGGTGCGTCCACCAGGTAGGGCGCCCTGAACCGGAACGTCTTGAGGTGGGCCGCGTCGCGAACCACCACCGCACCGCTCCCGTAGGGGAGGAAGAGGCTCTTGTGCGGATCGAGCACCACCGAATCCGATTTTTCGATGCCGCGCAGAAGATCCCGGTGGGACGGAACGAGCACGTAGAAGCCGCCATAGGCGCCGTCCACGTGGTGCCACAACCCCTCGGCCCGGGCGATCTCGGACACCGCGTCGAGGGGGTCCACGGCGCCGGTATTCGTGGTCCCGGCGGTGCTCACCACGAGCCAGGGGATGAGCCCGTCGGCGCGGTCCTTCCGGATGTGGGCGGCCAGGGACTCGGGCGCGAGCCGGTAGGCCTCGTCCACCGCGATGATCCGGCAGGGGGCTTCTCCGACGCCCGCGAGATGCACGGCCTTCCGCACCGAGTAGTGCTCCTGGCTGGTCACGTAAACGGACGCCCGGGAAAAGTCGGCCGACCGGAGCCCCTTCGCATCGCGCGCCGCGATGATCGCGGTGAGCGCGGCGACGCTGCCGCCCGAGGTCAGGGTTCCCCCGGCTTCCCTGGGGTAGCCCACGATCTCGGCGATCCATTCCACGAGCCGGTTCTCGACGCGCGCGGCTCCGGGCGAGGCCGGGAAGTACCCGGAAAACGCATTCCCGACGGCAGCCAGATAGTCGCCGAGCGCCGACACATAGATCCCCCCGCCGGGGACGTAGCCCAGATCCCGCGGCGACGCCGGGTTCAGGCCCTCCTGTTCGACCTCCCGCCGGATCAGGTCGAGGATTCCCGGGAACGGGCGGCCCTCCCGCCCGATCGGCAGGTCGCCCAGTTCGGATGACTCACGGGGCGGGTACCAGGAAGGCCCGGTCTTCAGGGCTTCCAGGAATTCCTCCGCGTGGCGGATGGGCGCCCCGGTGAGTTCCCGCCGCTCCTCGTCCCCCCGCCCCTCCTCCGGCGCCCGCCTGGGGGCCCTGGCCCCCCCGCCGCAGCGCCTCGGCGCGTTCCCGGAACGCGCTCATCGGGCCGCAGGCCCCTCGGGTTCCGGGGCGCCGGCGGCGGTTCCCAGCAGGTAGCCGATCGCGCTGGCGGCGGTCAGCCCGATCGCGTTCGGAATCAGCACGCCGGCGGGAGACAGCGCGGGCTCGAGGAACCAGTCCCAGCCGAACGCGAGGTGAACCACCCAGAGCACCACGCCGCCGGCCATGGCCGACAGGGCCGCGGCGCTTCCGCCCCGCTTCCAGAAGAGACCCGCGGTCAACGGCACGAAGAGCCCCACGAGCGTGAGTTCGTACGCGTCTTCGAGCAGGGAGTACGCACTGAGACCGCGGAACGCATAGAAGAGACTGGCCGCGCCCACGACGAGCACCGCGATGCGGCTCAACCGCAAGAGCCCCACCCGCGGCAGCGGATGGCGCAGCAGGTTTTGCGCCAGGACGGACGCGGCCGATATTAGCGCGCTGTCCACCGTCGAAAGGAGCGCCGAAACCACCACCAGGATCAGTCCCAGGGTCGCCAGCGGACTGAACAGGATGCGGCCGAGAACCGCGAGCATTTCGCCCTCGGAGCCGGGAAGCAGCAGCCGGGTCGCGAGTCCGAGCACGACCGGGATGGCCCCCAACACAAGGTAGAGGCCGCCCCCGACCAGGCAGGCCCGGCGGGCCACGCGCTCCGTCCGCGAAGCGAACACCCGCTGCAGGACGTCCTGCCCGGGGATGTTGCCGAGCGCCCCCGCGACCAGCAGGCCCGACCAAGCGAGCAGCGCGGTCATTTCGGCCGGGACGATCTCCAGCAGATCGGGCGGTGTCTCGCGTCCGAGCCGGGCCAGCCCGCCGGCGAGCGAACCTCCGCCCAGTTCCGCCACTGCCGAAATGCCGAGGGCCGGCAGCGCCACGGCCAGGAGGACGCCCTGCAGGGCATCGGTGAGGGTGACCGACCACATTCCCCCGATGAGGGTGTAGCCGATGGAGACCGCGGCGACCAGCAGCAGACCTGTCCCGAGCGGGATTCCGAAGAGATCCCCGAGGAGGGCGGCCAGGACCGAGAACTGGGCGGCGATCCAGCCGAAGAAGCTCGGCACCATGACGGCGGCGCAGGCGATCTCGGCCTTCCGGCCGAATCTCTTCGCGAAGAAGTCCCCGAGCGTCAGGAGTCCGGCGCGCCGGAGCGGAACCGCGTAGAACAGGCCGACGAGCAGCAGACAGATGCCCGGGCCGATGGGTTCGAGCGCCGCCGCCGACAGGCCCACGTTGCGGACCTCCTCGGCGGAAGCGAGCAGGGTGCCGGCGCCGAACCAGGTCGCGAGCAGGCTGAGCGAGGCCAGCGGGGTTCCGAGGTTCCGGCCGGCGACCAGGTAGTCGGAGAAGTCGTGGATGCGCCGGCTGGAAATCCAGGCGATCCCGAAGAGGACGGCGGTGTAGAGCAGCAGTACCGCGGCCATCGGACTCGTCGGCACGGGCCGGTTCTCAGTCGGGTTGGTGCAGCCGCGCCACCGCCCGCGCGCGTTCGGAGGGATCGGACCCGCCGAGGAACCCGCCCGCCAGCATCGCCAGCAGGCTCACCGGCAGCGCCACCAGGATGGGTCCGGCCCCGATGCCGAACTGCGGACCCCAGAGCAGCACGAACGCATAGACGGCGACTCCGGACACGAGCGCCGCCACGCCCCCGGTCAGGTTCGCCCGCCGCCACCAGAGGCCGAACACCACCGGCACGAAGAGCCCCGCGGAGAGGAGCCCGACGCCGGCCGTATAGAACTGGGTGAGGAGTGCCGGCGGCGAGAACGCCCAGTAGAGGGCGGCCGCGCCGACGAGCCAGGTGGCTCCCAGCCGCGCCAGCGCCTGGGTGCGCTTGCTCTTCCGCGCGAGGAAGCCGCCCAGCAGGTCATGGGCGACCGCGGAGCTCACCGCCAGCAGGAAGGCGTCGGTGGTGGACATCACCGCCGCCAGCACCGCCGCCACCGCGAGCCCGCGGAAGAGCGGCGGGAAGTGTTCGCCGATCACCCGCAGGAACACCTGGTCCGGATCCGTCAGTCCCGGAAACTCGAGTACTCCCACCGGAGCGATCAACAGGATCGCCGACAGGATCATCACGCCGTACATGACGGTCGCGAGATTGAGCGACAAGCGGGCGCTCTTCGGGTCCTTGGCGGTCGCGACCCTCATGACGATGTGCGGGATCACCGGGATCGCCGAGGCCCAGATCACGAAGTAGTCCAGGTAGCCGGAACCCCCGGCGGGGAGTCGCCCGAACGCCGGCGACGCCGCCGTCGCCGCCTGGAGCGGGCCGAAGAGCGACCCGGAGGAGACGGTGAGCACGACGGCGGTGATCCCCATGAGCAGGAACAGCAGCGCGCCCTGCATCACGTCGGTGACCGTGACCGCGACCATCCCGCCGAAGGACACGTAGAGGACGAACACCACGGTGGCCACCGTGATCGCGGTTCCGTAGTCCACCCCGAGAAGCGCCTCGGCGGTGATTCCGGCGGCCTTCATCTGCGCCACCATGTAAACGGTGAGCGACACCACGATGATCAGCGGGACGAGCGTCCGCACCACGCCGTGCGGGTAGCGGAACACCATGAAGTCGGTGATCGTGAACTTCGCGAGCCGCCGGAGCGGCGCCGCCACCAGGATGGTCGCCAGCGGGAACCCCACCACCGCGCCGGCGAACAGGGCCAGCGTCGCCGGAATCCCGCCCGAATAGGCAAGGCCCAGCACTCCCACCAGGGAGCCGCCGCTCGCCAGGGCCGCCATGATTGCGAGGGAGTTCACTCCGGTCCCGACCCGGCGTCCGGCCACCCAGTACTCGTCCGCCGAACCGAGCACCCGCCGCGTGGCCAGGGCCCCGACCACCACGCAGACCAGCAGGTAGGCGAGGACGAGCCAGCGTTCGATCATGGATCCTGGCCGTCGCCGGTACCCGGCGGCGTCCCGCGGTCAGGCGTGGAGGCGCGCTCCGCGAGGAGCAACAACAGCAAGATCGCCGGTGATCCCAACAGCAACGCGGCCATCAGCCAACCGAAGACGGCGACGCCGAGCACCGTGATGTCTCCGAAGATCGGCAGGAAGGCCACCACCGAAAAGGCGATCAGCACGAAGAGCGCAATGCGCTCCGCGCGGGGCATCGGGAAGAAGTTCATTCCGCGTCGGTGGGGCCGAAGTGTAGGGGTTCGGGGCGGCGGCCAGTCGTTCCCTTAGTCAGCGCCGCTGCCCGGGAAGAGCGATTTCCAGGCGCGGGGAGTGACCGGCTTTCTGCCCGCTGCCTGCTCCCGCGCTACGTAGTCCCGCCACTGCGCCGGACGATCCCTGCGCAGGCGGGGGAGGCCGGCTTCGCGTGTCCGCCCGGCTCGTTCGCCCCGCCCTGGGGCGGGCCGCTCCTGGGGGGGGGGGGGGGGCGGGGTTCGGAGTCCCCGCCACTCGTAGGGCGCCGCTGCTGCCAGTTTCTTGCGAGCCAAGCGCTCCGTTTCCAATGCCTGCCGATAGCGCCGTATTTCCGGCGAGACCCGGAGCGCCTCGTACTCCGCGCGCCGTGCGTCGAGCGCCTGGTCGATGCCGCGCCGCGCCGCGGGGGTGCGGGGGAGTTTCGGATCCCGCGCGAGCGATTCCCGCTGCCGCTCCAGCAGCTCCAGGCGCTCCGTGGCGGCCTGGGCCCCGTTGCGCCACGCGTCCTCAACCGCCTCGCGGGCGTTCTCCCACTCGATTGCCGGTTCGCGCGCCCGGAGTCGCAGCCAGAAATGCGCTTCGCGCAGATCGGGGGCGGTCACACCGGGTTGCTCCGTGGCCCTGCGATTTCTCGATTTTCGGGGCCCCCACGGATCGTATCGGGCGATCGCGGCAGGCCGTGTCATGATCCGCCGCCCCGGCTCCCTTGCGCGTCATCACCTGGAACCTGAATTCGATCCGGACGCGCCGGGCGCGCCTGCTGCGCCTGCTCGAGCGTCACGAGCCCGACGTGCTGTGTCTCCAGGAGCTTCGCGCTCCCGCGGAGACCTTCCCCTGGCTGGATGTCCAGGCGGCCGGATACCGCGCCGTCGTGCACGCCCAGGCCGCCAGGAACGGGGTGGCCATCCTCGCCCGCGAGTCGCCGGAAGTCCTCGGGCGCGGGCTTCCGCCCTGCCGGGCGCGCGGGGAGGCGCGGCTGCTGGACGTCCGGGTCGCGGGCGTCCGGATCATCACCGCCTACGTGCCGAACGGAAAGGCGGTGAGCCGGGTCGAGGACTGGAGCTACAAGCTCGAGTGGCTCCGGGCGCTCCGCGAGCACCTTGCCGGGGGTGCGGATCCGGAAGAGCCGCTCGTTCTCTGCGGCGACTTCAACGTGGCTCCCGGCGACCGGGATTCGGCGACGACCGATCCGGGCGGGGTTCTCTGTCATCCCGACGCGCGAACGGCGCTCGCGGGCGTCGTGGGGTGGGGGCTGACGGACGCCTACCGGGAGGTCTACGCGGAGGGGGAGGAACCGGAAAAGGGCCTCTACACCTGGTGGGACTACACCCGCCTGTCCTTCGCCAGGAACGTCGGCGCCCGGATCGATCACGTCTATCTGACGGCGCCGCTCGTCGGCCGCATCGCGTCCGTGCGGGTGGACCGGGACGAACGGCGTCAGCGGAAAGGGGAGGACATCCCCTCCGACCACGCGCCGGTGCTCTGCGACCTCGATCTCTGACGGCTGTCAAGCCAGCTTGAGGCCGGGAATGTCCCGGAAGTCCTCCTCATCCAGGGTCCAGAGCGAGGCGTCCTGCGCGATCGCGCAGGCGGCAATCGCGAGAACCATCTCGCGGCTGCGCACCCTGTCGAGCTCCGTATGGAGGCCGGCCGCGGTCGCGGCGGCGTCGGCGTCGAACGGGACGGCCGCGCGCCGGGGCAGGAGGGTTTCCTGGTTCTGCAGCTCGTCCAGAGTTCGGGGCCCCCGCAGCCATTCATAGAGCGCGGGAGTGGAAATGTTGAGCCGATGCCCCGCCTCCACGAAGCTGAGGAGCCGGTCAAGCGAAGGTCTCCGCCCGGCCAGCGCATCCACGAGCGCCGAGGTATCGAGATGGATGATCACTGCTTCGAGCGCCAGGCCCGCTTCCGCGCAGCGCGGATCCCCCGAAGTTCCGCGTCAACCTCTTTCTGGGACCGGGTCGGCGGCGCGTCGCGCAACCGATGCAGCACCTCCAGCATCCGGAGCCGTTCCGCCTCGCTCAGCCGGTCCTTGCGCGCCGCATAGTCGGCGACGGCCTCCCGCACCATCTGGCTCTGGGGAATACCCAGCCGGGCCGACACCGCGCGGATCCGGCGTACGGTGGCGTCGTCGAGTGAGTAGGTGACCTTTACCATACTCATACCATACTACCATACTCTATAGAGCAGGCCGCGAGTCGCTATGGGCGCAAGTCCCGGAATTCAGTGGGAGATAACGCGTCTGCCGGCGTGATTCGACCACCCGTGCGGCCCCCGTGGAAGCGTCCGCCGGGGCGCCCCGGAAGGGCTTTCCGCTGCTTGCAACCGCCGGGTCTCGTCACTATCCTTTATCAATTGGCCCGGAGCGTCTTGGGGGCGAAAAAACCACCCCGCCACGGCCGGCCCAAACATCCCATGCGCCACTCTTTTTTCCTCGCCGCGTGGTCCTTCAGTGCGGGCGCCTTGTTGCTCTCGCCGCTCGCGATCGCCGGAGGGAAACCGGCTTCCGAGCCGGGGCCCCCGACGGTCGCTTCCGTCCGGAACTGGACTCCCGAAGGCCCCCTTCCGGAGACCGGTTCCGTGAACGCGGAGGAGGCTGCCGCGCACAACGGGATGCTGCGGACCTACTGCATGGTCTGCCACAACGACCGGATGAGGACGGGCAACATGTCGCTCGCCGGATTCGATGCGGCCGAGGCGCCCAGCAATCCCGCCCTCGCGGAAAAGATGGTGTCGAAGCTCCGCCTCGGCATGATGCCGCCGCCGGGCGCCCGCCGCCCGCCGGAAGATCTGCTCGTCGAGGTCGCCGAGTCGCTCGAGCACCAGCTTGACGCGAGCGCGGTCGAGAACCCGAATCCGGGGCGCCGTTCGTTCCAGCGCCTGAACCGGGCCGAATACGGCGCGGCGATCCGGGACCTGCTGGACCTGCCCCTGGATGCCTCCAAGTACCTCCCGCAGGACACCATCAGCGCCAACTTCGACAACATCGCGGATGTCCAGTTGCTCTCGGCGACCCTCATGGACTCCTACCTGCGCGCCGCCAGTGACATCAGCCACCTCGCGGTGGGCGACCCGGACGCGGTGGCCGCCGAGTCCGGGTACCACGTCTCGCGCTGGGCGGCCCAGGTGGACCAGGTCGAGGGCGCGCCCTACGGGACCCGGGGCGGCATCGTGGTGGACCACGTCTTCCCCGCCGACGGCGAGTACCGGTTCCGGGTCGCCTTCCACCACGAGACCACCGGCGCCATCGTGGGGTCGGGGTCGAGTGCGCTTCACACGCTGGACAAGCCGGAGCAGGTCGAGATCTCGGTCGACGGCGAGCGGGTCGCGCTGCTCGATGTCGGCCGCTGGATGCACGTTTCGGATCCGGACGGGGTCAATCTGCGGACCGAACCGATCTTCGTGCGGGGCGGGCCGCGCAAGGTGGCCGCCGTCTTCCTGAAGCACTACGAGGGACCGGTCCTCGACATGATCTCCCCGCACGACTGGTCGCTCGCCAGCACCGCGACCTCGCGGACCTACGGCATCCACAACGTGCCCCACCTGCGGGATCTCTACGTCACCGGACCGTTCGACGCGACGGGAGTCTCGGAGACTCCGAGCCGCGAGGCGATCTTCACCTGCCGGCCGCTCGCGCCGGAGGAGGCGCGGCCCTGCGCCGAGCGGATCCTGATCCGCCTCGGCCGGCTTGCGTACCGGCGGAACCTGACCGAGCGCAACCTGAACGCGCTGATGTCCCTCTACGACGCCGGGGCTTCGGCGGTCGGGTTCGAAGAAGGTATCCGAATGGGCATCGAGGGGATCCTCGCGAGCCCCAACTTCGTCTTCCGCATCGAGGAGCCGCTCGATCCGCGCGAGGCGGAGTTCGGCTACCGGCTCACGGACACCGACCTGGCGTCCCGCCTCTCGTTCTTCCTCTGGGGGACGATTCCGGACGGCGAACTGCTGGACGCGGCGGAGGCGGGGCAGTTGACGGACCCCGCGGGGTTCGAGACCCAGGTCCGGCGGATGCTGGCGGATCCGCGCTCGGAGGCGCTCGCGAAGCGGTTCGCGCATCAGTGGTTCCGATTGCAGGACCTCAGGAAGGTCAACCCGAACGTTCGCCTCTATCCGGATTTCTACCAGCAGTTGAAGACGGCGATGGTGGAGGAGACCGAGCGGTTCTTCCACCACCTGGTAGCGGAAGACAAGAGCGTCTTCGACCTGTTCACGGCCGACTACACGTTCGTGAACCAGCGCCTCGCGAGGCACTACGGGATGTCGGGAGTGGCCGGCCCCGAGCACCGGCTGGTGAAGTACCAGAACCCGAACCGGCGCGGGATCTTCGCCCACGGGAGCATGCTGACGCTGACCTCGCATCCGTACCGTACCTCGGCGGTGCTTCGCGGAAAGTGGGTGATGGAGGTGCTACTCGGGAGCCCGCCGCCGCCTCCGCCGCCGAACGT
Source organism: Acidobacteria bacterium bin61 (assembly GCA_002238705.1). GTDB lineage: Bacteria > Acidobacteriota > Vicinamibacteria > Marinacidobacterales > Marinacidobacteraceae > Marinacidobacterium. Next base: position 11,386 of record MPMW01000042.1, on the reverse strand, counting down.
TCCGGATCTCGACACCGGAGAGTCGGGCGAGACGGTCCGCAAGCTCACCGCGCGCGAGGCCCTCGAAATCCACCGGGACAACCCGGCCTGCCGTTCCTGTCACCGGATGATGGATCCCATCGGCCTGGCGCTCGAGCAGTTCGACGTGACCGGCCGCTTGCGGGTGAAGGATGCCGGGCAGCCGATCGACGCTTCGGGCGAGTTCTACGACGGGACCCCGATCCGGGATATCGGCGATTTGCGTGAGGCCCTGCTGAAGCGGCCCGCCCCGCTGCTCCGGACATTCACCGAGAACCTGATGGCCTACGCACTGGGCCGGCGGGTGGAGTACTACGACCAGCCGCGGATCCGGGAGATCGTGAAAGAGGCGGAAACCTCCGACTACCGGATGTCCGCGTTCATCCTGGGCGTGGCGAAGAGCCCGGCTTTCCAGATGAAGGGAAGCATCGGGGAGGAACCGGAGACCACGGTCGCCGAAGAGCAATAGGAAGTCCGACGGAGAATCTCGAATCGGAAAAGAGAGCCTGAACACAAGGAGACAGCGATGAACTACCTGACCGGGAAGAGCCTTCCACGCCGCACGTTCCTTCGGGGAGCGGGGGCAACGGTCGCGTTGCCGTTCCTGGACGCGATGATTCCGGCGAGCGTGATCGCGAAGCCGACCGAGGCGGATCCGACGCGGCTCGTGGCGGTCGAAATCGTTCACGGCGCCGCCGGCAGCAACAAGTACGGCCGCGAACAGCACCTGTGGTCTCCGGAGAAGGAGGGCGCCGGCTTCGACCTGTCGAAGGGCTCGCTCAGCCCCCTGGAGCCGGTTCGGGACTACGTCACGATCGTGAGCGATTGCGACAATGAGCCGGCGGAGGCCGAGACCGCGCGGGAGATCGGCGGGGACCATTTCCGGTCGAGTTCCACCTTCCTGACCGCTTCCCATCCCCGCCAGACGGAGGGGTCGGACGTCTTGGCCGGTACCTCGCTGGACCAGTTGTATGCGCGGCGGTTCGGCCAGAACACGCCGATTCCCTCGATGCAGCTCTGCATCGAGACGGTGGACCAGGCGGGCGGCTGCGCCTACGGCTATGCCTGCGTCTACACGGACACCATCAGTTGGGCGTCGCCGACCGAGCCGCTGCCGATGACGCGGGACCCGCGGATCGTGTTCGACCAGTTGTTCGGGGCGGGCGGCACCCCGGAGGGACGGATCGCCCGGCAGAAGGCCCGCCAGAGCGTGCTGGACTTCATCGGGGAGGAGGTCCGCGACCTGCAGTCCGCGCTCGATCCCCAGGACGTGCGGCGGATGGACCGCTACCTGACGGACATCCGGGAGATGGAGCGGCGGATCGAGCGGATCGTGGAACGGAACACCAGCGGCGCCATGCGCGAGCTCCCCGACGCCCCCTCAGGGGTGCCGGACTCGTTCGACGAGCACGTGAAGATCATGTTCGACCTGCAGGCGCTGGCCTTCCAGTCGGACATGACCCGGGTGTTCAGCTTCAAGCTGGGCCGGGACGCTTCCAGCCGGGTGTATCCGGACAGCGGGGAGTCCAACGCGTTCCATCCGGCCTCGCACCACGGGAACGACGAGGAGCGGGTGGAGATCCTGAGCCGGATCAACCGGTATCACGTCAGCCTGATTCCGTACTTCATGGAGAAGCTGCGGAGCCTCGAGGAAGAAGACCGGACGCTGCTCGACAAGACGATGATCCTGTACGGGTCCCCGATGGGTGACCCGAACATCCACAACCACAAGCGCGTCCCGTTCTTCGTGGCGGGCGGCGCGAACGGAGCGCTGGAAAACAACCTGCACCTGCGTGCGCAGCCGGGGACCCCGCTGGCGAACGTGATGCTGACGCTCCTGCACAAGCTGGGGATGGACGACCTGGAGAGCTTCGGCAACAGCACGGGGACGTTCTCGCTGTCGCAGGCGGTCTAGGCGGCGAGAAGTTCTCGGAGAAGACTCCGGAGACAAGAGAGGAAAGAGCCATGAAGATTGGGAACCGATGGATTGGTCTCGTAGCGCTGCTCTGCGCGCTCGGACTCGTGGTGGGCTCCGGGTTTGCAGCCCTGGCGCCGGTCCTGGACGCGGCGAAGCGAGGTGACGTCGAGTCGCTGAAGGCGCAGTTGCGCTCGGGTGCGGACGTGAACGCGGCGCAGGGCGACGGATTCACGGCGCTCCACTGGGCGGCGAAACTCGGGAACCGCGAGGTCGCGGAGATCCTGATCGCGGCGGGGGCGGACATCGAGGCGACGACCCGCCTCGGAAGCCACATGCCGCTCCACGTGGCGGCGGCCGCCGGCCAGGCGGAAGTCGTCGAAACGCTTCTGAAGGCCGGGGCTCCGGTAGCGGTCGCGACCAACACCGGCGCCCGGTCGGTTCACTTTGCGGCCGCGGCGGGCGACCCGGCAACCCTTGCGGTGCTCGTGGCTCACGGAGCCGACGTGGACGCGGCGGAGCCGCAGTGGGGCCAGACGCCTCTCATGTTCGCGGCGGCCACCGGCCGGACCGCGGCGGTCGACGCGCTGATGGAAGCGGGTGCGAATCCCGCGGTTACGGCCAAGGTGCTCGACGTCGCAGCCCGCGCCGAGCAGAACCTTGCCGCGCGGCGGGCCCGCCAGGCCCGGATCGCCCGCGAGCGGGGCGGCGGCACCGCCGGCGTGATCTACGACGAGCGGGAGCGGGACAAGAAGGCCAAGGAGGCCCAGCGCCGGGCGCGCGCGGCGGCCGCCAAGGCAGCGAAGGAGAAGGGCAAGACCGCGGAAGCCCCGGCAACGGCGTCTGCCGCCGTTTCCGGCAATGCCGACCTCGCCGACCTGAAGAAGCCAACGGCTGCAGAAGTCGCGGCGGAGAAGGACGAACACGCCGCGGCCCACGGCCATCCCGAAGACGAGTTGGCACGCGCCAAGGCCATCGAGGAAGCCCGGAAGCGGAGAGAGGCCCGGCGGGGGAATCGAAACAGCCTCCAGCCCCTTCGCTACGCGGAACTGGTGGGCACCCACGGCGGCCTGACGGCGCTGCTGCTGGCGGCCCGTGACGGCCATCTCGAGTCGGCCGTCGCCCTGGTGGACGCGGGAGCCGACGTCGACCAGCAGGCGGAGGGACACCTCACGTCGCCCCTGTTGATGGCGTCGATCAACGGTCACTACGACCTCGGCATGGAACTGCTGGAACGGGGCGCGGACCCGAATCTGAAGAACGTTTCGGGCGGGACACCGCTTTACGGCGCGATCAACTCCCGCTGGATTGCCCAGCCGTTCCATCCCCAGCCCGCGGACCACCTCCGGCAGGAGACCTCGCACATCGAGTTCATGGAGGCTCTCCTCGACGCCGGCGCCGACATCGATGCCCGGCTCGAACGGAAGCAGTGGTACACCACCTACAACACCGACCAGCTCGGCGTGAACCGCGCTGGCGCGACGGCCTTCTGGCGCGCCGCCTACGCGCTCGACATTCCGGCCATGAAGATGCTGGTCGCCCGTGGAGCGGATCCGAACATTCCGACCATGAAAGTGCCCGAGCGGACCCTGCGCCGGTTGACGGACCTGACCCTGGAAGAGCCCACCGAGGATCCCTCCGGGCTTCCGGAGGTCCCCTACGGAGGTCCCGGCGTCCATCCGATCCATGCCGCGGCCGGAGTCGGCTACGGCCTGGGACTCGCGGCGAACTCGCATCGCCACGCGCCCGACGCCTGGATGCCGGCGTTGAAGTACCTGGTGGAGGAACTGGGGGCCGACCCGGCCGCCCGCGACCACAACGGCTACAGCGTGATTCACCACGCGGCCTCCCGCGGTGACAACGAGATGATCCTCTACCTCATCTCCAAGGGCGCCGACCCGCTGGCCGTTGCCCGGACCGGGCAGAGCACGGTGGATCTCGCGAACGGGCCGGCTCAGCGGATCAACCCCTTCCCGGAGACCATCGCCCTCCTGGAGAGCTACGGGGCCAAGAACAACAACCGCTGCGTGGGTTGCTGAGGCATCACGATGGGAATCTCCGCGGTTGCAGCGTCAGGAAGAGCCGGCCGGCTTTCCCTGATCCCGCTCCTTTTCGCCGGTCTCCTGGTGGCATCGGTCGCGTCGTCTTCCGAGACCTCGACCCTCGCTACCGCCCGGGTCTGGGAGCCCGGATCACCCGCGGAGACCGCCCCGTCAGGCGAAGCCGCGCGGTCCGTCTCTCCGGAGAACGCGGCTGCCCACAACCGGATGCTGCGGACCTACTGCATGGTCTGCCACAACGACCGGATGAAGACCGGCAACATGTCGCTTGCCGGTTTTGACGCCGGGAACGCGCCCGGGAGCCCCGATCTCGCCGAGAAGATGGTGTCGAAGCTCCGCCTGGGCATGATGCCGCCGCCGGGCTCACGCCGTCCTGGCGAGGAAATGCTCGCCGAAGTCGCGGGGTCGCTCGAGACCCAGCTCGACGAGAGCGCCGCGGCGGAGCCGAATCCGGGGCGCCGCTCCTTCCAGCGACTGAACCGGGCGGAGTACTCGGCGGCGATCCGGGACCTGCTGGCGCTCGAACTGGACGCCGCGGAGTACCTGCCGCAGGACACCATCAGCGCCAACTTCGACAACATCGCGGACGTGCAGTTGCTCTCGGCGACGCTGATGGATTCCTACCTGCGCGCGGCGAGCGAGATCAGCCGGTTCGCGGTGGGCGATCCGGACGCCGCGCCGGCCGAGACCAGCTACTTCGTCTCCCGGTGGGCTTCGCAGCGCCGCCAGGTCGAGGGAGCGCCGTACGGCACCCGCGGCGGGCTCGCCGCGGACCACACCTTCCCCGCGGACGGGAACTACGTTTTCCGAGTCTCCCTGCACCATGAGGTGTGCGGCCCCGTCGTCGGTACGGCCGTGGGGGCGCTGAACTCCGAGGAAAACCCCGAGCGACTCGAGATCTCCATTGACGGGGAGCGGGTGGCGCTGCTCTCGATCGATCCGTGGATGCACACCTCCGATCCGGATGGCGCCACGATGATCACCGAGCCGATCTTCGTGAAGGCCGGTCCCCGAAAGGTGGCGGCGGCGTTCCTGCGGCAGTTCGACGGTGCGACCCTGGACCTCATCTCGCCGCACGAGTGGTCGCTCGCCAGCACCAACATCGCGCTTACCTACGGAATCCACAGCCTCCCGCATCTCCGGGACGTCCTCATTCGCGGCCCCTTCGACACGACCGGAGTTTCGGAAACGCCGAGCCGGCGGGCGATCTTTGCCTGCCGCCCGCTGTCACCGGACGAGGCCCGGCCGTGCGCCGAGGAGATTCTGGGCCGGCTGGCAAGGCTCGCCTATCGGGGGAACCTGACGGGCGAGGGTCTGGCAGCGCTCATGGAGCTTTATGACGCCGGCGCCGAGACCGTCAGCTTCGAGGAAGGTATCCGGATGGGGGTCGAGGGGATTCTCGCGAGCCCCAACTTCGTCTTCCGCATCGAGGAGCCGCTCGATCCGCGCGAGGCGGAGTTCGGCTATCGGCTCACGGACACCGACCTGGCGTCCCGCCTCTCGTTCTTCCTCTGGGGGACGATTCCGGACGACGAGTTGCTGGACGCGGCGGAGGCCGGACAGTTGTCCGATCCCGCGGTCTTCGAGCACCAGGTTCGCCGGATGCTGGCGGATTCGCGTTCGGAGGCCCTCGCCAAGCGGTTCGCGTATCAGTGGTTCCGGCTGCAGGACCTCAAGAAGATCAATCCGAACGTGCGGCTCTATCCGGACTTCCACCAGCAGTTGAAGACGGCGATGGTGGAGGAGACCGAGCGGTTCTTCCACTACCTGGTGTCGGAAGACAAGAGCGTCTTCGACCTGTTCGAGGCCGACTACACGTTCGTGAACGAGCGCCTCTCCAAGCACTACGGAATGGTGGGGGTGACCGGTCCCGAGCACCGGCTGGTGAAGTACCAGAACCCGAACCGGCGGGGGATCTTCGCCCACGGGAGCATGCTGACGCTGACCTCGCATCCGTACCGGACGTCGGCGGTGCTTCGCGGAAAGTGGGTGATGGAGGTGCTGCTGGGAAGCCCGCCGCCACCGCCCCCGCCGGACGTTCCCGACCTCGATGCGACCGCGGCGGCGCAGGACGGCCGCGAGCTCACCGCCCGCGAACGTCTGGAGATTCACCGGGACAACCCGGCCTGCCGTTCCTGCCACCGGATGATGGATCCCATCGGCGTGGCGCTCGAGGCGTTCGACGTGACGGGCCGCTTGCGGGTGAAGGACGCGGGCCAGCCGATCGATGCATCCGGCGAGTTCTACGACGGGACCCTGATCCAGAACATCGGGGATCTGCGCAATGCGCTCCTCAAGCGTCCGACGCCGCTGCTCAGGACCTTCACGGAGAACCTGATGGCCTACGCGCTGGGCCGGCGGGTGGAGTACTACGACCAGCCGCGGATCCGGGAGATCGTGCGGGAAGCGGGGGCTTCGGACTACCGGATGTCTTCGTTCATCCTGGGGGTGGTGAACAGCCCGGCCTTCCAGATGAAGGGCGAGGTTCTCGAAGAGATCGAAACCACCGTCGCCGCGGAGCACTGATACGCCGCCGGGGGGCTGAAGGGCGCCGCGTCTCCGCTTCCCCGGGCACTCGTCCAGGGCGCCCGTCCGGTCCGTTTGTCGCTTGCGTCGGACCGCCGGATTTCCTATCCTTGCCCGGTTATGGGAAACGGACTATCCCGTACCTTTTGGGGGCCGTTTACCCACAGCAAAACCCCAACTCCACCGGATACGGAGACGGCCGGTGGGGTACCCCTGGTAGGTAAAAGCCAGTAGGGAAAAAAAGAGGACAGGAGAAAACGATGAACTACCTGACCGGTAAGAGCCTTCCCCGGCGCACGTTCCTTCGGGGAGCGGGAGCAACGATCGCGTTGCCGTTCCTGGACGCCATGGTGCCGGCGAGCGTGATGGCGAAACCGACGGCGGACGACCCGACGCGCCTCGTGGCGGTGGAAATCGTTCACGGCGCCGCCGGCAGCAACAAGTACGGCCGCTCGCAGCACCTGTGGAGCCCGGAAACGGAGGGTACGGACTTCGATCTCTCGAAGGGCGCGCTCAGCTCCCTGGAGCCGGTTCGCGACTACGTCACGGTCGTGAGCGATTGCGATGTGGAGCCGGCCGAGGCGCGTACCGCGCGTGAGATCGGCGGAGACCACTTCCGCTCCAGCGCGGCGTTCCTGACCCAGTCGTATCCCAAGCAGACCGAGAGTTCGGACGTGTTTGCGGGCACCTCGCTGGACCAGATGTACGCCCAGCGCTTCGGCCAGGACACGCCCATTCCCTCGATGCAGCTCTGCATCGAGACGGTGGACCAGGCCGGCGGCTGCGCCTACGGCTATGCCTGCGTCTACACGGACACCATCAGTTGGGCGTCGCCGACCGAGCCGCTGCCGATGACGCGGGACCCGCGGATCGTGTTCGACCAGTTGTTCGGTGCGGGCGGCACCCCGGAGGGACGGATCGCCCGGCAGAAGGCCCGCCAAAGCGTGCTGGACTTCATCGGTTCGGAGGTCAGCCGGCTGAAGAATGCGCTCGACCCGGAGGACGTGCGGCGGATGGACCGCTACATGACGGACATCCGGGAGATGGAGCGGCGGATCGAGCGGATCGTGGAGCGGAACACCAGCGGGGAACTCCGCGAGCTTCCCGATGCACCGTCAGGGGTGCCTGATTCGTTCGACGAGCATGTGAAGATCATGTTCGACCTGCAGGCGCTGGCCTTCCAGTCGGACATGACCCGGGTGTTCAGCTTCAAGCTGGGCCGGGACGCGTCGAGCCGGGTGTACCCGGAGAGTGGGGAGGCCACGGCCTTCCATCCGGCCTCGCACCACGGCAACGATCCCGAGCGGGTCGAGGTCCTGGGCCGGATCAACCGGTACCACGTGAGCCTGGTGCCCTACTTCATGGAGAAGTTGCGGAGCATCCAGGAAGAGGACCGGACGCTGCTCGACAAGACGATGATCGTCTACGGGTCTCCGATGGGCGATCCAAACATCCACAACCACAAGCGCGTCCCGTTCTTCGTGGCGGGCGGCGCGAACGGAGCGCTGGAGCACAACCTGCACCTGCGTGCGCAGCCGGGGACACCGCTGGCGAACGTGATGCTGACGCTCCTGCACAAGTTGGGGATGGACGACCTGGAGAGCTTCGGCAACAGCACGGGCTCGTTCTCGCTGTCGCAGGCGGTGTAACCGGGGAGCGGAACCCACACCAAGGACTCTGATCGGGAGAGAGGGGCGGGGCATGAAGATCGGAAAGCGATGGATTGGTCTGGCAGCGCTGCTCACGGTGCTGGGGGTGCTGGTCGGAGCCGGATACGCGGCGCTGCTGTCGCCGGTCCTGGATGCGGCGAAGCGCGGTGACGTCGAGTCGCTGAAGGCGGAGCTGCGCTCGGGCGCGGACGTGAACGCGGCGCAGGGCGACGGGTTCACCGCGCTCCACTGGGCGGCGAAGCTCGGGAATCGCGAGGTTGCGGAGGTTCTGATCGCTGCCGGTGCGGATCTCGAGGCGACGACCCGTCTCGGTGGTCACATGCCGCTTCACGTGGCGGCGGCCGCCGGCAAGGCCGGGGTCGTGGAGGCGCTCCTCGTGGGCGGCGCACCTGCCGGCGCCATGACCCTGACCGGGGCCGAGCCCATCCATCTGGCGGCGGCCGCCGGCGTGCCCGAAGTGGTGACCGCTCTGATCGCACACGGAGCCTCCGTGGACGCGCGGGAGACCGAGTGGGGCCTCACCGCGCTCATGTTCGCCGCCGTCCGCGGCCGCGTGGAAGCGGTCAAGACGCTGATGGAGGCCGGCGCGGACGCCGCAGCAACCGCGAACGTGCTGGATGTCGTCGAGCGCGCCAAGCTCGACATGCAGGAGCGCCGCCAGCGGGAGGCCCGTCTCGCCGAGATTCGGGGTGGCAGCGGCGTCCTCCAGGCCGAGCGCCCGCTCCCCGCGAACGGTACCGACCGCCGCCCCGGTGCGGGCACCGGAGGCACCGGCGGTGGGGCGGCGCCGCCCGATCCGCTCGATCCATACAGCGATCTCGATCCGAACGAGCCGCGGCCCAAGACCTATGAGGACCGGGTCGGCACCCACGGCGGCCTCACCGCCCTCCTGCTCGCTGCCCGCGAGGGTCAGATCGAGACCGCGATGGCGATGCTCGACGCCGGCGCCGAAATCGACCAGCGCGCCGAAGGCAGCGGCACCACGCCGCTTCTCATGGCCACGATCAACGGTCATTTCGACCTCGCCATGAAACTGCTCGAGCGTGGCGCCGACCCGATGCTGGCGGATTCGCAAAACTCCACTCCGCTCTACGGGGCGATCAACACCCAGTGGATTCCAAAGGCCCGGCACCCGCAGCCCGCCGATTACCTGCAGCAGGAGACCTCGCACCTCGAACTCATGCAGGCCCTGATCGATGCGGGCGCCGACGTGAACGCCCGGATCGACAGTTCGCTCTGGTACACGGTCTACAACGTGGACCAGCTCGGGGTGGACCGCAGCGGTGCGACCGCCTTCTGGCGCGCCGCCTATTCGCTCGACGTTCCGGCCATGAAGCTGCTGGTGGCGAACGGCGCCGACCCGCACATTCCGACGATGAAGGTGCCGGAGCGGCGGCGTCTCCCGATGCTCATCGAAGACGGGGATCCGGATCCATCGGGTCTTCCTCCGGCCGAGTTCGGCGACTCCGCGGTGTATCCGATCCACGCCGCGTCCGGGGTGGGGTATGGCCTCGGACTCGCCGCCAACTCTCACCGGCACGCGCCGGACGCCTGGCATGACGCGGTCCGCTACCTCGTCGAGGAATGCGGTGCGGATGCGACCGTTCGTGACCACAACGGCTACTCGACGATCCACCACGCGGCGTCGCGCGGCGATACCTGGCTCGTGCAGTACCTGATCGACCACGGTGCCGATCCGCTCGCGGTGGCTCGGACCGGCCAGACGACCATCGACCTGGCGAACGGGCCGGTGCAGCGCATCAACCCCTTCCCGGAGACGATCGCGCTCCTCGCCAGCTACGGCGCCCAGAACAACAACGCCTGCGTCGGCTGCTGACTCTTCCGCCGCTGGTTCTCCGTCAGGCCACCGGGATCCGTGTGGCCGCATCATTGTTTTCCGGAGTTCGTACCGCCATGTTCCTGACTGACCCATCCATGCGCCGCCCACGGCGGCTCGTTCTCGCCGCGATTTGCCTTTCGCTCGTCGCGTTCCCGGCGCTGGCCCAGGATCCGGACTGGGACGCCGTCTCCATCACCAGCGAGGATCTGGGCGGCGGCATTCACGTCCTCTTCGGGCGCGGCGGCAACATCGGCCTCTCGACCGGTGAAGACGGGGCGCTGCTGGTGGACGATCAGTACGCGCCGCTCACCGACAAGATCCTCGCTGCGGTGCGGGGCATCACGGACGAGCCGGTGCGCTTCGTGGTCAACACTCACTGGCACGGGGACCACACCGGCGGCAACGAGAACCTCGGGAAGGCCGGTAGCCTCATCGTGGCCCACGAGAACGTCCGGCGGCGGATGAACCCCGCCGACTTCGCGGATCTGGTCGGCCGCAGCGACCAGGCGGCTCCCGAAGCCCTGCCGGTGGTGACCTTCGAGCACGGCGTCACTCTGCACTGGAACGGTCTGGCCGTCGAAGCGGTCCACGCTCCCACCGCCCATACCGACGGCGACTCCATCATCTTTTTCCGGGGCGCCAATGTCGTCCACATGGGAGATCTGTTCTTCAACGGCGCCTTCCCGTTCATCGACGTGGATTCCGGGGGGCATGTTGACGGCCTGATCGCGGCCGCCGAGAAGGTCGCCGGGGCGACCGACGGCCAGACGAAGATCATTCCCGGCCACGGGCCGGTCACCGACCGCGCCAACCTCATGAAGTACGCGGAGGCCCTCAAGATGGCCCGCGAGCGGATCAGCGAGCGCGTCGCTGCCGGCCAGAGCGAGGACGATGCCGCGGCCGACTACGTCGCCCTGGTCACCGGCATCGGCACCGACATCGGCTGGTCGCCGGACGCCGCCGGTTTCGTGAACGCCGAGCGCTTCGTCCGCCTGGTCCACCGCAGCCTCTCGTCCCGGTAGGAAAGCCGGCCTTCACGGCGGCACGCGGACCGCGGGCCCGCGGCAGACGCACCACGCCACCTGCCTTCACGACGGTGGCGGCCGGGACCACGGACGTCGAGCCGGAGCCGCAACGGCAACCAGCCGGGCTAACCCCAGGCTAACCCGGATTTCTCATACTCACGACCCGGTGCGGACCGCAATGGGTCGTAACCCACTCTGTCGCGGTGGTTTGTCCAGCAGGTGCCAGCCTGGACGCACCGAACGGCGCGCAGCGTCGCGGAACCGTACCAGGCACATCGCCTTCACCGCCAAAACGGCTTGGAACGCCGACTTCAGTCGGCACCCGCGGCCCG
>MPMW01000041.1 GCA_002238705.1 Acidobacteria bacterium bin61 | reverse complement strand
ACTCATGGTGGAACATCCCGGACCGCGAGCATCTCGTCACCGGTGGTGGTCACGACGCGGACCGCGATGCGGCCGGATTTCGGACGGGAGAAGGGGGCCGAGGTCAGCGACTCCATGCTCGCCCAGTGCTCCGGCCGGATCCGCGAGCCGAGGGCTGACCTGAAGCGCTTGAGCTGGCGGTCCTGCGACTTGCCGGGGAAGTGGATGCGGCGGGCGTAGAACGACCTGCCGTCGTGGTCGGTGTCGAGCAGCCAGCAGTCAATGTCTCCCGGTTTGCCGGCTCGGACGTTGCCGGTTGCCGGGTCGTAGGTATTCCAGCCCTTCACTTCGACGACGATCCGCTGGGGCTGGCCGGGTGCGTTCCGGACTTCGATCTCCGGCTCGCCGACCACCACGAAGGCGTGGTCCTCGCGGCCCGGCTTCAGTTCGGCGATGGCGAGATCCCGGTTCGCCCGGAGGCGGATGATTTCGAGCCGTCCCCGCGCTTCGCTCCGCGCGTCGTCCGCTTCGTACTCGAAGGCGGCGACGATCAGCTTGCGGATGGCCCCCCGGGCCGCGGCCTCTTCCGCGGCCCGGTCCACCTGGTTCCGGGTCGCGGTCTGGTCGTCGGAGAGCACGACGAGCGCCACCCGCTCGCCGGTCTCCCGGATACGGGCTTCGTGGGTCAGAGAGCTGGACTCATCGGGCCAAGTCTCGACGTCATCGAGATGCCAACGAGACTCTACCCCCCCCCCCGACATTTGTCTGGTTTGCGACGAACCCGGCGCTCCCGAGGGATTCCAGCATCCGCTCGCGAACGCTGACGCGGAGCTCGCTCTCCCCGGGGCCGTCCGCCACCGGCACGTACCGCCACGGAGAGTGAGATTCCACGGTGAAGGGCGCGGCAAGGCGCTTCCAGCCCTTCTTCTTCCGGGGCTGGTCCACCAAGTAAGTGAAGGATGGAGGGTGGTCGTAGGCGAGGGTCGCCGCCGAGACGTAGGGGACCCGCTCGTACACGAACCCGGTACCGGGATCGTGACGCGACGCCGCCGCAGGCCGGGGCCCGGCCGCCTCGTCCAAACCACTGAGTTCGGCTTCCGCCTGCCAACCCTCGGGGTCGTCCTTCGTCAGGAACCATTCGTGGACGCCGGTGAGGATGCGCTGCCGCCCGAGCGCTACCGGGATGGCACTCGCGTCAATCGTGATCCAGCGCCGTCCCCACCGTTCGGCGACAAGGGCGGTCGTGCCGGAGCCGCAGGTGGGGTCGAGAACCAAGTCGCCGGGGTTGGTCACCATCAGGATGCACCGCTCGATCACGGACTCGGCGGTCTCAACGACGTAGTGCATGTCTCGAGGAGCCATCTGCGTGCTCCACATATTGCTGATAGGGCGCCCAGGAACTTCATTTTCATAGCGGACCCAGCCCAGCTCTCCGGTCTCGGGTGCATCGAGTCGCCCCTGCTCCCCGATCCGTTCCAACCCTTCGTGGCTGACAGCCCAATGTCGGCCTGGAGGACATGGATACAACTGGCCCCGCCAAGCAAAGGGGGCGGATCGCCCGCTAGCCGATTCGCCCTGCGCGGCAAACCGCATCCGGCGGCACAGGCGCGCACCCTCAGGTAGCCACCGTGTCGGATCTTCGCGTTCCGCTTCAGTAGGTTTCCGACGTGTCCCATCCGGCAATTCGACAAGCGCCCAACTACTCATATGAACGATCTTTTGGCGACGCGTCAACGGCTCGTAGAGCTGGTGGAATCTCACATCATCGCGACTCCGGGTGTACCACAGCAGGTAGTCACAAACCTCAGAAAGCGTGTGGGACGCACCGGCGCTCGTCTTGGCGAACGGAACGGTCGCGACCCGGTTGTCGGGGCCGAACACCTCATCCAGCACCAGCGCGCAGCGGTGCAGGTTCTCCGAGCTGATCTGGAGGAAGAAACTCCCCGACTCCGTGAGCAGCTCCCGCCCGAACGCCGCCGTCCGGTACACGGTGTCGAGGTACGAATGAATCCCGTCCCGGTAGGTGTCCCGAAACGCCTTCGCCGCCGCTGCCTCGGAAGGCGTCCCTCCGGCGCGCTTTCTGGTGTTCGGCTGGTAGCTGGCGTCGAACCGGATCCCGTAGGGGGGGTCCCAGTAGATCATCTGGACCTTCCCCGCGAGGTCCTCTTTGCCGGCGAGCGAGGCCATCACGTCCTCGGAATGCCCCTTGATGAGACGGTTCGACCAGTTCCCCCGGTGGGTGTAGCAGGACCACGCGGCGTCGGGCGGGAGCCCGTTGAATTCGTCGAAGAGGGTCGGCGCCGGCTCCCCCTTGAGCTGCTCGGCGAACGCGGTCGGCGAGACCTTCTCATGGACGTAGAGCGGGCCGGCGGTCGTGGTCAGGTCGTCGAGCGACTTCCCCCGCCGCCAGGAGAGCCGCGGCCCCGCCGACGCCCGCCGCTCCGGCGCGTAGGGGACCGCCGCGAGTTCTTCTTCCCGCATGTAGCGCTCCGTCTGGTCGGTGGGCAGGTTGGCGCGCTTCGCCTCGGCGTGGGTGTAGGCGAGCAGCGGCTTCGCCGCGCGGGTCGCCTTCTTCTTCCCGTTCATGTGTCCTCCCGTCGGTCCGTGGTGGCGGAGATCTGCTCCGCGGCATCCAGCAGGCTTTCGATCCAGACCACCTTCCACTGTCCGTAGTCCTGGTCGGCCTCCCGACACACGGAGACCGCGTCGCACCAGCGCCCGAGCCAGACCCGCTTCGCCTCCTCGCTTGCCTCGCCGGCCCTCAGCCCCTTGAACTCGATCACGAGGTGGAGCGGCCGCTTTCCGGGCTCCGGAACGGCGCGCGCCACGAAGTCCGGCTCGGTCCGCCGCCAGAGGTCCAGTTCGGGGTCGAACCAGGGGACCACCCAGCCCAACCGGAAGTTCCGCGCCCAGGCGGCGACGTCGGGATGCCGGTCGAGGATTCCGGCGAGCTCCCGTTCGGGGAGCGAGTGGCACGCCGCCGCGTTCAGTTCGGAGCGCGCGGCGTCGTGGCGGTGCGGCAGGGTCGTCTCGAAGTCCACGTCGGCGGTGTCCCGGAGCCGCGGCAACCCCCGGTCGCGCTCGTCGGCGAAGACCGGCCGCCAGGGGGTCGGCGGTCTCCGGGCTTCACAGGCCGCGGCGATGTCGCCGACTGCCTTCTCGTCATATTGGAGCCCCGACGGGTCAGGGCAGACGACCTGCGGCAGGCGCAGGAACTCGCGTACTGCCGTCAGCGCATCGATGAACGCGGCCCGGCGCTGGCTCCGCTGTGGATCGAGATGAGCGGCGACCTTCGCCGACGCCTGCCACAGGTCCGTCTCCTCACGGTACTCACGAAGGATCCGTTGTTCGTCTCCTGCCGGACCCGCTTCGTCCGTCACGCCGGGAGTGGGACGGCCCGCCACCCTCCCCCCCGCGACCTTCGCCGGGTTCAGGCTCCAGCGCGTCACGGTCTCGGGAGGCGCGTAGCCGACCACGTTCGGAAAAGCGATCCGGTAGCCCGCGCGGCCCGTTATCGAGTACACGCGCCACGGCTGGATCGGAACCACCGGCACCGGGTCATCATCGCTGCGCGCGAAGCTGTAGGGGACCCCGAAGACGTTCGCGTACTCCGGCGCCTGCGCTTCGTCCTTCCCGCTGAACGCGGTGCGCCGGAGCGCCCGCCCGGTCACCTGCTCGCAGAGCAACAGGCTCCCGAAGCGGCGGTAGCCGAAGATGTGGGTCACGTTCCGGGCGTCCCAGCCCTCGGTGAGCATCCCCACGGACACCACGCAGCGGATGTACTCGCCGGGTTCCCCCTTTCTGCCCGCGGTGGTGAAGATCCGCCGGATCGCGTCCTGTTTCTCCGCCTTCGTCCCGGCGTCCGGCGCGTGGAGGGCGGCCTGCTCCTCGATGGCGGCCGCCGCCTTGCCGGTCAGTCCTTCGGGGTCGCCAAGCTTCGAGTGGACGAGGACCGTGGGCGGGTGGGGCTTCGGAGTCCCGTCCGGTTGGTAGTTGGAAAGCAGTGGCAGGTTTCCGGGGGTCCCCAGCCCGTGCTCGCGGCTCGCTCCCGCGATCCAGCGGTGAAGGCGCTCCGCGTTCGCGATCTTGTTGGCGACAACGATGAAGATGGGAAGAATTCCGCGCTCCCGGAAAACGGGCTCGACCCGGGTCTCGTAGTGCTCGTAGAGCTCGGCGAGCGGCTCCCGCACCTTTCCCTGCGGCCCGCCCTGCGGCAAATCCTTTCCGTCCGCGAAGACGTATACGTTCCGGTACTTCGGCTGCTCGGCGCTGCGGTCGTCCGCGACGGGCACCCGCGGCACCTTGGTGAGCCCCGACTCGATCGCGTCGAGCAGGGGGAAGTCGGAAACCGTCCAGGGGAATATCTCGGAGGTCAGATCCGCTGGCCGCCGCAACCACATGGGAGTCGCCGAGAGATCGAAAACCTGTTCCAGACGGTTCTCGTCGTGGAGGGCCTCAAGCGCGGAGAACCACAGCGCCGCCGCCTGCCGGTCTTCCCGCTCCTCGGCATCCACTTTCCCCTTGATGTCCACGGGGGCGTAGCAGTGGTGCGCCTCGTCGTTGAAGACCACGAAGCGGGCTCCCCGCCGGTGCGCCCGCAGGAGCCGGTCGAGCATCGCCGGCGGGGTTTCGGTCCAGCCCGGCGGTTCGGGCGTCCCGGCGCGCAGGAAGCGTTTCTCCTTCCCTCCCGCCTCATCGAGGCCGTCGGGGCCGGTCCGTCGCTGGAACTTCTGGAAGTTGAGAATGCTCCAGCGCATCCGCCGGCGGTAGCGCTCGAAGTCCCGGGGAGTGATCGAGTCCCAGAGCGGATCTTCGTTCCTCGGATCGAGCGCGGTGAGTCGGTCCCGTACGGTGAGGTTCGGCGCGATCGCCAGGAAGTCCACCTCGGCCCGGGACCGGGCCGCCCACCAGAGGGCGAGCATCGCCATGAGGTTCGTTTTCCCGGTTCCCGTCGCCATCTTGAGGGCCAATCTGGGAATTCCGCCGTTCCACCGCCCGTTTACTTTGGCCAGCCGCGCCGTGATTCGGGCATGGTCTTCGGGCGCCGCCTGCGGGCCGGCCTCAAGGAGCCAGATCGCCGTCTCGGCGCCTTCAAGCTGGCACCAGAACGGCCGAAACTCCAAGCCGGGCGACGTCCAGTGTTCGAGTAACCGCCGCGTCGGGGAGGAGACTCCGGGCCGACCGGCGGAGCGCCAGTCTCCGAGCAGTGTCCGCAGTTCGTTGATGGTCCGGTGCGGTTCCACCGCCGCCATCCACGAATCCGCCGGAGCGGGATGGGGAACTCTCTGCCGGGGGGCGTCCGCCGCCCACAGTTGCGAATCGGGCGCCGTCCCCCAGACCGACGGGGCGCCCTTCGGTTCCGGGACACCGGATGACGAGAAGCTCGGGCGCCGGCCGGGATTCTTGTGATCCGTCGTTCGGCCCCGAGGATCGAGACGCCAGTGGGTATCCGGGGCCTCGTAGGGCGTCCGGAGCACGGGATTCCGGGGTGCTGCGGGACTCGGCTCTTCCATCGGGCGGGCGGATTATGGCCGACCACCCGCCAACCCGATCAGGCTGCCTCCACCTCGAAGGCGACGATGTTCCGCGCCGCCCGGCCAAACTCTACCCCCACGAGGTGGATCGGCTGCCGGAGGTGTCGGTACTTGTCGGCGTACCCCCGGGCCCGGAGTTGCCGGAGCGCCGTTCCCTCCGGCTTTTCCTCCACGACCTTGAACTCGAAGAGGAACACGCTCCCCTCGAACCGCACCGCCATGTCCACGCGTCCGCGGCTGCTGCTGTCGTCGACCCGCACGTCGAGCCCGGCAGCCGCAAAGTGGGAGTAGAAGACGCTCGCGTAGTAGCCCTCGTACCGCGCAATCGGATTCCTCGTGTGCCACTCGTAGGGAATCCCGGCGAAGAACGCCCGGAACAACCCCTCGACAGCGTCGAAATCGCTCGCCTCCAGCGCTCCGCGAAGCCGCAGGCTGGGAAGGAGACGCCGTGATTCGGCTGGCGCCATGGCGCCAAGGAGGCGGCGGTTCAGGCCTTGCCGCACCTCTCGGTTCGGATACCCCAATCGGTAGTGCGGCTCCCCCCCGAGATCCTCCTCTCCGGTGATGGTGAGGTAGCCGGTCTGGAACAGCAGCGCCTCCGTGGCCATCTCGTCCACATCGAACTCCGACAACAGCTCGTCTTCTCCGTGCATCGCCTCCAGGTCCACGGAGAAGACCCGCCGTTCCAGCATCTTCTGGATGAGGAACGCGGGGGAACCGGTCTCGAACCAGTGCGCCTTGAATTCGCGCTTCCGGAACAGCAGCAGGATGTCGAACGGGTTGTACATCCGCTCGCCGCGCCAGTTGTAGCCGTCGTACCACTCCCGGATGAGTTCGCGGTCAAGGCCCGGCAGTTCCGGCGCGAACACGGAGTCGAGATCGGCTTCCCGATAGCCGCAGATCGCCCCGTACGGCCGCTCCAGCGTCAGGTCAATGAGGTTGTTCAGTTCCGAGAAGACGCTCACCTTGGTGAACTTGCTCACCCCGGTGAAGAAGCTCATCCGGATGTGCGCGTCGAACTCCTTGACGGCGCCATAGAGCCCGCGCAGGAAATCGCGGTTCGCCCGTGCCACCTCGGGCGTCCCGAGGGCATCGAGGATCGGCTTGTCGTACTCGTCCACCAGCACCACGACCCGGTGGCCCGACTGCTCGGCCAACGCCTCGACGAGCGCGCCGAGGCGGCCGCTCGTGGTCTCGTAGTGGGGATCGAGCCCCGCCCGCCGTTCAGCCCGCGCCAACTGCTCGCTCACGCTCGCGCGAACGCTGTCCGGGTCACGGAAGCCGCCGCTGCCGAAGCTGAACCGCACCACCGGGTGGCGCGCGGACCAATCCCAGGCGCCGTGGATCGCAAGTCCTCGGAACAGCGGCTCGTTCCCCTCGAACAGCTCCTTCAACGTGTCGAGGAACAGGCTCTTCCCGAACCGCCGCGGCCGCGAGAGGAAGTAGTGCTTGCCCTCCTCGGCCAACCGCCGGGCAAAGGCGGTCTTGTCCACGTAGTAGTGGCCTTCCTCCCGGATCTCCCGGAAGTTCTGGATGCCGATCGGTAGCCGGCGACGGTTCACGACTCCACCTTATACCCACCCTCACGCGGTCCGGGTCGCAGCGGCGCAGGGGTAGGACGGCGCCGGGCGGCGAGCCGGACCTCCGGCTTCCGTAGAATGCGGTGACGATGGACTGCGGCACCTGGATCCGGAACCCCGATCTCGGCCCGGGCGATCCGGCCGTTGCCGCCTCGCTAACGGGCGGCTGGCCTGCCCATCGAGTTCCCGGCGGCGGCAAGGACTGGCGACTCTTCCTCCATCGCGACGGTGACGACGGCCCGCGAGCGGCCGCGCTCTCGGCCGTAAAAGAGACGAGCGCCGGCGACCCCTTCGTGACGCCTCCGCAGATGACGGCGCTGCCGCTGCTCCTCCACCAGGCAGAACCCCTGCCGGGGGACGCTGCGACCGTGGTGCTCCCGGGCCTCGACCGCGCCTTCCCGTGCCGGGCGCCGATCGTCGGGCGGCGGATACGGAGAGAGGTCCCACCGCCGCCCGCGATCGCGACGCCTGCCTATGTGCTGGCCCGTCTCTGTCATCTCGGCGCGGACCGCAGCCATCTGGTCGCCTGGGCGCGGGAGGACGAACTCGTGCTGCGCGCCAGCGACCTTCTCGCCGGCCGGGGCGCCGCCTGCCAATTCGCGGTCACCCGCGCCCCCGCGCCGCCCGCGCCCCCCCCCCCCATCCCGGTCCCCCCCCCGCCCCCGCGCCGCCCGGGGCGCCCGCGGCGGTTTCCGGGCCCGACGCCGGCGACCTCCGCGTCGCTGCGTCCGGCGAGGCGCTGCTCGTGATCGCCCTGCACGCGCCGGAGGCCGCCGTCCGCCGGGAGGCGGCGGGGCGAGCGACCACTGCCGATCCGGACAGCGCGCTGGGCCACCTGTTGCACGGGGTAGCACTCTCCGAAGCGCGCGAGCACCCGGGAGCGCGGGACGCCTTCTGCCGGGCCATCGAGCGGGACGCCTCGCTCGCCGCCGCCCACTTCGAACTCGGAAAGACAATGATCGTCCTCGACGATCTGGAAGCGGCGCTCGAGTCCTTTCGGCGGACCACCGAAACCCTGCCGGAGTTCGCCCCCGGGTGGGCAAACGCCGGCGCGGCTCTCGGTGAACTGGAGCGTCCGGAAGAGGCCTTGGGAAAGCTCGAGCGCGCCGCCGATCTCGACCCGCTCAGCCACTCTCTCGCCTCGAACCTGGGGGTTACGCTGCGGGACCTCGGCCGGCTGGCGGAGGCGGAGCGGGCTTTCCGGTGGGCGCTCGAACTCGCGCCCGACTTCGTGTTCGGGCATTACAACCTCGCGAACGCCGTCTACCTGCAGGGCCGCCACCGGGAAGCGGTGGGACTGTTTGAGAAGGCAGAGGCGATGGACCCATCCGGTTCGGACCGCCAGCGGCTTCTCCTCGCGGCGGCCCGCCTGGCGGCGGGAGACGTGGAGGACGCGCTCCGCGACTACCGGGCGGTGTTTGCTTCGCTGGAGGGTCAGATGCGGCTCGATATGCGCACCGTGGCGCAGTGGGACTTGCGACGGCTGGCCGAGCGGACGGGCATCGGTCCGGGCCTGAAACAGGCCGCCGAACTCGTACGGTCCGTGCGGGCTTGACTCACGCCCGGTTCAGCAGCCGGTCGGCGGGACCAAATCGGCCTGTCAATTCCCAATTCCCATTTGACTTGGACCTCGATTCCGCCATATAAGGGTCTGTCCCGCCGTGCGTATGCCCTGCGTGGCGGTACTTCCCGGCGAACGGAGAAATCCCCCTATGCCCAGCCATCTCACCAATCCCAAGCGCCTCGCGGTCAGTCTCCTTGCCGCCGGTGTCGCGTTCCTGTTCCTGGGCGGATTCGCCGTGGCTCAGGAGGAGCAAGAGGAGCCCAGGCCGCCCGAGGGCGAAACCCATCCGCTCCTCGAGCCGCACGACGTGCTCAACGAGTTTGGAGTGATCAGTTCCAGCGGACACGATGACGGCGGCTGGGGGCTCACGGCCGACTTGCGGGTTCCCGAGCAGTACCAGTACCGGCGCCGCGACCAGCAGTTGAAGGAAGTGGACCTCACCGGCAACCAGTTGCCCCCGATCCTCACCGAGATGCGGGTGCTCAGCAAGGAGGTGGAGCCGGGGGGCGAGGTTCGCGCCATGGCCCGGGTGGTCTCTCCCTACAACGCGGCCCAGTCGTTCGTCTCCCTGTTCTACAACCGGGAACTCGGCCGAGCCGCCACGATGTACGTCAACTTCCAGCCGCACGACAGTGACGAAACGCTCTTCCTGGGCCGCGGCAAGCTCTCCCGCTACGCGGCGCCCGGCCGCTATGTCGTCGGGACGACGATCATCGCCGACAAGGTGGGAGACCGGAAGGCTTACTGGGCCGACTTCCACAAGGCGATGCAGGAGGAGGACGGTTCGCCGGTCGGGTTCCAGGTCACCGAAAGCGACAGCGTGGATATCACCGCGCCGATCCTGAAGTCGGTCACCGTGGAGACGGAGCGGGTGCGGGCCGGCGGGGACCTGATCAAGTACAGCGTGCTCGCCGACGACGACGTGTCCGGCCCGACCGAAGCGGAGACCGTCTGGGTTTCCCCGAGCGGGTATCACCAGATCCGCTCGACCATGGTGATGGTGGGAGGCCAGCCCGGCCTCTTCAAGGGCGCGCTCCAGATCCCCCAGTGGTACGAGGGCGGCGAGTGGCAGCTCATGCGCGTCACCCTCAAGGACAACGCCACCAACATCCGCTACTACTTCAACCGCACCGAGCCCCTGATGGAAGCCGCGACGGTGCAGGTGGACCAGGAGAAGGAAATGATCGACCAGGCCCCGGCCAAGATCCTGGCGGTCCAGTTCACCAAGACCGAGGCCAAGCTGGGCGAACAGGTCGGCCTCACGGTCCTCGCCGAGGACAACCTCTCCGGCGTCCACGGCATCGAGGGCTACGTCCGCTCTCCGAACGGCGCCGACGCGCTCAAGGTCAAGCTCAAGAGCATGACCCCCGAGATGGGCGGCTTCGTAGCGCTCAACCGTCCCTCGAAGCTCCCCGAGCCGCACATCTGGACCGGTTCCTTCACCGTCACCGACACGATGGAGTGGGGGGAATGGGAACTCGTCCGGCTCGGCGTCTCCGACGAGGCCCGGAACTTCAAGCTCTATTACGAAGATCGGGATTCCGAGATAGACGGGATCACGGTCAACTTCTACAATGAAGACACCGAGACCGCCGAAGAAGGCGGCGAGGAGGGTCCGCGATGACGGCCAAAACGCTAGACCGCCGCGATTTCTTCAAACTGGGCGCAGCCGCGAGCGCCGGGGCGGTCCTTTCCACCCGGAACGCCGCCGGCAGCCCCATCTTCGAGGCGGGCGCCGGGATTCCCCAGGGCGGCATGGTCCTTCCGGAGAACCCGGGCTTCAAGACGAAGCACCTGGTGACCGTCATCCTCGGGAACGGCGCCCGGAAGATCGACGTCATCGACAACCCGGAGCACTCGCCGTTCCAGACCAAGATGGCTGCCGAGGGCACCGTCTTCATGGAGGACTACGGCGAGACCGCAAACCTCCACGGCTACATGTACTCGGAGGTGCTCAGCGGTGTGGACGCTCCCGCGCAGCGGCCCCGCTACCCCACCTGGTCCGAGTACATCCGGAAAAAGGCCGGCGGGACGGCGACCGACTACTGGACTCTCCAGGGCGCGTCCTACTACCGGGCCTGGACCTGGGACGTGAAGCACTTCAGCCAGCATCCCGAGTACGGCGTGAAGCACGGATCCACGAGCCTCACGATGAACCGGATCTTCTACCCGGAGCAGAAGCTCACCGGCGCCCAGATTGCGGATCTGAACGTCGAGAAGGGCCTCGGGCACACGGCGAAGGAGCGGAAGCAGGTCGAGGAGTTCATCGACTCTGCCCTGGCTTCGAAGTCCTACGTTCCGCCTTCCACCCGGGAGCCGGTCATCAACCGGGAGATCCCCTACGGGGACGCCCAGGTGCTGACCCTGGTGCCCCAGATCCTCAAGGAGTTCAAGCCGAAGTCCATCACCGCGCAGATCCTCGCTCTCGACGACGCGCACGCCGACTTCGGGTTCTGGGACTACAACACGGACTACTGGGAGTACATCAAGCACATCAAGACCACCGATGAGCTGATCGGCAACCTGTGGCGCCAGATCCAGGCCGACGCGTACCTCCGGGACACCACCGCGCTGGTGATCCGTCCCGAGTGCGGACGCGACGACGAAGTGAACATCTACGGGCAGCTTGGCCACAGCCCGGGTAACTACTACGCCCACTATGTGTGGTTCATGGCGCTCGGGCCCGACTTCAAGAAGGGCCACACCGTGACCGAGCGGGTGCAGCGGCGAGACGTCGTTCCGACGCTGACCTACCTCATGTCCGGAGAGAACGCCGAGTACGCCACCGGGCACGTCCGGACCCAGATGTTCAAGGACGAGTACAACATGCCGAAGTACATCCTTCCGCCGACGGCCGAGGTCAAGGAGCCCGCGGTCGATTGGGAGAAGATCGTGGAGGAGCGCCGGACCGCCGAGAGGGTCAAGGAGTTCGCGCGTTCCACCGTCGGATACGGCGACTGACCTGAGGACCTGAAGTCCAAGTCAAACAGAAAGGAGACCAACGAAAATGGACGATCTGAACCGTCGCGCATTCCTCAGGAGGGCCGGCTTCGCCTTCGCGGGCGTGGTGGGCGTCGCCTCGTTTGCGGCTGCCCAGCAGCAGGAAGAGGAAAAGAAGGAAGACGAAGAGTCCCAGGAAGAGATCGACTACGACGCTCTCTTCGCCGAGGATGCCGGAGACGAAGACACCCGGGCCTGTCCGCAGTGCGGGGCTCTCATGTACCGGCAGGGCCGGACCTGGACCTGCGAGAACTGCGGCTACAGCTACGTCGAGTAGTTCTTCCTGAACCGGCGCCGCCCGAGTTCGTTTTCTCGAGCCTCCGGCGGCCTCCCGAACGGCCCGCTGCCACGCTCAAGGCAGCGGGCTTTCTGCGTAGTCGTCCGGATCAGGCTGGCGCCGGAATCAGCAGGTGCCCGAGGACGATGAAGAAGAAACACGCGGTGCTCAGCATCGCGTACTCGGGGCTCGCCCGCCGGTAGGTCCAGAACCGGAACCCGTCTGCCGGGGTCCTGCCTTCCAGCACCGCGCGGGTGTAGCAGATCCGCTGCACCGCGATCAGGTTCCCGAAGATCGCCACCACGATCAGGGCCGCGTGCACATTGCCGGCGACGAGCCCGACGACGAAGGCTACCGAACGCTCCGGGCGCTCCAGAAAACCGACCTCACAAGCCGGAATCAGCTTTTCGGCGCGAGAACGCGCATACGCCGTGGCGACCGTCCCGGCGGTGGCCAGGCACCAAGCCGCGAGCCAGATGTTCCGGGAGGGCGGTTCGGAGTACCGCAGGAAGTAGAAGAGCAGGCCGAACAGAAGCAGCATGTCGGCGTAGCGGTCCACCACGGAATCGAGATAGGCGCCGAACTGTGTGACCCCGCGCGACGCGCGGGCAACCGCTCCGTCCAGGCAGTCGAACGTGATCGCCAGCAGGACCACCCAGCCGGCAGTCCACTGGTCGCCATCGAGGAGCGGCCAGAAGACGAACGCCATGGCGAAGGGCCCGGCGAGCGTCAGGGCGTTCGGCGGAACGCGCGCCCATATGATGCAGCGCGCGATGCCGTCCCGGATCCGCTCGAGGACAACCTCCCAGAAGCGGCCCAGAAGGAAAAAGAGTCTGTTCATGCGCCTTCCGATCGGAGAGATCGCGCAATCCTCGCCCGAAGGATCCCGGGGGATGGCGAGGGAGTCGTGGCGGGCGCCTTCAGGGAAGATGCAGTCAAGGGCGCTCGGCCGAAGCGGCGGCGGGGGTGCCGCCCTGCACCGAGGGACCGATAGCATATTCGCGATCAGCCGATCTCTTGGGACTACCGCGGGATGAGCGATCTTCCGCTGGTGATCGCCAACCCGGCGGCCGGGGGCGGAACCGGCCGGGAACGCTGGTGGGCCGCCTCCGGACCCGTCGCCGATCGGCTCGGCCGGCACGACCTCGTCTGGACCGAGGCTCCGGGTCACGCCGAACGGATTGCCCGGGCGGAGGGCAACTCGCGACCGCTCCTGATTGCGTACGGAGGAGACGGGACCGCCTCCGAAGTCGCTCGGGGTCTCGCTCTTTCAGGGGGAAGCGCCGAGCTGGGTCTTCTTCCGAGCGGCACCGGCAACGACTTCGCGGGCGACGCGGGGGTCCCGACCCGGCTCGCGGAGGCCGCAAGGTTTCTGCGCAACACCCTGGCCCGGCCAACCGATCTCGGACAGGTCGAGGACGCGAGCGGGGCCAAGCGCTACTTCCTCAACAGCTTCTCCCTGGGTCTCGCGGCCTCCGTTGCCGAAAGAGCGTCCTCCGGCGCCGGCTTGGGCAAGGCCACCTATGCGGCGGCCGCGGCGCGCGAAGTCGCCCGGTTCCGACCCGTCTCCCTCCGGGTCGGCATGGGCGAAAACCCCCGGCGGCCACGGACACTCCTGAACCTCACCGTCCTCAACTCGCGCCGGTTTGGCGGGGGGATTCCGCTCGCCCCACCCGCCGACCCCGGTGACGGCGTGCTGGACGCCGTCCTGATCGGACCGCTCGGTCCGGTGGCGCTCATGGACGCCATCTTCCGCCTGACTCGGGAGACGCATTTCGGGCGGCGCGAGATCGAACACCACCGGATCACCCACGCCACGGTCGGCTCGCTGCCGGGGACGGGGAGCGCGTCGGAGCTGTTGTCCGAGATCGACGGGGATGTCCTTCGCTGGCGCGACTCCGTGTCGGTCTCGGTGGTGCCGGGTGCGCTCCGGATCAGGAGGACTGAGCCGCGTAGGTCCGGCCGCGATCCCGGCGCGTGAATCACGGATCCGGAGCCTCGCCCGGCTCGTCGAGGGCCCCCAGCGCAAAGAGAGGCGCCCAACTCTGGAAGCGCTGGCCGCACCCTGCGCCGGTGCGGGCGTCGAAGTTCTCGCGGCACATGCCGGTGCGATGCCGGTCGGCGAGGAACATCTCCGCGCCCTTCCGGGCGAGTTCGGCGGCGAGCGCGGTGAAGCGGTAGCGGCGGAGCCCCTGCAGCACCAGGTAGTTCATCGGCGGCCAGATCGAGCCGCGCCAGTACTGCTGGTCTCGAAAGGCGGGGTCGTCCCGTGCAATGGTCGGCAGTACCCAGTCGCCCCAGAAGCGGGCCGGGTCACGGAGGGTCTGGATCATGCGCCCGGCCTGCCGCGCATCGGGAATGCCCGCGGCGAGCGGCAGGAAGTTCGACGCGGCCACCCGGGCGGAGAGCCCGGACGGAAGTTCGTCGAGATAGAGGCCGGCCGCTTCCGACCACAGGACGCGGTTCATCGTGGCGGCCAGGCGGCGATAGTCGGCGGCCAGGCGCTCCGCGGTGGGACGGTCGCCGAGCACACGGGCGATCAGTGAAAGGCTCTCCAGGTCCAGCGCTCGATAACTGCAAAGGTCCACGGCCGACATGGCAAGGACCTCCCGCCGGGCGTCCCACTCGGCCTCGTCCCAGAGCGGCAGGTCGTCCTGGCCCGATTCCCACGCGGCCCGCTGGTGGCCGGTCGCGCCCTCTTCCCAGGGCGGCACCCGCCCGGGGCCGGGAACGAGGTCCGTGTCGGAGCCCCAGGTGAGCAGTCCGGGGGTCAGCCCTTCCCGGCGCGGCCGTCCGTTCTTGTCCGCGACCCACCAGTCGGCCCAGGCGAGGAGCGCCGGGTAGGCGGCCGCCAGCGCCTCCGGGTCGGGATGCGCGCGGTGCAGCCTCAGCGCGGCGAACGAACCGACGGGCGGGTGCGAGCGATCGGGCGTGCCGCCGCGGCGGCTCCGCCAGTTGGGAATGTTCCCGTTCGGATACTGCGTCGCGGTTCCGGCGAGCAGTGACGACCACGCGAGATCCCTCGACACGGTCGCGAGCAGCAGGGCGTTGAAGAAGGTGTCCCAACCGAAGATGGTCCAGTCGTCAGGGTCCCGGCCGCGCGACCCGGCCGCGCAACCCGGGATCGGGAAGATCCAGCTTCGGCCGGCGGGGGTATAGAGCCTGCCGGTCTCCGGCTGGATCAGCACCGTCCACATCAGGTTGTCGGCGATGCTCTCCGCCAGGTCGGGGCGCCCCGGCACGCGGCGGCGCCGGCGCTCCCAGTCCGCGCGGGCCCCGTCGATCCAGGCGTCGGCCCGGCCGATGAGACGGCCGGGCTCCTTTTCGCCCCACGCGGCCACCATCGTCAGCTCTTCGGCGATCCCGGCCCCGGTTTCGAGCCGCCACCCCACCTCGCCGCCGGAGTCTCCCGGCGCCGGGGACCGTCCGGTTCCGCCCGCGAAGGCGGCAACGATCTCCACCTCCTCTCCGCCCCCCCCGGCCGGCACCCGCGCCCGCCAGGCGGGGGATCCCGGACCAGCCTCCTCCCACCGCCCCTCCCATCCCCACGGAACGTCTCCGATGAACTCGAGACGACCCGCCGCCGCGACCCTCGCGCGCAGCGCCACCGCGTCCTCCCGGCGCGACCACTCCAGGACGATATTGCCCGACGACGACGACTTCGGGTCCAGCGCGAACTCGACCCGCGCGTACGAGAAGTCCGGAGCGTGGGGGCCGACCCGGGAAACCATCCCGTACCAGTCATCCCATTCCCGGCGTTCGCCGGATGGCGTGACGAAGGCGAGACGAATGCCGGCGCCGCGCCCGGGGCCGGGCGAAAACACGAGGCCCGCCCACCGGCGGGCCTCGAGGGCGCCGACGCGCATCTCCTCGCGTTTCGTTGCTAACGCTACCGGCCGATCGGCGTCAGGCGAATCGTTGCCGCGCGGCGTCCGCTCCCCGGCGCGAAACGGACCCGGAACCTGCCGCCACCGGCCGCGGCGCGACGGGCCATTCCCGGTCCCGAATCGGCCTCGGCCGGAGCCGGCTCCACGCTGGCGCCCCCGTCCAGCATCGCCGCCTCGACCGGGGCGCCGAGGAGATCCACCGGGTACTCATGGCCGGGGGACCCCTCCGCGGTGAGCGTCCAGCCCTCCGCGTCAGCTCGCAGGTCGATGATCCGCAGGCCCGTGCTGCGCTGCCCCGGTTCCAGATCCATCCGCGGCGGCGCCACCGCCAGTCCACCCTTCCAGGTCACCGTGATCTCCGCGGGCCGGTCCCCGGTCATCCGGATCGCGCGCATCGCACCCGACGCGGGATCGGCCGCCTCCGGCTCCACCCACTGGCCGCCGGTCATCGTCACGCGCAGGTCCACGGCGCCAACCGGAGCGTCGGGGACGAACTCGATGTCCACCGGCGGCCCCTCGCTCGTGATCCGAACGCGGCGCTCCCCGCCCGCGAGAGTGGGACCGCCGCGGATCTCCACGTCGGCCGTGGTCTCGCCCACGCGCAGGCCGCGCACGGCCGCCTCCCGCCAGTCGGCCGGCAACTGGGGCGCGAGGCGCGCCCTCCCGTTCGGAGCGTCGGGATCCCAGCCGAAGACGCCGCGCAGCAGCGGGGTCGCCAGCATCGAGCTGGCGAAGAACTGGTGCGGCACCGTCTGGTCGAGCGGCTGGTAGAACGTGCCCGAAAAGAGTTCGCCGTGGCGGCCCAGGCTCCAGTCGTAGGTCATCTGCTTGACCGCGTCCATCAGGTGGAAGCCCGCCCACGGACGACGGTAGCGGTACTGGGCCCAGGACAGGTAGCCGGTCACGAACGGCCAGACGGTCCCCATGTTGTACGCGAGGGGGTCGTAGAGGTCGCTCTCCGTGGAGAGCATGTGCGCGCCCCAGTCCGAGGACAGGCGGTCGCCCGCCATCCGGGTCAGCGTGCCGCGGGCGCGCTCCTCGTCCAGCAGCCCGAACGCGGCGGCCGCGGCCGGCCACACCGTCAGATTGTCGTTGGTGCTGCCGTCTTCGAGGATGGCGAAGGCGTGGTGGCCCTCGCCGGCCGGCCAGTAGGCGTTGTTGAGGGTCTCGCGGGCGAGCGGGGCAATCCGGGCGGCTTGCTCGATCATCGCGGAGTCGCCGAGCCGCTCCGCCAGCGCCCGGGCGCCCTCCAGCGCCGCGACCCAGACACCGGCCAGGTAGACGTCCTGGTGGATCGCTGCCCCCAGGCCCCCCACCTCGACCGCGCCCAGGCCGCCGGCCGTGTTCTCGATGATGCCGTCGCCGTCGGTGTCGGCGCTCAGGCACCACTCCCAGGCCCGGCGGTACGCCCGCCAGAGTTCCTCGAGCAGCCCGTCGTCGCCGCTCGCGCGCCAGTACTGGTGGAGCGCCAGCATCCAGTAGGGAGTCGTGTCGGCGTGGTAGTAGGCGTAGGGATAGGTCTCGAACCAGTCGAGGTGGGCGGCGCCCTGCGAGATCTCGTGGGTGATCTTGCCGTCGTCGCGCTGATACCGGGCCAGGAAGCGAAGTTCCTCGGCGACCAGCTCCCACTGGCCGAGGACATCCATGGCAAAGGTGTTCATCATCGCGTCGCCGCCGAAGAACCATCCGAATCCGGGGCGGACGCCGCTGCCGGAGAGCCCCCAGCCCGCGACCAGCCCGCACCCCAGATCGGGATTGCAGACGCGCTGCTCCTCGAGATTGATCTTCGCCCATTCGAGGGCGAGGTCGAGGGAGGGATCGGGGGTCTCGACGGACGCGGTGGCGGCCAGCGCCGAATCCGCCCAGGCGCGGGTGTCCCGGTAGAGCCGTTCGGCGTCCGCGATCAGGCGGCGGTAGCGGGCGAAGACGGTCTCGCGCGGGACGGTTCCCGCGGCGATGGCGATGGGGATGAACTCGCGCCGGGCACGCTCCGGATCCACCGGGATGACCATCGTGCGCGGGGCTTCGCCGAGCTGGTGCGCCGGGTGCGCCACCGAGTTCGTTGCCCAGGGGGAGCCCACGACCGCGTTGTGCCGTTCCAGGCTCTCCGAGAGGACGAAGACGCGCCGCCCGCCGTCCCAGAAGGCGTACTGTCCGCCCAGCGACGCCGGCCACATGAAGTCGAGGACGGGATGGAACTCGGCGACGATCTCGAGGGGGTCCGGGCTGTCCACCTCGAGGAGCACGAGGATCCCGGAGGCGTCCGCACCCCGGGGCGCGAGGATGTGCTGGCGCACCTGGAAGGCCGCGTGGCTGTAGGTGATGGTGGTGAGTTCCGGCCGCACCTCGACGGTTCGGGCGACCCGCTCGCCCGGGATGGGGGCGCCGTAGCGGGGCGTCGCGAAGGAGAGACGGAAGCCCCGTCCGATCTTGAGCGGGTGGACCCAGAGTTCGGCTTCGCCGGTCTCCACCCCCAGCCAGGCCGCACGAGGACCGGTGACGCCGAGGTACTCGCCCGGCCGCACGGGACCGGTGAGTTGAACGGGCGATGCCGCGATCGTGAAGCGCGGGACCGCAAGGGTGGGCAGATCGCCGGACGGGGGGTCGGGGAGGCGTTGGGGATGGGCCGGCACGGCGAAAAGGCCTGAGAGGGCGGTCAACGCCAGGGCGGTCGCAGCGACCCGCGCCCGCTGCCCGGTCTGCCGGATGTTCATCGCGCGCTCGCCACTGTAACCACAGGCTGCCGGGGGCCGCGGCGGGCGGCCTACCGGATCCCCTCCAACTGGATCCCCCGCACGAAGTATTTCTGGGTGAAGAGGAAGAGAAGCGCGATCGGGAGCGCCGCCACCACGCCCGCCACCATCTGGTACGGCCAGTTGATCTCGTAGGTGGAATGGAAGGCGGCGATCCCCACCTCCACCACCCGCATCTCCATGGAGCGGGTGACGAGCAGCGGCCACATGAAGTTCTTCCACGCGTCGATGAAGGCGAAGAGCGCCAGCGTGGCGACCGCGGGCTTCGCAAGCGGCAGCGCGACGCTCCGGAAAATCCGCCAGTGGCCGGCGCCATCGACCCGGGCGGCATCCTCCAGTTCGCGTGGCAGCGTGCGGAAGTACTGCCGCATCAGGAAGATGCCCCATACGGAGACCAGTTCGGTCGAGACCAGACCCTGATAGCTGTCGATCCAGCCGAGAGCGTCGATCATGAGAAAGCGCGGAATGAGGACGATGACCGCGGGCACCATCATGGTCGCCAGGAAGACCATGAACAGCGTGTCCCGCCCCGGGAACTCGCAGCGGGCGAAGGCGTAGCCGGCGGTGGTCGCGGTGGCGACCTGACCGGCGACCACGACCGTGGCGAAGATCAGCGAGTTCAGGAAATACCGTCCGAACGGCTGGGCGGTCAGCGCTTCGGGATAGTTCGACCACAGCGGTGACTCGGGGAGCAGCCGGACGGACGAGAACACCTCCAACGGGCCCATGAGACTGGTGGCCGCCATCCACAGGAAGGGCGCCGCCATGACCAGGCAGGCGAGGGCGAGCAGGAGCCCGCGGGAGAACCCGACGGCTCTGCGGGCGGCCGTCCTCGCGTCAGGCATGGGAGCCCCGTCGTTCCAGGAAGCGGAAGTGGAGCCAGGTGGCGGCGAAGACGACGCCGAAGAGGACCCAGCTCATCGCGGCGGCATTGCCGAACCGGAGGAACTCCCACGCCTCCCGGTAGATGTGGAAGACGGCGACGTCGGTGGCGCCCAGCGGCCCGCCCTCGGTCATGACATAGACGAGGCTGAAGACCTGGAACGAGCCGATCACCGAGGTGACCAGCACGAAGAAGAGCGTGTGGCGGAGTCCGGGCAGGGTGATGTGCCACAAGCGCTGCCACGGGCCGGCGCCGTCCACCGTCGCGGCGTCGTACCAGACGCGGGGGATGGCCGCCAGTCCGGCCTGGAAGACGACCATCTGGTACCCCACGACCATCCAGACCCCGATCGCCATCAGGCTCACGAGCGCGATCTCCGGTGAGGTGAGCCAGGCGACCGGGCCGAACCCGATGGCGCCGAGCGCCCGGTTCGCGAGACCGTAGCCGTCGTTGAGCAACCACTTCCAGACCACCGCGATCGCCACCACGCTCGTGACGCTGGGCAGGAACAGGGCGAGGCGCGCCCAGCGGGCGGCCCGCCGCGACTCCCGGGTGAGGAGCGCGAGCGCCAGCGCCACGGCCATCGCGACCGGGACGTGGAGGGTGAAGACGCCGGTGTTCCGGACCGCCGACCACCAGGCGCCGTCGCCCAGGAGGACGCGGTAGTTCGCGAGTCCGGTGAACGGGTGGGCGGCGTCCATGAGGCGCCACTCGTGCAGGGAGATCCACAGCGAGAAGAGCAGCGGACCGAACGTGAACAGCAGGAGCAGGGCGGCCGCCGGGGTGAGGAATCCCCACGCCGCGAGGGTCCTCGAGAGGGCGCGGGGGCGAGCGGCGAGCGGGAGGAGGAAGAGGACGAGCGAAACGAGCAGAGTGGACCCGAGGGCGGCGGCGCTCAGGGCGACGGTCGGGGAGGCCGTTTCCTCGTAGCCGAGGACGACGAGGTGCAGCGCGTCGGCCGGGGACCCCGGGCGTCGCGCGATGCTGCCGCCGTGGTAGATGGCGCCACTGACCGCGACGGTGTAGCGCGGGGCGGAGCGGAGGCGCGGGTCCGCGGCGATCGCTTCGCCGACCTCCTGCGGCATCGTCCAGATCCGGTCCGGGCCGCCAAGCGCCCCGCCGCTCGCCCAGGGAAGGCCGGCCACCCGAGCCGCCGCTTCGGGGTCCGCGCCGGCCGCCCCGGCGATCTCGAC